>JALRJZ010000019.1 GCA_023261045.1 Akkermansiaceae bacterium
CCATTCTTTTGCTTCTTGGTTCATGCCTTCTGCTCATTGTCTTTTCACTCACGCCTCGAGTTGGGGAATCGCTGGCCACAGAATTCAATGACATTCTTCACCCTGAGCTTGGCAATAAGGAGAGTGCAACAGGAAGCAGGAGCTCAAAAGCAGATCCTTCAAATGCTTTGAGCTCTCAAAGCAATGGAAACTGGTTATTTCCGAGCCTTGGAAACCGACCTCTTGAAAAAAGCGCTCGCCTCAAACCCTCAAATCGCCCGGAAGTCTATCTCTTTCCAAAGACCATCGAAGATACGCAAAGGCTCCTACAAACCGAACGCTACCTTCGGATGTTCACATTAGCCACCTATGATCATGGGCAATGGAAAATCGACCCGACCATTCCCATTTCTCACTCAGCAAATGAGGGCACTATTTTTTTTCAAGACAACCCCCGGGAACCCATTTCCTATGAGATCTCTCACCAGGCGAACTTTCCTGATCAGACTTTTGCCATCACCCTCCCTGAAGTCGCATCAGTAAAACTACCGTCACTTCGAGAAACCGCTCCCGACACCTTTCGGCTTCCACCTCCCAAGCAAGAGTCCACAAATTACCGCTATGAAGTGACCTCAACGCCCGCCTTATTTGAGCAAATCCCAGGGCCAATTCTCCCTGGCACATCTCCATCTCCACTCTATTTAGAACTCCCCGAAAACTCCAATCTAAGAAGTAAGATCCAACATGTTGCTCAGACTTTTGATCAACGCAGAGACGATTGCCTTCTCCAGTTGAGAAGACTTTTCGAATCAAACTTTCAGTACTCTTTGGAGATTGAAATGCCAGACCAGCTGGATCCTCTCGAGGCCTTTCTTTTTGAAACCCATACCGGCTATTGCACTCATTTCGCCTCAGCGACCGTCATGCTTGCCAGAGCTTTAGGATACCCTGCAAGAATGGCTTATGGGTGGTCTGGCGGGCGTTACTTTAGAGGCCCTCAATTCTTCGTCTTCCGTGCACGAGAGGCACACGCTTGGGCCGAAATCTTCATCAAAGATCATGGCTGGGTCGTCTTTGAAACAACACCAGCCAGTCGCGCCGAAGGGATTGCTACGATTGCAGCGCAAGATGAACCCTCACCCCTCGAAGAACCCGATGAAATCGGGCTAGAATCTCAGCAAGCCTCTTTTTCGCCACTCCTCTCTTTTTCGCCACTCCTAAAAGCCACAGCCTCCATTGGAGGCATTCTCTTGGGAATCTTACTGGTAGTGATGATTCTTCGCCGACCTCCCTCGCGACTCATAAAACACCTTCCTCGCGAACAATTTACCATCGCCCAGCCAAACTATTTAACCGCGTTTCGCAAGGCCTGTATTGATCGCGGATTCCCGATGCCTCCAGGGCGAACTTTAAGAGCGCACCTTCTTCAAATAGATGCTCCCAGTTTCACCAAAGAGCTCCTCAGCTATCATTATCAAGTCCACTATGGCAATTCCCCTCGCCAAAAAGCCAAAGAGAAGAAATTTCTCTCACAACTTCGAGAGTGGGAAAAAGAATCCCTCAAAAAGGATTAAGCCCTCCTTTCTCTTGCCCCCCTCAAGAAGATCGTCAGACTCATGAAGATGAAAGTTCGGTGGAAGATCCTCGCCCTATTGGCTTTTTACGTTTCTTCGTGTAGCCCACAGCAACCCATTGCACCCATTGCAACTGCTCAAATTGTCACGCCCGAGACAATCGCCGAGCAACAAAGACAAACCCAAAATCCGAATAACCAATCTTTCATCCAAGGCGAAAGTGCTGTTGTCATTGACATGGTTAGCGGTCGAATTCTCTACGAAAAAAACGCACGCACTCAGCGACCGGTCGCCAGCACGCAAAAACTCCTCACCGCTTATGTCGTCTCCCAGAGTGGGCCGCTCGAGGGCACTGTGACGATTTCTGATTCCGACACTCTGGTCGAACCCTCTAAGCTGTACGTTAAAGCGGGAGAGAACTACTCACGTAAGGAACTCATTAAGGCCCTCCTGGTGCGCAGCGGAAATGACATCGCCCTGGCCTTGGCTCGTGATGTTTCAGGATCGAAAGAATCCTTTGCAACTCTGATGAATCAGACAGCACGCAGCATCGGGATGACTCAGTCGAATTTCGTTAACCCTCATGGACTGACCGAAACAGGTCAGTTTTCTACCGCGCTCGATCTTGCGATTCTCGCCCGTGAAGTTCACCGCAATCCATTTCTTAGAGAGTGCATGCACACTCGATCCTACACCTTCAACTATGCGGACGGTCGCACACGCCTTCTCAAAAACACCAATCAACTCCTCTCCCGCATCCCGTATTGCACAGGCATGAAGACAGGCACAACCGACGCTTCCGGGAGATGCCTTGTTTCTTCAGGGATTTACCAAGGCCGTGGGGCGATTGCCGTCGTCCTCAACTCAACATCTGCTGAAGTGTGGAATGATTCTGAAAAACTCCTGCGCTGGGCTTTAGAAAACCGCACGCAATAGGAGCAAAGATCAACATCCAAAGCTCAATTTATTTCGAAGCACTCGCGTTGATTTTTTCTAAAACGTTCAGAACCTCAACGGCCCCTTGGTGATCCGAAATCTCAAGTTGGATCATGGCATTTGCCAACTCACCTCGTAACTGTTCGATTTCTGCAAGCTTCTCGACGGGCACCTGGTCACTCCCCTTTGTCAGCTCCTCTTGCCTCTGAGACCATTGAGCAAACTTCGGCTCCAAGTTTTTGAGTTGCTGGGTCGCTTGCTCCGCTTTCCCCGTTTTTTCAAATTCCAAAACGACCTCCACGGTTTCACGAATTAGCGAAAGTTGTTGCGAGGCAAGATTTTCTACCTGACTACCCCTCGAAATCAAAAAATATCCCACTGCCACTACCAAAAGAGCAAAGACCACAAATAGACCGAAAATCTTCTTTTTCATTTTGGGTGAAATCATACTCATCCCATGATGAAAAAATGGTGAGAATGAGAGTGATTCTCACCATTTTTTCATCTCACAGTGATAGCTTTAGAGATGCCTACCACCTCAAATTATGAGCTCTTAAGGCTACTCAATCATTCACCCTCACAAACCCCCTACGACGATGGACCTCCTCACACAAGCAGCACTTGGAGCTGTTGTCGGTGAAATCGTGTTAAGCCGAAAGCTCGGTTGGAGAGGGGCTGCATGGGGTCTTTTCTTTGGGGTTCTTCCTGATCTCGATGTCCTCGCTCTTCCATTTCTTGATCCTGAGATGGGCATCCGCTGGCACAGAGGATTATCACATTCCATTTTGATTTTTTTTCTCGCTCCAACCCTCCTAGCAAAACCCTTGAGCCGATGCCGCCTGGCTCTTGGCGCAACCACTGAACAAATGTGGTCTCTCATTTTTTGGGCCTGGTCGACTCACAGTCTAATCGATTGTTTAACCACATATGGGACCCAAATCTTTGAACCGTTTTCTGATCAACGGGTGGCACTCAATGTCCTCTTCATCGTGGACCCCCTCTTTACTCTTCCTCTGCTCATTGGTCTCTTTCTCGCACTCCGTCAACCTTCTGGATCAACACGTCGAAAAAGAGTGATCTGGCTCTTGAGCTCTGCTTCTATCCTCTACCTAGGATTCGCTTTTTTCATGAAAAGCCGAGCCGAATCACAAATCACCCATCAGGTTAAAAATCACCTCAAGGAAGCTCGCGTCGTTCAAATCTCACCCGCTCCCTTTACCACCCTTCTCTGGCGAGGATTAATCGAAACGAAAGACTCTTACTATCTCATCTATTGGTCTCCCTTTGATCAGGGGAAACCTCAGTTTCAAGAGATCCTCAAACACCGTGAACTCTCGCACGATTTCCAGAAGACAAAAGTATTGGACGCCCTTCAGTGGTTTTCTCGAGGACATTGGGTTGCTCGCCAAGGGAAAGACGGAAAACTAATCATCATTGATCTGAGACTCCCCGAGATCCGAGATCCTCAAAATGGTGTTCTTCAGCCCATCTTCCAGTGGCACCTCGCAAGAGATCCTTCTGGTCATATTGTCGCGCCAATGCGAAGGCCCACGCAGATCAATTATTTACCTACAATGAAAATCCTTTTCGATAGAATTATCGGAGATTCAAAAAATTGGGATACACTCAAATCATTTTAACCCTACCGTTCACCTTATGCAGAAATCAACATTACTCGCTCTTCTTGGATCACTCTTGATTCTCCCATTCGCTTAAGGGCAAAAGTATCATTCAGGGAGTGTCGTTAAGAGCTTCCAAGCAAGCGACCAACATGGAGAAGCTTATCAACTAGATTCCAAAACTCGTTATCTCTTAATCAGTTTTGATATGGGAACAGGCAAAAAGGCCAACGTGAAGCTCGATCAAAAAGGAAAAGAGTTCTTCAAGGAAAAACAAATCGCCTTTGTTGCAAACATTCACGGAATGCCTGGCATCGGGAGGTTGTTTGCATTCAAAAAAATGAAGACTTATTCCCACCGAATTATCTACGGTGATGACGCTCATCTCATGGACCCATTTCCTGAAAAAGATGATCACGTGACCGTCCTAAAGCTCGATGAACAGCAGAAAGTCACTCAGATTTCGTAATGGGACCCTGCAAAAGAAGAGGTGGATCAACACCTCAAAGAGTAGTGAGCGTCCGCTTTACTGGGCTCGAAGTTCTATGAGGTAGTTCACGAGTCCCAAAACTTCTGCATCCTCAAGACTTTCATGCCCGGGCATATCGGTGCCTGGAATTCCAAACTTAACGACCCTCGCTAGGGTCTGCTCTCTATCTCCCTGCCCTGTGTAAGGAAACGGTCCTAGAACTAAATTCGCAGGTGCCCTCATCCATTGTCGACTCATTGGACCATCTCCTAAACCTAAGTGACCATGGCAAGTCGAGCAATGCTCAAGAAACAGCCGTTCTCCCTCTTTTTCTTGGTCCGCAGAAAGCTCCCAATTCTGGAGAAACCATCCTTGAATTTCATCGAAACGCTCAGAGTAGTTTTTGAGACCCTGGTCCATTAAAAAATCAATGAGGTTTTCACCCTTTGATTCTCCAGCGTTAAACAAGTGGGCATATGAGGGCATTGACGAACTAGACACTAGAGATTGGGGATCGATAAAATGCTGTCTCAGCCAAGCTCTCGATCTTCGATTCCCAACATTCAGGAGATCAGGGCCTTGCCTTCTGTTTCCAATCAAGACTGGTTGTTCTTTAAGAATCTCCTCAAGTGAAACCACAGGACCCCAGATTTCGACATCTCTCGACTCAGGTCGAACATAACGGGAATGACAGTGGATGCACCCTTCCGAGCGATAAACCTGCCGTCCTTTCTGGATCGAATCTCCCTGCATGTCCCCTCGAGACGACAAGGCACTGGCCAAATAGAAACAACTGAGTGTCACACTGGTAACGACCAGGATCTTCTTTTTTTTTCTAAAACCCCACCACCATGGCAGCGTAATCAAGAGTCCTGCAACCAGAAGAAACTCTCTCGGAACCCGATGGAGAGTTTCCGCCATCCCAATCCCATTGGCTGATCCAAACCAACCTGCAACAGAATAAAGAATCGCGGATGACCAAACGCTCGAGTAAGAGCGCGCCAGATAGGCAGGAGCAGCCACAAAAGCAGCTGAATATAGAGAAACTCCGGCGGGATAGAGAAGCCCACCTACCCAAGCGAAATCAGAATGCGTCTCGTTGAGAAAAAGACTCGCTATGGCCAGAATCCCAAAGGACGAGTAAACAACACAAGGCAAACCTCTGCTCTGTAAGACAAATCCAACAATGATCGCGGCAGACAAGTGAACGAATGCATTACGCCAAAGGTATCCGCCCCCCCAACTCTGGCTCTTTAATTCAACGGTATGCTGGATAATAAAAAACGCCGCCGAATCGAGCCAGACCAGCGCGAGAAAAACAATGACAAGGTATCTCAAATCATATTTTACAGAATTGCTCGCCGTCATCGTGAGATCTTGCCTTTCGCGACCTTTGAGCATGATGACCACCGGGATTGCCAAAAGAATTCCGATCCCGGCCATTGCTGCCTGAATTGAAGAATCTGCTAAGAAAACCATCGGGAAGTTGGCAAAAGCATAGCCTAGCCCCGTTCCGATACCGATCGCGCTCCCCCACCCCACCGGAAATAAGATTTGATTTAAACGGGCGGTCACACTGACTGTCACAATACCGAGGCAGGCTCCGATAGATCCAGAAAGAACAAAAAACGAGATGAGACTCTGGGCTTTCATTGCAAAAAAAGCCGATAAAGCACACCCGAGAATTCCAGCGACTAACAGATGCTCCCAGCGAAGCCGTCGAATCAGAAGGGGAACACTGAGACTTCCAAAGATACCACAACAAGCCATGACAGCCATCATTGCTTTCAGAGATTCAGAACAGTTCGCCTGGCAAAGCTCAACGAATGCGAATTGAGCAAAAATCAAAAAATAGAAATACGTTGTCGCAACCAATAGAATTCCTGGCCCTTGTTGACGCAAATAAGCTTTCATCTTTACTCAAAAGGTTTCATGCACAAAAAGAAAACTAGGATCGTGGCAACGCTCAGATCCGTTAACGCGACCGAGAGCCACATCTGCTCGAGATGACCGATAAAAACCTGCCAAAAAACAAAGAAGGCGACCGAAAATCGGACTAATGAGCTGACTTTCCAGAGCGTTTTCCAACGCTCTTTAGAGACTTCGTTTTGGGGATAGTCCCCCGCTAAAAAATGACTCGCGCCAACAGCAAAGACAAAAACTCCAATATAAGAAACAAGCTCGCTCGCCTCATCTCGAGCTTTCACTTGCATCAAACGAAGTGTCCATGATGGAGCGATCACCAAGAAAATCCCCGTGAAAAAATCAACCAACCCCGTCACATAATGAAATAAAAAGATCACTCGTTGATGTTTCATGATTTTAAAACCTGATCATTGAGCCTTTTCCACCAGTAGAGAGAGATGAGGAACATGGGAATACCCACCACAAACCTTCCAAGGTAGAGAGATTTTTTGATCCACCCTCCATCGACGGTGAAGGAAAGATCAATGACTTCAAAGATTCCCACACCAGTCATCAGAACAAGGTAAGTCAACGTCGCTAGATGCCACCCCCAATAGGCAAAACGATCTTCAAAGACATGAGACTCTTGTGGGCTGAGTATTTGCTGAAGCAAAAAAATGACAAAACTTGTCGTAAATCCTGCCATTGCCAAATGCGAATGCCCCACTAAGGCATTGGTAAACTTCACCTGATCAAGAATACCAGGAAGGAACGAGATTACCCCGTGTAGACACAGGATCATCAACCAAACCAACATGGCCCTCGACCAAAGGACCCCTTTGTAGGGCCAGATGCGATTCTTAAAATAAACGGCGATTAAAAGGGGCCACACAAGCAAAGTCGCCAGACAAGTGATTTGCCCAGGGTGATGGTGATCATTGGGTAGCTGTGAGGCAAAAACACCCAAAATTAGGTTGAGACCAAAGAGGACCCAGATGATGACATCACTTTTTGAACCACGAATTTTCTTTGCAAGCTTTCCTCCTAATATCACAAGAAGCAAGACCACAAAGAGCGTTGAATTTAACAAACTCGCACCTGAAGGACCTCCAGAACTTCGATCAACAGGGGGTATACTTGCGGGTCAGATGCGAAGTAAAGACCGAAGCAAACTCCAAAGAGAGGAACGAGAAAAACCGCCAAAAACAAAGAGCGCTGATGGGCATACCAACTCCTGAAAAGAATCGCCCAGAGATAGAGAATGACGAGGGGGAAGAAAACGCGCATCCATCCTGACCAGTCCAAGAAGATCTTTCCGCTCGTTCGCCCAGACAACCAATCAATCGCACCGAAAAGGAGACAAGCCGACCAAAGCCAAACACCTAATCGTGCAGAGCGAGAAAATAATTGGCGGGTTTGTGGAAAGAGCTCAAAAAGAAGGCCGACAAGGCCTAGAGCGGTCCAACCGTATAAATGCCAGTTTAAATGAAGCGGAACCCAACGTCCGTAGGTCAGCTCTCCAGTCAAAACACCAATTTCAGGAAAGACTAACAACAACGACAGCCAAAGCCCCACCAAATTGGCAGCAACCATCCACCAGAGAGCGTGGCGTGCAGCACACGACACGGGATCATGAAGAATGATAGCCGTTGAATCTTTCATTCGATCACTCCATCGCGCATCGATAACATCCGATCACTACTCTTTGCTAGATTTTGATCATGGGTTGCCATGATCATTGTCACTTGATCTGAGACAACAAGATCGCAGAGCAGGCCAAAAACGGACCAACTCGTTTTTTGATCGAGAGCTCCAGTAGGCTCATCAGCAACAATGATAGAGGGTCGATTCATCAAAGCCCGACAAATTGCGACTCTCTGGCGTTCGCCTCCTGAGAGATCCTGAATGCGATGCCGAGTTCGTTTTTCTAGACCGATTCGATTGGCCAACTCGTGAAAACGATCCAAGGCTTCCCCCCGGTCCTTCCCAATCGCTATCGAAGGAATTAAGCAGTTTTCTTCCATCGTTAAATCAGCGATTAGATTGTGAAGTTGAAAAATAAATCCAATTTTATGACGCAAAGCATGTAAGCGCTTGGCTTCATTCTCAAGCGAGACCCCTTCAACAAAAACCTGCCCCGTATCAGCACCTTCGATCCCTGCAATTATCTGGAGAAGCGTTGATTTACCGCAACCTGAAGGACCACAGAGAGAGACCAGCTTCCCACGTACAACGCGTAAACTCACATCGCGCAAAACCGATACCTTTCCACCATCAAAACTCTTGGTGACATTGCTCACATTAATGGGATCAACAGTCATTTTTTTATTCAAAACGCAGAGCATCTGCGGGTCTTATTTTCATCGCATAATAAGCGGGATAGAGAGCACCAGCTAACCCGGTAACAAAAGCCATTCCCATAGCCGCCAACAACAGAAGAGGATCTAAACGGGTGTCAATATATCCCTGAAGAGTTGGCAAGGATTTCAACAAGTGGAGAGCTCCAACACTAAGAAAAGTCCCAACAAGGACTCCCATCAATGCGACTAATAGAGATTCCCCAAAAATAAGCCCAGCGACTTGCTGACGAGAAAACCCGTTTACTCGGAGAATCGCAATTTCTCGAATCCTCCCAAAAACCGCAAGAATCATCGTGTTTGCAACACTCAACCCTCCCAACAAAAAGGCGATCCCTCCTACCAGCCATGACGTGATTTTTAGAATTCGAAACTGGGAATAATTCTGGCTGAATTCTTCATTTTCGAGGGCAATGAGATTGGGGAATTGCGCCTCGATGATCCTTTTAACCTCAGAAGCACGGCTCTTATCTAAAAGCTTCACGGTGGCCACGGATGCCACACCCTCTTTATGAAAGTATTTTTGACAAACTGCGAGAGGCATAAAAACGCCTCCATCTTCGAAGCCATTCTTGGTCTCAATAATTCCGGCGACTCGAAACCTCTGATGCCCTACGACAACCTCTTCTCCCATCGTTGCCTCCATAAAATTCGCCGCCCGCTTACCTAAGACGACCTGATTGCCTTGATCCCCTTGATCCAAGAACTGCTGGTGAGATCCCTCCAACCAAGTTGCTTGAGAAAGCCGTGTCGACTGACGAGAAATCCCGAAACAGGTCACTACGGGACTCTCTTCACTGGAGACAATACCAAACAGTGCTGGTTCAACTCGAGCAATCCCCTCTAACTGATTGATTTCACGAATTGAATCCTCTGGCACGTTGCTAAAAAAGAGATCTGAGACGTTTCTCTCAAAAATAATCATCTCGCTATCACTGCTCAAGATCCGCTCAAACATTCTCACTGCTCCCTGCAGGATCGTCACGACGCAAAGCATCGCAATTACTCCAAAGGTAATCCCCGCGCCACCAATCAGAGTACGAATCAGGTGACGTCTCAGATTGAGAATCGCCAATTGGACAAACTGCATTTTTCCTTAAAGTTTTCCTGCAAGAGGAATCCCATTATCATTTAAGAGATTCGGTCCAACGCTCAGACGCAAGCTTCTGAGAAAAGCCCAACGACAATCCAACTTGTAAAGCTCCTGTTCAATCTGATCTCCCTGATTCACAAGCTCTTCAAGGCGACGAGCGGCCATAGGCACCCCTTCACAAGCCACTAAATTCGGCCGAAGAAGCATTTGATCGCGGTTTGACGTTTTTCCCGATTCATTCTCGCAAAGAAAAACATCCTTAAAATCATCAACAATCTGATATCCAAGACCTCGAGCATAAGCCAGTGCTTGAAGGTTTGTGACTGTTTTTGCGCTCGCGCCCCCCGCAATTGCCGGAAGAGAGAGAGCTAAATGTAAGAGTGACACGGTTTTGCCCTCTGCAATCTCCAAGATCTTTTCTGCCTCCCGGTCACTCGGCCCGAAAGCCAAATCCCTACTTTGACCACTAAGGACACCATCCGTTCCCAGGCAGGACTCTACGAGGTCATTGATCCGCTCTATCCTCGCTTGAGGTAAATGTGCGGTGACCTCCATGATCAATCCATAAGCGCGATTGATAAAGGCAAGCGCCGCCAACATCGCAGTGGCTTCACCAAAAATCACATGCACACAACGAACACCGCGACGCAGCCCTGCATCATCCATACAAGACAAGTCATCAAAGATGAGCGAAGCGGTGTGGAAATACTCAACTGCAACTGCCAGCTTTTCTGACCACTCGTAGTTCAAGCCAAGAAGTCGTCCAGTTTGGAGGGCCAAATCTCCTCTCACAAACCCCCCAGGGTGCGCGACAACATGAAGAATCGCTTTGGCTAAACTAGACTCAGCACGAGGTCCTGGATTGATCAACGCGCGGTAAGGCTCTGAGATCTGAGAATCAAACGCCAAGTCGGCTTGTCGACTCTCAGCAACAATCGATACTTTCATATTATCGAATGGTACCGGTAAGGCTAAAATCGACCGTAAGCTCAGGCTTCACTGTCATCACCAAAAAGCGGATGATGGGCAGGCCATAATCTTCCGTATTTAAAGCAGCCTGACCTGAGATGGTCAGCGTTCGCCCTTCCTTGAGGGTGACGATCGGAAACACCAGCTTCTTAGAAACTCCATGGATGGAAATCGTCCCCAACGCATACTTCTGCTTCTTTCCTAGAACTTCTTTTTCAAAAACCCGCGTCAATTCAAAAACCCCATCGGGAAACTTATCAATTTCCAACCATTTGAGCATCTTCTCATCTCGCTTTTGCTCCTTGGTATCGAGATCTTTGAACTTCCAAGTCACCTTAGCAGATTCTGGTTTTAAGCTCTCTGCGTCTCCCCGAATCTCCGCCTGATAGGCTGACAAATACCCCTTAAACTGATGACCTGTCGCTGCCGCATTCACAGTGATGTGACTTTTAGTTTCGTCGATCACAAATTCAGCACCCTGAACTTGGCCCACGATAATTGTCACGACGAGTGAGAAACAATTTAACCATGAAAACCTTTTCATAGGGCCAGACTTTAGGAAATGAAAATGAGATTTTAGTGAGAAGACTCACCTTTTTATTATTTAGTTCGATCTCATCCATCTTCTCATAGATAACCTTTAGAACGACTTTTCTCATCGTTTCCTCATCTTCAGAAGATTAGGTTCCCCTCACCCAACGGCGCAAAAATGAGAGTTCTATTAACCGAAGACTACCCCCCACTTCTCAATAGTGTCAAAGAGTGCCTGCTCGAAGAGGGTTATATTGTCGATGCAACCGATTGTGGCGAAGAAAGCCTATGGTATGCAAAGAATCATCAATATGATGTCATTCTCCTTGATATCATGCTCCCGGGTCTCAGTGGCCTTGAGATTTTACAAAAACTCAGAGCAAGCGGCGACAACGTTCCTGTCATTCTCATCAGCGCACGAGATTCCGTCGGCCAACGAGTCGAAGGCCTTGAATATGGAGCCGATGATTATCTGATCAAGCCCTTCGCTCTTGAAGAACTTGTCGCTCGGGTGCGGACCCAAATCCGGCGCAAACATCACGTAAAGTCACCGATTCTTACTGCTGGAGACATTCGCATTAACACAGCGACCAAGTCTGTTGAGCGCGCCGGCCATCCGATTTCATTAACTCGCAAAGAATACCGCCTGCTCGAATGTTTTGTCTTCAAGAAAAATGAAGTCTTATCTCGCGAGTATATTTGTCGGCAGGTCTACGATGATTATGACGGCACGAATAGTAACGTCATCGATGTTTACATTGGCTATCTGCGAAAAAAACTAAACATCAACGATCTACCCAATATTCTTGAGACTCGCCGTGGTTATGGCTATTGCCTCAACGTTTCCCTCTAACTAGCCCTCCTCTCGATGCCACGCCCGTCCATCAGAAAGAGACTGATCTTATGGACAACGATTCTCATTAGTATCGTTTTGGTCATTACAGGAATGATCCTGTACTCAAGTTTTCGATCCTCGCTCTACGCACAAACGGATCGTTTTCTTGATGATGCAGCCTCGGTTGTCCTTATTGAGGTCGAAGTCAAAAACAATGCTGTTTATCACGAATGGCAGGAAGCTCTCGAAAAAAATCCTCAACGAAGCAGTGAAACCTTCATCGAGGTGTGGGATCAAAGGACTAATCAATCCACTCGCTCTCCCGCTCTAGGTAAAAACAGCATCGAGCGTCGCTCTGGAGCTCTCAATGAAAGAATCTTTTATGATGTCACTCTCCCCAATGGCAACCCTGGCCGAGCGGTGGGCATCCTCATCTACCCAACTCTCGAACACCCCGAAGATGACCCAGGATTCCAGGTGCAAGAACATCCTCAGATTTTCGTTTGGGCAGGGAATACAACTCACCTCCAAGCCCTCCTCAATAAGACAAAGAGTTCATTTATCATCGGCATCACCCTCAGTATGCTTCTCTTGTGGGCGATCGTTTATCAGGTGACACACCGCTCACTCGCTCCAATGCAGCAAATAAATCAGGCGATGAGCGAACGACGAGTCACCGAAATTGGAAACCCCATAACGATCCCAGATGACTTGCCAGTAGAAATTGTCGAAATGGCTGAATCATTTAACACCCTCCTTGCTCGTATTGACGTCTCTCGTCAGAAGGATCGCGACTTTTTTCTAAACCTCGCTCACGAACTGCGCACTCCGATTGCTGGCATCCTCACCCTGACTGAGCAATCTCTGCGCAATCCTCGATCGGCCGAATACTATGAGCAACGCTTGCAGACAATTCTCGGCAGCGTCGAAGACATTCGCAATCTCATTAGCCGTCTCCTTAAATTTGGAAAGATCAACCGCGGCACCGAGCCAATCGATTTTGCTCCGATTGACCTGAGCGCCTTGATTAAAAAAAACCAATCATCCCTAGAATCTAAAGCAGCCTCAAAAGCGCTTAGCTTTCAGAATCATTTCCCAAGTTCACCCCTGATTATCAAAGGAGACATGGAACTCCTTCGTGTGGTGATTTCAAACCTGTTAGAGAACGCAACAAACTATGCGACACACGAAACTTCCATCATTTCACGAATCTATGAAGATCATCGAGGGATTACTCTGAGCTTCGAAAACTCCGTAGCCACCCCACTGCCCGAAGATTCAGAAATTAAACGCTTTTTTGATCCTTTTTATCGCCAAGACAAGACTCGCAGCCGCCAGGAAGGACACGTCGGACTCGGGTTGAGTTTTTGTAAAGACATCGTGCAAGCCCTTGGTGGCTCGATTGAAGCGCATCGACGAGACTCCGATCGCCTTGTTTTTAAAGTAACTCTTCCAGAATCTCACCTCTTTAGAGACAGCTTTGAGATTTAAAAGAATCTCAACGCACTGATTCGACGTTTTTTCTCAAGAACACGAGAGGTGAGGCGTTACTTTTTCTGAGCGTGATACCTGCCTTCGATATGAAGAGTCTCACCCTTTAAAACATGGGTGTATCCGCCCTCGAGAGTCGCTGAATCTTTCGTGATCGAACGCACATTTTTCACCCAAACCGTTTGCTCTCCGTGACGTAATACACAACGTCCATCTGGAAGAAATTCTCGAGTGTACCCCTCTAGATAGGACCACGTTCCCAAGAGGGCATGCCCCTTCATGTCGATCTTGCGAGTCACAAGATGACGAGTTTCCAAGTGATGATCGAGTTGCAACTCAAAAGGAGGTAAGACCCTCAGACGTAGATTCTTAAACTCAATGGGAGCACCTTCAGATTCCAAGCAGAGGTAGCCCTCTGAAGGATCAATTCCATCTCCCCCTGAAACTTCTTGTCCATTGACCCAGAGGCGCACTTCACCATCAATGGCACGAATGTAGTAGTGGTTCCATTCATTGATTCCCCGCGTTGTTTGCTTAGAAGGAAAACTCCTTCTTCCATTGGGCGCGACCGGAGCAAAGGGTCTCATCTTAACTGGCCCCACTGGAAAGACATCTCCATGGCTCGTGAACCAATCCCCCTTCTTCTGATACTGCGCTTCGTAAATCTCCCGATATCCGAGATCAAGAACCTGCACTTCGATTCCATTTGGCAATCGACCCTCACCCTCCATAAGGCGCTGGATGGACTGAGAGGTTGCCCACACAAAAATTCCAGAATTACCACCTTTGACCTGATGCATCCACTCGCAGGAAAACTCAAAATTCCTGAGAGGTTTTTGGTATCGAATCACCCCAGTTGGCTTTCCTCGACACCAAGTGTGATCTCCATCCCACTTCCAGGTATCCTGATCGCAATTCACATTGACAAAGTCTTCTTCGCCAAGCGAAACCCAACCAGGCCCCGTTCCCCGGCTAAACTCAGGAGAAATGGTCGCACTCACTCCTCGATCGACTTCACCTGCGATATCACTCCTTAAGTAAGCGGCAAGATCTCGAACGTCTTGAGAACTTAGCCCCATCGCAGAGGCTGAAGGCATCCAGGAATGATCTTTGAGATAGTTAATGGTGGCGTGGGGACGCCGATGTGGAACCTTTAAAGTCACTCCTCCGATGGTCTTAACTCGGATCGCGCCAGCGTGCCAGCTATAGCCCCGCGAGACACCTTCGAGACGATGTCCATTTTGAGTCACCACAAGAGGCTCTTCATAACCATGCGCCAACTCAGCGCTGGGATCAACAAGGGCTCTGACCACAGTAGAAACGTCACGAATTTGCCCCCAATTGGTAAGATCAGGGCCAAATGAAACTCCAGCCCCCCCAATTTGGTGGCACATCATACAGAGCGCGGCCTTGCTTCGACCATTGTCAATATTTGGTGCTAGTTTCGCAATTTCCTCAATTGTATCTAGCTGCGAAGCAATCCCAAACTTCTTTGGAAAAAGGTAACTTTGGCTCAGAGCAACCGGTGCAGGATCAAGAATATCTTTTTCAAGAAACTCACGGATTGTCTTTTGATATTGCTCGTCTTGGAAGGCCTCATTTTTTTGAAAACGAGTCATGAAATGAGCATTCTTAGAACGCTCTTGTTCGGAATAACAAAGACCATAGGTATAAGCGAATCTTCGAAATTCAAGCGGGCTTACTTTTTGAGTTTCAAGACAATCTGCGAGGTCAGAGAGTGCTTGGGGGCAACGAATCCTCCACGCTAAGTTTTTTTGACGCTCATCCCATTGTGATGGATCAGGCTGGAGAGGGCGAACCAACTCCCGATACACTTTATCAGGATAGAAATCAGCGACATTCCCAAGCGCCTCCAAATACCATCGGTTCTTCCCGTCATAACTTGCGATCAAAGAAGCGAGGAGCTCCTTAATCTCTTCCCACTTCATTGCGCGCATCATCACCAAGAGTTCGATTTGGATCGCAGGAAAGGAGGATTGAACGAGCCTACGTATGATGGGCAAAAGCGGTTGTTTCTCCGACAGTTTTAGGGCTCGTAATGCCACCAAAGAACGCTGTTGATCATCCAAAAAAAGATCTTTCAGAACCTCTTGTGGACCTCGTGGATCTTCGAGTTGAGCCAAAACAAAAATCGCTCTAGCCACATAATAAGGATTGTCTTGGTTCTCTTTGATAAAGTCGATCAAAGCACTAAAAGCGTCTTCTTGCTTTTTTAGACGATCTTGAGCCACCCATCGCACTCCCGGAGCGGGACTCTTGAGGGCTTCTAGTAAGCCTCGTGTTGTTGAAAAACTAATGGTGGGAGATGTCATCGCCTCCCCCTTTTTAGAAAGGCGAAAAATCCCTCCTAAGGCATTGCCTGAGCCGCGAGCATTGACCCTTGAATTCCAATCACTGACAAATAGTGAGCCATCGATTCCTGCAGCGATGTCCGACGGTAAAAAACCTGCCGTGGCTTCATTTTTCGAATGACGATCAGCAGCAAAAAACTTTTTATTAAGTTGGCCGAGCTTCACTCCACCTTCCATTCGGAGAGGGTCAAAAGAAAAGACCGCTCGATGCACAGTTTCGCACACAAGATACTTTCCTCGAAAGGCGACTCCCAGCTCATCACCTTCAATGAAATAATCTCCAGTGGGCGCACCAGGCCCCCAAAGATTGCCGGGAGGAGTGACTCCTGGGAAGTTCTCTCGCCAATGGCCTTCATCTCGGCGCAAGGACGACTTAGAATGGTGCTCGTAGGCATTTTGCACCATCTCTGGGGTGACGACCTTCTTTTCCCAGCTTTTTGCTGAATCTTCCCAAGATCGATTTCCGTCCTCGAGAGCCGCATAACCAAAATTCGAATGCTCCATGACCCACGCGGCCCGCGCATGGGTCGGATCGTCGTTATCAGCCTGAAAAATCTCACCAAAAGAATTCACAAACATCGCGTGAGGGTTTCTTGCATTTTGAAAAACCACCTCCGCTCCACTTCCGTCGGGATTCATTCTTAATCCGAATCCTCCGACATAGAGGCGCCCATCAAAACTCCTTTTCCCAATGCTCTGAGGGTTCTGAGAATAGTATGAACTCGCATGAATCTCGCGGCCATCAGACATCACGACATCGGCTCCGATATTGCCATGATTCACATACCATTTCCCACTTGGCCCTGGAACGACAGCATGTAAGGCGTGGTCATGGCCTGCCCCGTGAAACCCCGTTGCAATGATTTTGTGATCATCAATTTCAGGCTCAAAGAGATCGTTACGATTCACGTCCGTATAAACGTGAATATGAGGCGCCATGGAAACGACAACGACATTATCGAAGATGCTAATCCCCATAGGCTTCGATTGAAAAGTGGGGCCGAAAACACTGACTTTGTCGGCACGCCCATCTCGATTCGAATCCTCGAGAATCTTAATGCGAGCATGAGCCCCCTGCACACCCGAGTGCTGTAAATCCTCGCTCACCCACACCCTCCCACGAGAATCAACATCCATTGCGATTGGACTATGAATCAGATCACTCCCCGCCCACAATTTCACCTCGAGAGCCTCCGAAAGCGAAAAATCCCGCAGCATTTCCGATTGATCACTTCGCAGTTCGCTTAGCGAAAAGAAGACAACGAAAAGAAAAGAAACAACTCCTCTAGCCATAGCGAAATAATACATGCTGAATTGACCGATAAATCCACCAAAAGATAAACTTAAGAAATCACACTTCAGCATTTCCATTCTAGATTCCCTAGGAACAATACTTCGTTAGATGGATTTCGCGCAGGACAAACTCAATGAGCTTGAGAGACTTGGTCTTCTCCGATCTTTGCGGGAGATTTCCAATCCAAGCCATCCACGAGTGTGTCTTTCAGGAAAAGAGGTCATAAATTTTTCGTCCAACGACTACCTCGGACTCTCTCAACACCCCATCCTCAAAGAAGCCGCTCACCATGCGCTTCATCAATACGGCACCGGAGCTACGGCGTCTCGCCTCGTCTCAGGCTCTTTCGATATTCACCACCAGCTCGAGGAATTTCTCGCATACACAAAACAAACTCAAGGCGCCCTCTCATTTGCCAATGGTTTTTCAACAGCACTCGGAACCATTCCAGTGATTGTCGGAAAAGGTGACACCATCATTCTCGATAAGCTCAGCCACGCATGCCTCATTGATGCAGCTCACTTCTCCGGAGCCACACTACGCGTCTTCCCCCACAACGACCTTCAAAAATTAGAAAAGCTGCTCATAGGCTCAACTGGCAGAGTTCTTATCGTCACTGAATCCGTGTTCTCCATGGATGGAGACCATTGCCCGCTCGAGGAGATCATTCGTCTAAAAAACAAATATGGAGCGCTCCTCTTTCTTGATGAAGCTCATGCGGTAGGCATTCTCGGCAAACATGGTCGAGGTTTGGCCGCGAAGCTTGGCCTTCAAGATCAAGTTGATTTTCAAATGGGCACCCTTGGAAAAGCACTCGGATCTGCGGGCGGCTACGTCGCAGCATCCCAAAAGTGGATCAATCTTTTTATCAACAAGGCACGATCCTTCGTTTACTCAACCGCCCCCCCTCCCGCTCAAGCCGCTGCGTCACTCGCGGCTCTCCAACTTCTGGAAACAGAGGAAGGCCAAAGGCGAAGAGATCAGCTTCATCTTCATTTATCTCAATTCAGCTCCCCCTCCCCCATTGTTCCCGTCATCCTAGGGACAAATGAGGCAGCTCTGAGAGCTTCGAGAGACCTCCTCGATTTAGGTTTGCTGGTCCCAGCGATCCGATACCCAACAGTGCCTCGAGGCACGGCGCGATTAAGAATCACCTTAAGTGCTGCTCATCATGCCGAAGATGTCGCCCAACTAAAACGGGCACTTTCGAATCTCATCGCAATTCCCTCTTCCCCAAAGCGCCAATAAGAGGCAACTTATCGCTATGTCAACTTTCGCAGATAAACGTGTTGTCGTCACCGGAGCCGGCCGGGGAATTGGATTTGCTATTGCCCAAGCCTTTGCCCGAGAAGGTGCAAAAGTCGCCTTGATCAGCCGCAACCCCACTTCCTGTGGAACAGCTGCTAAAACAATCAATGCGGATTTTCCTGACTCAGCACGCTTTTACGGCCTCGATGTTGCGGATTACGATGCGGTCCAAGAAACGGGAAAACAGATTGTTGAAGACCTCGGAGGAATTGATATTTTGGTCAACAATGCAGGAGTGACCCGTGACGGCCTCCTCATGCGCATGAAGTCAGAGGACTGGGATGCTGTCCTCGATACCAATCTCAAAGGCGCGTTTAATCTCATTAAAGCCCTCCAGCGGCCTCTCATGAAAGGTCATGACCCGCGCATTATCAATATTTCCTCGGTCATCGGATTAATTGGAAATGCAGGACAAGCAAACTACGCCGCGTCGAAGGCGGGACTCGTCGGTCTCACCAAGTCAGTCGCACGCGAACTCGCCGGACGAAAAGTCACCTGCAATGCCATTGCCCCAGGCTTCATTTCAACCGATATGACTGATGAACTTTCTGATGATCTCAAAGCGGGCATCATCGCAAAGGTCCCTCTGGCTGATTTTGGGCAAGTTGAGGATATCGCCAATGCGACCCTCTTTCTCGCTGGACCCGAAGCTCGTTACATTACCGGACAGGTCCTCGCTGTGGATGGTGGGATGACAATGTAAAGCGATGAATCTCCTACTCATTCGGCACGCGACCGCAGACGCTCACGGGCTTCCCGGCGGAGACTTCTCCCGAGCACTCGTCGAAAAGGGTCAACAACAAGCTCACCGCGTCGGGAGGTTCTTAAAGGCACATCAACTCATCCCTGACCTCGTTCTCTCCAGCCCGGTCCTTCGAGCAAAAGAAACGGCCGAGATTCTGCATCAAGAAGGCTGCCCTGAGCCAATGATCGAGCAATGGATCTCTTGCGGAATGACCCCAGAGACAGCCTTACACGAGCTCACGGCATTTGCTCGCTTTAAAAAAGTAGTGATCGTCGGTCACGAACCCGATTTTTCTAGTCTCGTTAGGCATCTTTTAGGTGCTGATTTTGATACCTTGCGAGTTAAAAAAGCATCGATCATTTCCCTTAAGATCGCACCACCTCGGTCGAAAGGCATCCTCGACTTCTTGATTCCCTGCAAATTTCTGGAGCCACCCCTCGAGCGAGAGGAGCACGAGGAGCAATAAGAAAACAAGGAGCACTCGTGGACGTCGTGGAGAGAGATCTTAGCAAATCCAACAATTAACGAGACTCTCGAAGAATCCCTTGAAGAAGCGCCTCCAGCTCTCAAGTGTCCCCTTGAGAGCAAGGTCGACTCCGCAGAGCGCTCACGTTTCAAAACCTACTTAAATAGATTTTTAGAATCGCTCTCATTTCGATTGTCTGATGAGCACAAAAACCTTTATCTCTGGTGGGTCATGCGTCTCTCCTTCCTGATCTTTCTTACCCTGCCAGTCTGCCTTTTCGCTCAAGCAGTCAAAGATCGCGAAGGAGCTCTCAGAGCAGATCGGGAAAAAATGACCCATCAAGATCGTTGGATTTACGACGACCCCGAGCTGGCTTTTAAAAAAGCTCAGCAAAATCATCGACCGATTCTCGCTGTTCTTCGCTGCGTTCCCTGCCTGGGGTGCTCTCGCCTTGATTCATCGATCATGCAGGATGAAACCCTCACCCATCTTCTTGACCAATATGTTTGCTTGCGTCTGATTAAGGTGAACTCAATTAATCTCAAAAGATTCCAATTTGACTATGACCTCTCGCTATCCGCCATCGTCCTCAATGCCGATGGCACCACCTATGGCCGTTTTGGATCATGGGCACACCAGAAAGACTCTCAATTAGAAGAGACAGAAGGCCTCAAGGCTTTCCTATAAGGCGCGTTG
>JALRJZ010000001.1 GCA_023261045.1 Akkermansiaceae bacterium
GATTCCATCAGACCCACCGACAACAATCTCATCGCGGGTTGGATGGGACACCAAAGCTGCAATCCCTCCCTTGAGCGCTTTTGGGGTAATGGAAGTGATGTTGTCGATGAGCCTTTGAGTCTGAAACTCGGTAAGTTTCGCGGTCATGTCGCGGCTTACAGAAATCACATGATCTCCCTTTGGATTGAAGGCGGTATCAAAAACCCAATCATTATGCCCGCCTTGGAAAAGAACCTGATCGCCTGTTTTGGCGTCTATTACGCGCAGTGCATTATCGGCAGCGCCAAAAGAAATCTTTGTTCCGTCCGGTGACCACGAAGCCCCGTAAAGGGTGTCAAAAGTGTAGGGGGCGGAGAGGAGCAGTGACTTCTTTTGAACATCCCAGACCTGCACTTCACCCATTCGGCCAGGAAGCCCTCCAGTGACGGCTAGTTTGCTTCCATCTGGTGAGAATCTCACCGACTCAATGCGCTCTGAGAGTCCCACTAATCTTGCGACCGGCCCCGAGCCATTGGCTTGGTGGAGTAGAGTTTCATGAAAACCAGAAATGGCGATGATCTTCCCATCCGGGGAATAATCCAGAGAGGTGATAACGGGAGGCTTCGTGTAGACTGGAGGGTGATCTTGGTCATATCGTTTGCCTGCGCCTTCAGGGGTGTCGTTGATGGCACCCTCGCCAATCCAGCGTCGGATGAGTGCGATCTCGGTGGGGTGGAGAGCGTCTTTTTTCTTCGGCATCTCAGCCTCCCCCGCGTCATTTGGGGTAATTTCCTCAATCAAATAACTTTCATCAGGATTCCCAGGGATAATTGCAACATCGTCGTCGCCCCCGGCAAGCAAGCGCTCAAAATCCGTCATGATGTATCCCCCTTTGTCTTTCGAGGGTTGATGGCAACCAACGCAGTTCGCTTGGAAAATGGGCGCAATCTCTTCGTAGTAACTGACTTTCTTGGGTTGGTCAGGAGTCTCGCTCGCCAATAAATTGGAGAGGAGAAAGCCCAGAGAGCTGAGAATGATAAGGGAACGCTTAAACATCGGGTGAATCTGAATACGAATCTTTAAGAGATAGGCAATTTTTCAGATCCTAGTGATTCCTCTGCTTGGGACAAGACAAGAAACTTCCTCCTATAGAGAGAACTTCCAACCTCTATAAGGAGGTCTTCTACTCAGGAGAGTGTCGATTTATGGTTCTTTTGGTAAGTGAGGCTCGAGCGATGAAGAGCGAACTTGCTCAATGGCAGCGGCTTTACGTGCAAAGAGCTGGGTAAAGTGCTGCTGAGAGCAAAATCGGCGTTCTCCTTTCTCGCGTTCCCGCCTTTTAGAGGATCCATCGGTTTGAATCTGGTAGGCGTTCTGGTTATCACGAAAGGTATTCTTAAGAAGGTCAATCAGTAGCTTCTTTGAACGGGAATCATGAATGGGTGTCATCAGCTCGATGCGTTTCTCGAGATTGCGATTCATCCAATCCGCCGAAGAGATGAAGACTTCATCGTCACCTCCCCGATGGAAGTGAAAGATGCGCATGTGCTCAAGATGCTGATCGATAATTGAGATCACCTCGATATTGCGGGCTTCTTTTCTTTTGCCAGGTTTTAAAGTGCAGATTCCTCGGACGTTGAGTTTGATTGTGACACCTGCGCTCGAGGCGCGATAAAGTGCCTCAATAATCTCTGTATCCTGAAGCGAGTTCATCTTGGCAAAAATGAAGGCTTCTTCGCCTTCTTGAGCACGGGCCGCTTCTTCGTCAATGAGTGAGATTAAGGTTCTCTTGATCTTTGTCGGGGCGGGGATGAGTTCCTGAAAATGCTCGAGCTTTGTGCGGCCAGTGACCGCGTTAAAAAACAGGGACGCATCCGAACCAAAAGCCGGGTTGCACGTGAAGTAAGAAACATCGGTATAGAAGCGCGCTGTGAGCTCATTGTAGTTTCCCGTGCCAAGGTGGACATAGCGTTTGAGGTGCCCGTCTTCATTGCGAATGACCAGTGAGATTTTGGCATGTGTTTTGAGCCCTTTGACTCCGTAGAGAACTTGTGCACCTGCTTCTCTGAGTTCTTCCGCTCGTAAAAGATTATGCGCTTCATCAAAACGAGCTTTGAGTTCTACGAGAGCGGTGACTTGCTTTCCTGCTTTCGCAGCGGCAATCAGAGCGTCGACAATTTGAGAGCTTTTGGCGGTGCGGTAGAGGGTTTGTTTGATCGAGATGACTTGAGGGTCGGCGGCGGCTTCCTCAAGGAAGCGGACGACCGGGCGATAGCTTTGGTAGGGGTGGACGAGAGTGATATCTCCCTCTGAGATGTCTTCAAAGAGGCTGCGTGCGGGGTCAATAGCAGGTGAGTCAGCTCCGTTGATCGCTGGTGTGCGCAGGTGGGAGAATCCGTCGAGAGTTGCGAGCCCGAAGAGATCGCATAGAGCAAGGGGAGCACTCGTTTGATAGACTTTGTCTGGAGTCAGCTCTAGAAAATCGATCAAGGATGCGGTGAGCTCGTTTTCTACATTGATCTGTAGGCGCACTGGGAATGATTGCCCGCGTGCGGTAATCGCTTGCCGAATTTCTTCAGCAAAGTCGTGCGCTTCATCCTCGTTGGCAGGGATGTCCGTGTTGCGAGTCAGACGAATGAGACAACGGCTTTCGATGCATTCATCTTGAAAAAGAGAGTCGCAAAAATGGGAAACGAGGTCTTCTAGGAGGACGAATCCACCCGATCCGAGACGTTCGATCCGAGAAATTGATGATGGGAGAGGTAGAATAACAATCCTTTGTTCCTGAGTTGACGGATCAAGAATCGCTAGGCCAACACAAACAGCAAGCGAAGGGATAATCTGCTTTGCGCTTTCAGCGGTGAGATGAAGGGGGGTGAGGAGTGGCGAGATCGAAGAATCAAAGAAATGAGAAAGCCTTTGAATTTCCTCCGGAGGGAGTGTGCTCACCTTGTGAAGGGGGAGTTTTTTTTCTGCAAGCAGCGCGAGGAGTTCTTTGCCAAACAGCGTCTCTTGATCTTTTTTGAGTCGCCGAACTCTCTTTTCAATAGCGGCTAATTGTTCAGAGACTTCGAGGCCCGATGGATCAACGAACGTTGGCTCAGTTTCTTGTAAGGCTAACAGGCCTCCAACTCGCACTTGGAAAAACTCATCAAGATTTGAGCCCGTAATGGCTAGAAATTTGATGCGATCAAGGAGCGGAAGGTCGGCACGCTGTGCTTCGTTGAGCACCCGTTGATTGAATTCGAGCCATGAAAGCTCACGGTTAATGAAAGAGCTGGCCATAGGGGGAGAGCATTATGATTCGTGAAGGACAACGGTCAGTCCAAAGAGTTCCTGGAATAAATCAGCCTTGGAAGGGAGGGCGAGCCGTTCAGCTGTTGCATCGATCGGGCCCACTAAATTGAGCTGCGCCTTCCCTGCGTTGATTTCGACAGAAAGATCAATGACCCTCTGTGAATGGGTGCGTTCGAGGGCATCGGCAAGGCGAATGAGCGAGGAGAGCTTGGCAACGCGGATCCGGTCGGTGCTATCTAAGTCACGGTAGATCTCGTGATTTAAACTTGGAGTTGATTTTCGATGGTAGCGTGTGATGAGGGCGACGAGGAGGCGGTTGTGATCACTTAAGCCAAAGATCTCTGAGTGCTGCACGATATACTGCGAATGTATTTCGTGAGATTTTGGAGAAATATGGTTTCCCACTTCATGGAGAAGAGCCGCGATCTCGAGTAAAAGAGCATCGTCGTCTTCTAATTGATGTAGTTCGCGTAATTCCACAAAAAGCTTGCCTGAAAGTTTGGCCACATGGGTCGCGTGTTTGAGGTCGACATCATAGCGCTCGGCAATGACGCAAGCGGAGTGCAGTGTTTGATTTTTTAATTCTTCCTGCAGGCTCGACGGGCGAGCTAAGTCGTTGAGAAGCCCCTTTTCATAGTCGGAGCAAGAGACACGAAGAGAAGTGAGGTTAAATGATTCTGCAATGGCCAAATTGATGATGAGAGCAGGGATCACCGAGCCGGCGGTTTGATAGTCTAGACCATATTTGCGAACGCGTTCTTGTTCGGTGACAGAGGCGATTTCATTGGTGATCTTGCGCAGGACCTTATAGCGCGATTTGGTTTTATTGGGTTTTGAAAGAAAGGGGGAGAGCATCTGCATCTCGGTGCCAATCATCACCAGATCTTCAATCTCTTCTCTCGCGAAGTCGAAAAAGATTTGGGCAATCATTCCTGAAATTTGCTCACGAGCGAGCCTGAGAATGGGCTCGCCAAGAAGATCAGGAGAGTGAAGTTGCTCCCATGTTCGATGAGTTCCGAGGCGGTAGGATTGATAACGGACAACTTGACCATGCCTAAAGAGAAGAAGCCTCGTATTTCCGGGGCCGACGTGGGCAACGATGGTGTTGCGCTTTCTCATTGATGGAGTGTCTTTGAGGCGTCGTCTCGTTTTCAGAAAAACAAGAGTGGTCATCTCTCCATTATCAAGAGGGATAAAGCGCCAACCGCTTGAGATTTGCAGGCGGTTTAAAAAGACATCGGCATTGGTTGCTTCAGTGAGGGTATTGGTGGTGACTGCCCGCAGTGGGATGGCGCCCAGGCCGAGTTCCTCGAGAGCATCTTGAAAGCCCCTTACGACCGAGACCGCTTGCTCGATGGTAGAAGATTGAATTTGGCGGTGTCGAAAAATGTCACGACCGAGGGGAATGTTTTTTTCGAGAAAATCGATAATCTCCTCTTTTCCGTCGGGCATCAACGAAATGACGATCATGGAAGCGTGGCTCGCCCCAATGTGGACAGCTGCGCAATAAGTGGGTGTTAAGATCGGCGTCATTTCCTGTCAGCATTGATGCCTAGGTTGAGCAACAAGAGCAATTTATTAATTCTAAGCTTTCACTTGCCAGTTGATCCACACTGGGGTTGATAGGGGCATGCTCGGTTCGGAATTGAGAGGCTGTTGTCAAATTAAACCGGGAACCAAGGTGTCTTTGGGGGATTTGACCACTTCAAAACTCGCTTCTTTCGAGCTCCTAGAAGAGGAAGCTCTTTCCATTTTTCAGCAAACCAGAAGCCTACTCGTACAGCAGCAGCGCGTTCTCTACGCGCAGGGAAAGAAAAAGCTCTTGATCGTCATTCAAGCCATGGATACCGGAGGTAAGGATGGCTGTATTCGCAAGGTTCTCTCGCGGGTTGATCCGCAAGGAGTAAAAGTCACCTCATTTAAGGCTCCTTCGACGAAGGAATTGAGTCATGATTTTTTGTGGAGGGTTCATCAAGTTGTTCCCGCCAATGGCGAAATTGCGGTCTTTAATCGAAGCCATTACGAGGATATCGTCGCCGTGCGGGTCAAGAATCTTGCTGCGCAAAGCGTGTGGCAAAAGCGCTATCAGCACATCGTCGATTTTGAGCGAATGTTGGCCGATGAAGGAACGACAATTTTGAAGTTCTTTCTACATATTTCAAAGGACGAACAAAGAAGGAGACTGCAATCTCGGCTCGACCGACCTGAAAAGCATTGGAAGTTTTTTCCCGAAGATCTGGCTGATCGCGAGCTGTGGGATGATTTTATGGGGGCTTATGAGGATGTCATTGAACAAACGAGTACCGATCAAGCACCTTGGTTTGTTATTCCTTCAGATCTGAAATGGTATCGTGACTTTTGCGTTTCCCAAATCATTTCAGATGCTTTGCATGGAATGGACCTCCATTATCCCAAAATCACCTGGGATCCGGGTGAAATTGTCGTAAAATAGGCAAAAGACTGCTATTTTTATCTGAAAATAGTTGAGTTATTCGCAATTCACGCTTATCCCCCGCCCGTCGAAGGACGGTTTGGTTGCGATGAAGCAACTCGACCCATCCCGATTATCACTAAAATGACAAACGATTACGGAATCAACCTTGCTGACTTTAAGCAAAGTGACAATGACACCGGAAGCGCAGACTTCCAGATCGCTCTTATGACTCAGCGCATCAAGCATTTGACTGAGCATATGAATGAACACACCAAAGATTTTGCCTCACGGCGTGGTCTTCTCAGGCTCGTTGCTCGTCGGCGTAAGCTTCTTGATTACCTCAGGAGTCAGTCCGAAGAGCGCTATCAGGCGGTCCTCAAGGCTCTTGAATTACGTAAGTAAAACAATTTGCGCTAGGCCACGGTGAATTCCACTGTGGCCTTTTGCTTCGAGAGATAACGCAATATGATGGCGTTGTCTTTCTTCCGGTCGAGAGTCCACCCCAATAATACAATACGGGTTCTCGATCGTTTTTAACAACTGTCGCTTGGGAGGGTCCCAAGGCGATCGAACACAAAAAGAAAATGAGTATACAATCAGTAACGGCCAATGTTGGGCCGAGTCCACTGGTCATTGAGACTGGTAAAATGGCCAAATTGGCTGACGGTGCAGTCACCGTTCAAATGGGTGAAACCATCGTTTTAGTAACGGCTGTTTCCCAAACTAAAATTCGAGAGGGTCAAACTTGGTTTCCACTCTCCGTAGAATACAAGGAGCGCGCCTCTGCTGCTGGAACTTTCCCAGGTGGCTATTTTAAGCGTGAAGGTCGTCCGACCGAGAAAGAGATCTTAACTTGTCGCATGACGGACCGGCCGTTGCGTCCTCTCTTTCCCAAGGGTTACCTCTATGACACCCAAATTATCGCGCTTCTTTTGAGTGCGGATCAAATCAATGACGCTGACATCCTTTCAATGAATGGAGCTTCAGCGGCATTAGCAATCTCGGACATTCCCTTCGCGGGGCCTATCGGGGCAGTCCGCGTCGGCCGTATCGACGGAGAGTTTGTCATTAACCCTACTTTTGAGCAGCGCGAAGAAAGTGATCTAGATCTGATCTACGTCGGCAACAAGACTGACGTCATTATGATCGAGGGAGCTGCCAATGAAATTCCAGACGAAGAGTTCAAAAAGTCTCTTCATTTTGCCCAGGCTGCGGTCACCCAAATTGTTGAAGCTCAAGAGGAGCTGGTGAAGCTTGCTGGCAAGCCGAAGCGCGAATACACCGTCACCGTTGCTAAAGAAGATCTCTTGGAAATTGGTTACCAAGTCGCAGGAGACCGGATTGAGGACGCCATTTATGCTCCATCAAAGATTGAGCGAGGCAAAAAGGTCGGCGCCCTTCGTGATGAGGTAGAAGCTGCAATTCTTGAAAAATTCCCTGAAACCACTGAGTTCGAGATTGAGCAGGTTTTTGAATATATTCAGAAAAAAGCCTTCCGAGTGAGTATCCTTGAAAAAGGAGTTCGCGCTGATGGAAGGGGCCTGCGTGATCTTCGCCCACTTTACGGCGAAGTTGGTACTTTGCCACGTGTTCACGGCTCTGCTATTTTCTCACGCGGTGAGACTCAGGCTTTGGGTATTTGCACCCTCGCTCCTGCCGATGAAAAGCTTTGGGTTGATAACTACGCTGGTGGTGAGGATTCTAAGCATTTCTTCCTTCACTACAATTTCCCTCCATTTTCTGTCGGTGAAACTGGCCGATTTGGAGGAATGAACCGTCGTGAGATCGGTCACGGAGCTCTCGCTGAGCGCTCTATTGCTCCGGTTCTTCCTGATGTTGAGGATTTCCCATATGCCATGCGAGTGAGCTCCGAGGTGATGGAATCTAACGGATCGACATCAATGGCGACAGTTTGTGCAGGAACCATGTCTCTGCTGGATGCCGGTGTGCCTCTCAAGCGCCCGGTCGCCGGGATCTCAACTGGACTTGTCACGGAGGAAGACTCCGAGGGGAACCGCACGAAGCACGTCGTGATCCTCGATATTATCGGTTCAGAAGATTTCTACGGTGATATGGACTTTAAACTCTGTGGAACGAGCGAAGGAGTCACTGGATACCAGCTTGATCTTAAGCTTCCGGGAATTCCTCTTTCGATCTTAGAGGAGGGAATCGACCTGGCAGTCGAGGGACGTGCTGATGTTCTCGCAAAAATGGCTGAGTCGATCACCGAACCTGGGGAATTGAGCCCGCATGCCCCAAGGATCGAGACGGTGAAAATTCCTCAAGATCGTATCGGTGAGCTCATTGGACCAGGTGGTAAGAACATCAAAGCGATTCAGGCCGAATCTGGCGCGGAACTCAATATTGAGGACGATGGAACCGTTCACATTTACGCGAGTAAAGAAGAAGGCCTCAATGCTGCGAAGGAGATGATTGATCGGATGTTTGCGGAGGTTGAAATTGGTAAGACCTACACCGGTAAAGTGATGAATGTCACAACCTTCGGTGCGTTCATGGAAGTTCTTCCAGGCAAAGATGGTCTCGTTCATATTTCAGAGCTCGAAGAAGGTCGCGTCAATCAAGTCGAGGACGTTTGTAAGAAAGGCGATATCATTACAGCAAAGTGCATTGGTATTGACGACAAAGGTCGCGTGAAGATGTCTCGCAAGGCTGCCCTGCGGGAAGCGAGCGGTGAAGGAGATGCCCCAAAGAGTGAGGAGCCATCTGGAGATGAAGTTCCTCCCTCAGAAGAGGAAGTCGTTTCCTTAGGCTAGTGATCTCGAAAGATCGTTTTTTAATCGAAGCAGAGCGTATTCGGGAAACCGAATACGCTCTTTTTTATTGAGCGTAATCCCAAGGGGAGAGGTTCACCGCGTCCAGTTTAAGCTTGCTGAACAAGGGCTTGAATGGATACCTCTAGTGTTTTCTATGATCTGGTCTCTTGTCTACCGCACGATACTCCAAGGATTCGTTTTGCTTATTCCGTTTTCCATGGTGGAGGCGCAATTGACGATTTCCGAATTTATGGCAGAGAGCGACGGTTCGCTTCTTGATGGTGATGGTGATCGTTCGGATTGGATTGAGATCCAAAATGGAAGCGGCGAGACGCTGAGCACTGGGGGGCTCTATCTCACCGATGACGAAGAAAATCGCACCAAATGGCCCCTGCCGGAAGTCACGATTCCAGCGGGTGGACACCTCTTGGTTTTTGCCTCGGGAAAGGATCGGCGAGATCCCAATGAAGAGTTGCATACAAATTTCTCACTCTCAGCAAGTGGAGAATATCTTGCCATCATCGGGCAAGACGGAGTGACTCCACTGAGCCATTTTACTCCCACCTACCCAAAGCAATTCTTCGGGGTTGCTTATGGGACTGGCACAGGAGTGGCATCAGAAGCGACGACCTTTATTCCCTGGCCTGCCAATGGGACTTGGTATGCTCCCCTAGAAGAGATGGGCGATGCTTGGAAGTCCATTGGTTTTGATGATTCAAGCTGGAATCAATCACAGACCGGGATTGGCTACGGATATTATTTTCCTGAGTTTATTGGGGCTGGAGGAGATACAAGCGAAGCCATGAGATCAAAGGCTACAAGTGCTTATTTACGCATTCCATTTCAAATCGATGATGTCACTGAGGTCATGTCGATGAATCTCGAGGTGCATGTTGAAGATGGTTTTGCGGCTTATCTTAATGGAGAGCTGGTGGCCTCATTTAATGTTCCTGATCCCCTTCGTTTTGATTCTCTTTCGATTGATCGTGGCGAGGTGCGGGAGGGTGACCCAATGAAGGTTTTTCCCATTAATTTTTCAGGTAAGTTGCAAAGTGGAGAGAACGTACTCGCTTTTCAGCTCGTGAACGATCACGTGGGGAGTTCGGATGTTCTCTTAATTCCTCGGTTGGTCGGTGAAGTTCGAGACGGGAGTGGTGAGATGCTTGGTGGATATCTCGCATCCCCGACACCGGGAGAGGCCAATGCGGAAATTGAGTTTCTGGATTATGTCCGGGACACCTCCTTTGATATCGACCGTGGTTTTTTTGAGGCTCCTTTTGTCGTGACAGTCTCGAGCACAACTCCAGGTGCAACTTTGGTTTATACGACCGATGGGAGCACTCCCTCGCTAAGTAACGGGACTCTTGTTGCTGCTCAAAATTCAGAATCATCCCCAGAAGCGATCATTGATATTACTAAGACGACGGTTCTTCGGGCTTCGGCTTACCGCGCTGGATTGCGCCCGGCTAATGTCGATACCCAGACCTACTTGTTTTTGGATGATGTGCTTGATCAGCCGGCTCAACCAGAGGGCTACCCCCTTCCTTGGCGGAGTCGAAACGGGAGTGCCATTCCTGGTGATTTTGAGATGGATCCCGATGTTGTAGGGACCATTTATTCTCGCGAGGAGCTCAAGGAATCTCTTCGGGATATTCCAACGATTTCCATTGTCACTGATATCGCCAATCTTTTTAATCAGCAAACTGGTATCCAGGTGAATCCCCAGGACTCAGGTCCAGGATCTGAGCGTCGAGTGTCGGTGGAGATGTTGGATTTTGAGGATGGCTCACCTCTCCAACTTGATGCAGGGATGTTGATGAATGGGAATGCCTCAAGGAATCCCAATCGGGGGAAACATAACTTCCGGTTGGCATTTAGGAATCAATATGGTGATGGCAAATTGAACTTTCCTTTATTTGGGAAAAAAGCTCCTACCGAGAATTTTAATCAGATTATCTTGCGCGGTGGTAACGGCAATTCATGGGTTCACCCAACAAGTGCAGTCCGGCAATTTGGAATGTACATCCGAGATCAATGGTTTCGCGATGCTCATGTTGAAATGGGATATCCCGAGGCGCTGCAGCGAGAAGTCCATGTTTATATCAACGGGCTTTATTTTGGAGTTCACCACTTGTTTGAGCGAATTGAGGAGGAATGGGCTTCGGAGCGTTTCGGGGGGAAAGATGATGATTGGGAGGGGTTTCGTATCGTTGGAGGCAATAACATTGAGGTCATTCACGGGACACCGGCTGAAGTCAGTGCTCGGATGCTCGATAGCTGGCGAGCGGTCATAGATGCGGCTGCAGCCGGAGATTTAGAGGCCGTTGAACAATACATCGACCTTGATGATTTCATTGATTATCTCGTTCTCAACTTCCATGCGGGCAACACTGACTGGGATCAGAACAATGTTCGGGCGATGAGGAGGGTGAATCCCCCTGGAAAGTTTCAATTCTTTTGTCACGATGCGGAGCGTGCTGGCTTGAACGGGTTATCGACTGGAAATCTGAACATCAACTCGATTACTCATCCTCGCTCGGGAGCGGAGCATCGACCGACTTCGGTCAATCTCTTACTCAAGAATCATCCTGAATACGTCATGCAGTTTGCGGACCGGATTCGTAAGCACCTCTTTCACGGTGGGGCTTTGACTCCTGAGAATGGTCGCGCTCAATGGGAAGCGCGGGCAGATGGAATTCGCTTAGCCTTGAAAGCTGAAAGCGCTAAATGGGGGGATCATGCCGATAGTGTGCCCCGAACGCTTGTTGATTTTCAGAACGGCTTGGATCGAGAATACAAAAGTTGGTTTCCTCTGCGCACTCCCATTTCAATTAGCCAATTTCGCGCAGCAGGCCTGTATCCCTCGATTGAACCCCCAGAATTTAATCAGCATGGAGGGAATATTTCAGAGGGTTTTGTGTTGGTTATTAATGGGGAGAATGGAGAGACCTATTATACGGCAGATGGAAGTGATCCTCGCCTACCCGGGGGAGGCATCAATCCTCTGGCCTCTCCAGTCACTGGCGATGTGAGTGAACGAACCTTGATTGAAGCGGGGGCTTCAGGATGGCATTATCTAGACGATGGATCAGCGCAGACTGACGCTTGGAAAGAGCCCTCATTTGATGATTCTGACTGGAGCCAAGGCACCGCCCCCTTTGGGTTTGGATCGATTAATGGCTATTCATTTGGAGGACCGGCGATTAATGCTGGTCGACATTTAACCGTCTATTTTCGCAAGGAGATCCAGGTTGCGGACGTCGATCTGATCACTCGTGCCACGGCAAAAGTGATGTCTGATGGAGGGGCGATTGTTTACCTCAACGGAGTGGAAATTGCGCGGGATAATATGCCCGATGGCCTCGTGGATTCACAGACGACTGCGTTGAGTGATAGTAATGTGACAGAGGGTTATGTTGATGAATTTGGCTTTCCTCCCAATGTTTTTGTCGAAGGAACGAATGTCTTTGCTGTGGAAGTTCATAATGGAAGTCTGAACAGCTCAGACATGGGGATGGATTTGCAAATTGATCTTTCTGCTTTTAATTCAATCAATGACGTCGTTGCGTTGAGTGATGTCACGACAGTGAAGGCCCGTAGTTTTGACGGAAGTGAATGGAGTGCTCTCACAGAAGCGACCTTTATTAAGGCGGTGGCTGCATCGCCGGAGAATCTGATGATTTCAGAGCTCTTCTACAACACAGCAACGGGATCGGAGTTTCTTGAGCTCATTAATATTTCTGATGAGCCAGTCAGTCTCGCAGGAGTTGCTTTTGAACAAGGAATTGATTTTAAGTTTTCGCAAGAAGCTATTTTAGCTCCCGGAGCCCGTCTCATTTTGGTTTCTGACTTGGCTGCTTTTCAGGCGGTCTATGGGGTAAATCTTCCTGTTTTTGGGGAGTATTCGGGGCGGTTAGACAATAGTGGTGAGGCGTTGCTTCTGACTCGGGCGGATGGTCTCATCATTCAGGAATTTCGCTATAATGACCGAGCACCTTGGCCTGAGAAGGCTGATGGTGAGGGGTATTCCCTGACTTTGATCGCTCCTTCCATGAATCCACCGCTCAGTGATCCAGCAAGCTGGAGATCGAGTCTCACTCCAGGGGGAACTCCTGGATCTTCGGACGCTCTTACTTTTGAAGGAACAACCGCTGACCAATTACTAGAGTATGCCTTGGTTGATCCTTTCAAGGGGATCACAACTTCTATCCAGGAATTCGAGCTCGAGGGAGTCATCCAACCCTATATGGTTGCTGAGGTCATCACGCGAGCTGCTTCGGATGATGCGATCGTGTCGGTCGAGTTTTCCCAAGATCTTAAAGATTGGCAGAGCGGAATCGCAGTTTATTTGGGTTCCAATGAAGAGGATCAGGAGCTAACGAGGAGGTTTTGGAGGACTCCTGAACCAACCACTTCACCATCCTCGTCTCGATATGCACGGATCGTTGTTCGGTCTCGATTTTAATTTTGAGGCGAGTGAGACATCGAAAAAGATAGATCACTCATTTTTTAGACGTTTTTGTTTTTTCAAGGGGATTTTCTCTTGTTAGAGTGGCGGATGATGAAGCCGATTGTTCTTTGCTCACTCGTATTTGTTCTACCCCTTCTTTCTAACGCCAAATTAGTTGCCCACTGGACCTTGGAAGAGGGATCCGGAAATCTTGCAGGAGACGTGTCTGGCTCAGGTTACGATGGAACGGTCATTGGAGGAGCCACTTGGACCAGCACGGATCTTCCACCCGTCCCAGGAGGGACGACATCCGCGCTAGAGTTCGATGGGATTGACGACCAAATCGATATTATTGGCTATCAAGGAATCTCTGGGACTGGAGATCGAAGCATTACCGCTTGGATTAAAACAGGTGTAAATAGCACGGCTCTGAACAAAGCGATTGCCTCATGGGGGGCAAACATAGGAACCCAGAAATGGACCTTTCGAGTCCAAAATGGTTCTGGTGTTGCAGGCGCCATTCGTATTGAGGCCAATGGAGGCTATTTCATCGGTAATACCGTGGTGACTGATGCACAGTGGCACCACGTCGCCGTGACTTGGGCTAACGATGGAACTCCCGATATTTTAGATGCTAAACTTTACGTTGACGGTGTGCTTGATGCCGAGTTTGGCAGTCTTGATGTTCCTCCGAGTGCCAGCCAAAGCGTAGCAATCAATACCGCCGTGAGTGCTGATGTGCGAATTGGACAAGATTTTCAGGTAAGCACGAACCACAACTGGGATGGGCTCATTGATGACGTCAGAATTTATGACGAGGCTCTCGATGCCAATGCCATTGCTGCGATCGCCTTGGGTGGTCAGCCAGTGACACAGTTTACTGCGTCCGCTGAGATCGTCGCAAGTGGATCACCCGTTACGCTGAGTTGGGAGGCCGACCCAGCCAATGAGAGCCTTTCGATCGACCAAGAGGTTGGAGATGTTTTGGGGTTAGACAGGATCACGGTCAACCCGACCGTTGATACCACTTATACCATTACGGGATCTCTCGGGGGGGTGAGCGGGCAAGCGCAGGTCACTGTTCTCGTGAATCAGGCTCCCGTCATTGAAACGTATACCATCATTGGTTCTGATGAAGTGATTGAAGGCACCACCGTCACTCTTTTTGCTGATGTCTTTGGCGAGACCAGTCTTACTCTCAATGGAGAAGATGTGACGGGTCAGGATTTAATGGAAGTCGTTGCTCAGCAAACAACAACGTATACTTTATCTGCCACCAATAGTTTTGGCACGAGCACGGCAGAAGTGACCATTGCCGTTTTGGCAGCGGATTCACCAGATCTAGCATGGGTGGCAGAAGGGCTCAGTGAGGGCCTCCTTGAGCAATGGGATCCTCGGACCAATACCACCTCGAATAGTGAAATTACTTTCATCAATAATACGGGAGGGATCGTGCAGACGGGTACAACGAACTTCGCGGGGGTCAGTTCCTGGATTAATAGTCCCGGATTTAATCTTTCATCCAATCCGCTGGATTCATGGCAGGATGGGCTCGGTGATGTGGTCACTAAGCAAGATGTAAGCTGGGAAATTGTAGTGCGACCCGGGAACTACACCGGCAAACATACTCTCTTTAATACTGGGGGCAATGGAGACGGAACAGCTTTTGTTCTTACGGATGGGATTCTTGATTTTAGAGTCCAGACGGCAAACAATGACGACCAGCGAGTGATTGTTTCCACGGATCTTTCAGCGCTTGGTTTAGCTACTGAATTTTTCCATGCGGTTGCCACGGTTGATGTTGAATCTGCAGGTCCTGGGAAAGTTTCCCTCTATGTCAATGGGCAGCTTGTCGATTCAGCCTCGAGTGTCGGCATTCTCGATGATTGGGACGGTGGGGATTTGGCAGAGCTTGGCAAAGGGAATAATGTGCCAACGAGCACCGCTTTTGCACCAGATTTTTTCGACGGTGATATTGCGCTCTTTAGTTACTACGAGGGTCGGATTCTTGACGATTCTCAGATTGCTGGAAAGTTTTCAGACCTGTCAGGAAGTGGCGCTGATAAGGTAATCACTGATATCAGCTATGATTCCAACGAAGGACAACTACGTATTACTTTCACTTCGATTCCTGGCCGTTCTTATGGATTGGAAAGTTCGGCAGATCTTTCAGCCAATAATTGGTTAGAGGAGTTAGATTCCGAATTGGCAACAGGGCCTGAAACGACCGTGGTGGTGCCAGGTGTGACCTTGCCTGATCCGGGTCGTCCAAAACGTTTTTACCGTGTGATTAATGGGATCGAGTAAGGCAGCGAATTTCGCGCCAAAGCGATACCGCTGAAAGCTGGATTAATCTCTGAAGACCCCAATTGAGGCGTTCTTGAAAATCCTCTCATTTAAGGTCCCCAAGTTGCTCGATAGTATTGATGCTCTTGTCGTGGAAGAGCCTCAGTGAGGCGGACCGTGATCTTTGTGGTTTCGCCAGTTTGTTGACTGAGGCGCGAGATTTCCCGATAGGAATCTGCCGCAAGAGGCGACCAGATCTCTAAGTCATCAGATTTCTCAATTCGAAGAGTGCAGAGCTTTGAGCCAAGTGGAAATGAAGAGGTGAAATCAAGGGTGATGAATTCATCATTTTTCACGACTTTTGAAGTGAGCTTGGGAAGCGATTGATGATCGAGAGGGTCTGTCTGAAACTGATATTCCTGATCATTGGTAAACCCGTCATCGTCTGGATCAGCCTCGTCTCCAGAGACCGATAGGTTTTCAAGTTGTTGACTGGTGAAGTGGGACTTGAGCCACTGAGGTTTTGTCTTAAAGACCAGCACGGTCGCTTCAGCTTTCATGCTTTCGTTTAAAGTAAGGGTGTAAGTCGTATCTTGGGTTGGAGCGACTAGAATGTGCCCAATCCCGTGAACCGTGCGATCAGTGACCTCACCGAGTCCTTGGTCGATCGTTAGGGTGGCAATTCCCTCAACGTTCCACTGGAGCAGAGTCTCCGTGCCAGCGAAGATTGAAGGCTGGATCGCGGAAAATGAATGAATCGAGGGTGCTCCTTCAGGGCTTGCGACGAGGTTGTTGCGAGTTTCAAGAATTCCTCCATCTCCATAGGAGATTTCGACCCGATAAGTTTTTGAAAGATCGAAGACCGGAAGTCTCACCAGATGACCCAGGAATCGCATCGAATAGAGAAGCTCTCCGCTTTGTTCCTGGTAGACTGAGATAACAGGGTTTTTTTCTGAAAGAGTGTTGATAGGACTCAAATATCCAGCAGGAGTGCGGCCATCATTATCTGTTTGTTTAATTGTGACGGGCCAATCAGGAAACTGCGATCCGGTTTGCGGATATTCAGGGTCCGCGTGGAGTGGCCAGCACTCGAAAGTGATTTCACGAGTTGTTTTATTAATGCGAATCACTCCATATCCCGCACTTCGATCATGCAGGTTTGGGGGGTTGATATTGGATGTTTGATTATAGTATTCGAGAGGATTTGCTGCCCCAATCACACGGATATGCCCTGGAAGTTGAGAACTCAGATTCGCACTACCGGTCGGCAGTTGACCGACGCCATTGAGATAAAAATCACCTTTGTAGGGGCTGATGATCTCCGTGCGCCCGGCGGATTGGTGCTCCGGATCCCAAACACGAGGGAAAAAATTGGAAATTGCGGGCGAGGTAAATGAATACCCGGCATCAACGGGTTTTTGAATCCCATGGTGAACGAGAGTGCCAATATGCTGATCGCCGGCTAATTGAAAACTGCGAGTCATACGAAATAGTTCCCACGCTTCTTCCCTCCGATGGGTTGGCCACCCGTTAGAATCTCGATCATTGATCCCAAAGCCGTATCCTGTTGCTGCATGGGTATGGATCATTCCAAAGGGCGTTTGAGAGACGATACACTTCAGTTGCTGGCCCGACCAATCTTTGGACCAATCACGCAGAAATTGCTTTTGACGTTCTCCTAAAAGGAATTGTTGATTTGGATCGGATGGATAGTTCTGAGATCCAGTTTTAAACTTCCGATCCTCGAGCACGGCAAACCCGACTCCCCCATAATTGATACTTGTGAAATAAACCTCAATCCCTTGTTCAATCGACGGTGCTGGTTGAATGGGGTGATACGGATCACCCGGAGGCATATGAGAGGTCTGTGTTCTTTCGACGAGACGAACCCAAGAAGCAGGCTCTTCATAGCCACCTGTGCTCTGGTTTGAGGTTGAAATTCCTCCCTCCCCCCAAAGGTTTCCCTGAAAGACATCGTGGTCATCTGGAATTGAGATTGTCGGGAGGTCTCGAGAAAGGTGACGGACCTGAAGTAACCACAGATACCATTTGTAGAGATAATCGTACTGACGGTTAAAGTCGGTGTCGCTGTTCTCCGGAGTGGGCTGACCTTCGTAGATTTGGTCTCCGAGCGCTAATAAAAGGTCCCCTTGGTGTTTCTCAATATGAGCATAGGCTAAGAGGTGAGGGTGCCATATTTTCACGGGAGACCAATCCATGGTATCGAGTTCAATATTCCCATCGGCAATGCGTTGGCAGGACGTATTGATGACAACAAGATCGTTCCGATCGATTGGGTTTTTTTTGATCGTTCCGTGCCAGTAATAACGATTTTGATCGACGAGAATACTGATCCTGTAAGGAGTGTCGGCTGACTGTTCCCAGTTCGGAACCTCAAAGGTCGCGGTGTATGAGGAGAGATTATCGGTGTTGTCGATGGAAGCGGTCTTCCTCTCAACCCAGGAGTTTCCATTCCATGTTTCTAAGATGAGCGGGGGGGTTGAGGAGAGGGCTACTGGTGGCACGTGAGCGCTGATCCGAAGGGTGCCTTGATGCAAAGTATGAAGAGCACCAATGATGGATAGATTTCGATCATGCTCTGGTTGGAGCGCTGCACCTGTTCCTTCAAAATCATCGAACCAGAATGCCGCTCCAAGATTGCTTCTGTTAGAGAGTAGGCCGAATGACCCAAGAATCCGATCAGAGGAAACATTGGTGGATGCCGTCGAAAGAAGAGTGTCTTGGGAATCGAAGGATTTGATTGTAAGAAGGTAAGTCCCTAGAAAGGGTTGATAGGCCGCGGTGAGTTCGAGGCGTTGATCTGTCTGGAATCCCGTGGGAGGTATTGCCCCAATGGAGATTTGATTGAGCCCCCCTTGTGAGAGATCATCGATGATTGCCGCTCCCTGGTGATTGATTCCTAAAAAGGTTCCAAAATCTCTCCCCAGCCCATCGTGAACGAGTAATGCGCCCCTCCAGTCAAGATTGGGTCCAGCACCGATTAAAAAGCCCGTTTTGGCTCCTGTTCCAAGTGTCCCACTCGCAAGACCCGTTCGCACTGAAAAGGAAAAATCTTGGCCGTTTCCACGGATAGAGGTTCCGATACGGTGAAGAACTCGCCTGGGTTTTTGTTGAAAGCTGCAGTTGACGCGTTTGTTGCGAACTTCCCAGTCGCGTAAACGATTCCCCCAATATCCTGGTCCCGGCCAAATGCGGTTTGGAGAGTTGTTCCAATCACTCGCAAAGGAACCATCTGCGGGTGATTCAGGATAAACCTCAAGTTGAATATTATCCACAAAGCGAAGCAAGCCGTCTCCTTGGCTGGGAGTGCGAAATTGGATTCCTATTTTTTTGCCCGCGTAGGAGTCGGCGAGTCCTGGTGGAATGGCGAGGTGAAAATGTTGCCAAGGGGTTGTTCTTTCTTGGGTAAGATGAAATGTTCGGCTTGCAATGATTTGTTTCGAATCATTTTCCTCGACGTAAGCTTCAGCGATCATTTGAGCCGTTTGCGGTGTCGGAGGGGCTGGGGGAAGCGCAGGATCATCGTCATTTACTGAGAGGCGAAAATCTGCGACTCGCCCGAAGCCAGTTGCTCCATCTCCATTGTCAGCCTGAAAAGCGACAAAAAGTTTTTTGCCAACGGCGGACGCGGGAATCGGATCGAAATTCGCCTCAAAAGATTCAAAGGTGTTATTCTGACTGGAGAAGGGAGTCAGAAGTGTTTGTAAAATCGTGCGGGGTCCGAGGATTTCGTCATTGGAAGTCGTATAGAGAAAGACGGCGACGCGATCTGCTGCATCGTTCCAATTTGAAGCATCACGCCAAACAAATTTCACGGTGATGACATCATCTTCAGCGAGAGTATGCCCTGTTTCATTTGCGAAAACGGTTGGTGTGGCAAGTTGATTGAGGACAGTGGTTCGTATCCCATTGTAGAGAATGTTGGTTCGCGTGCACTGAGCGTTTTGATTGCCATTCAGATTGGTCCAGAAAGGGGTTTGATCAAAAGTTCGTGAGTCAGCTATTGAGGGGTCCTCAGAAAAATCACCATTTCGCAAACTTGGTCCAATCAGAAGGGGGTTAAACAGGGACAAAACGAAATCATCAACTTCTGCGAATCCATTTTTTTGCCCATTCCCATCGACGCCTTCCAGAAGGACGAAGAGTTTTTTCCCATCTGCTAGAGAGGGGATGGGCGAAAAGGTGCCTTGAAAAACCTCGTAGGAATGATCAACCGTGGAGGGACCAGAGAGCATCGATTCCACGTCGGTGCGCCTTCCGGTAGGCGTATCATTTGAAGTGGTAAAGAGAGTCACTCGAACTTGATCGGTGGAGTCATCCCAATCTGTTGAATCACGCCAGCGGTAAGAGATTTCGAGTTTCTGATTTTGGGTAAGGAGATAGCCAGTCTCAAGTGCGAAGAGGCGATTTCCCGCGTCACTCAAAAGCGCCCTGCGGCTTTCTCCGGGTGTATCACTGAATGTTGTCGCTTGCGCATTTTGGTCTCCTGAGAAATTAAACCAATGGGGTGTTTCAGTAAAAATACGGTAGTCAAAAGAGGAAGTATCTTGATCGAAGTTACCATTAAGGAGAGCTCCCCCAACAATTGCGCCTTCTGGAATAAACGAGGTGTCCGGTGCAAGTGCGGCATCAAAGCGAAGAGAAAATGATTCGCCTGTTTTGATCACATGAGAAGTAAGCTGCTGAGCACCGCCTGCGTCGTCAAAGAGGGTTTTCCATCTGCCATTTCCGTAGTCGGTGTCCCCTTCGGAGAGAACGCCCTCTCCCTCCCACCCGAGGATTTCAGGATGCGAGAGTGTCGTGCCGTCAATGTTGTGATTGATTTCAAAGCTTGGATTTACCAAGTCAATCGGTTCAGCGAACCCGATAGCGACGATTGTTGGACTCAGAAACAATCTCTTCATGGTGACTTGGAGCTACTGAGAGTTGACGCGCCAAAAGTGGAAAAGACCTGTTGCTGATGGATCACTGAAGGAAAAGATAATTTCACCGGGTTGAGTGACACGATCTTCAGTGCCATCCAGGGGAATGCGGATCACCTTGTTTTGAAAAGTGAGATCAGCTGAGCTTTCGATGGTGAATTGAGGTGCTCCTGAATCGACGAAGCGAAGCGTTGTGTTTCCGGTCTCAGGATGATGCTCAAGCGACGTGATTTTGAGCTCTCCGGACGTTTCGATCAATCTTTGGTAATTTGCCTTTAGAGAAACATTATCGATATTTAGGAACGTTGTTCTTGGTCCGGAGGCGATGATGCGCAGACGAAAGTGATTTCCAATCCATGGACTGTTTCTCTGGATTTCAGGAGTGGTGAGAGAGATCGTTTGGTAATCAAAACCTCCATTGGTAAAAGTGAACGGCTGAGAGAGCCAGCGAGGAGCGTTGTTTTGGCCATTAACTCCATCGTTCACGAGCTGTCCATTCTCATCGAGTACTTCGACAATGACTTCAAAGTTTTCGTTCGTCCAGTTGGTTCCTCCCTGAATGGCAAACTCGATATCGAGCGTGTCTCCGGCATGAATCATCCAGTCAGCAGCTGAGATCTCAAGGGCGGGTTGAACTCGTTGTTCTCCATCATTGATCAGTTGCCATCCGGAGGTTTGTCCGTGTAGGAGACCCGTTGCGGGTGACTGATCAAGCGTTGCTACGATGTTCTCTCCCTCTGGGCTAAAGCTACTGATCCAGTGGGGCGTTTCCGTGATCGTTTGACCGGCCTGCCCCTCTTCAAACCCTCCATTTCGAATGGATGTTTCATGAATCCCATTATCAAGGCCATCATCATAGTCGACGAGGAGGGTTGATCCAGTTTCGAATTGCTCTGCTCCGTTTGAGATAGTGGCTGAAATCGGGATGACAAGGCCTTGCTCTGGGGGAATCGTTTCAATGACGAGTGTCCCTGTGTATTCATTAAATTGGCGTCCCCCCTGCGCGGTAATCTCAATTTCAAAAAGCTCTCCTGGCGCTATGGACGATCCAATCGGAGGGGTTTCGGTGATTGAAAAGACGGAATCACTTTGATTAGTGAGAGTCACAGAGGTAATTCCAAGGGAATTGGTTACACCTTGATTTTTGAAACTCATGACCCGTGACGTATTGCTAATGGAAGTGGGGTGAATGAGATCACCAAAATCGAGGGTGCCCGCTTCTATTCGCAGAATTGGATCTGATTCCAAAGCCCCAACCGAGAGTTGAAAGTCATCAAGCCTACAGAAACCATTTCCATCGTCACTGATCGTATCAATGGCGACAAAGACGGTGCGCCCTGCGTAGGTCAAATCCGCTACGAAAAAATCGTTCGCGCTGACTGTCTCGTAGGTGTTGTTGATTGTTGAATAGGGAGAAGCACTGCTTGCGATAATGGTTCGCTCCGATTCAATGAGGTCATCGGCAGTGACAAACAAAATGATATTTACCTGATCGGTCTGATCATTCCAATTAAAGGCGTCGCGCCATTGGTAGCTCAATGAGAAGCTGTCTCCTTCCGAGAGAGTATGTTCAGTGCTCTGCGCCATCAACTGACTTGCGGCATGGCTGATTTGAGCATTTCGAGAACCAGATACGTTCGTGAGATTCGTTCTTGAACAGATGATGGTCGAAGCGCCTGAAATGTTTTCCCAAAAAGGGGTTTGTTCGAAGTTTCTCTGGTCAGAAGGATCTTCGTCTTCGTTAAAGTCACCATTTCTCTGGCCGGGGCCAATAAGAATTGTTTTTTGAGCATGAAGCGGGGGTGCCAACAAGAGTGTCAGAAAGGTTATTGAGAGGGCCTTCATGATAATGAGAGGTTTTAGGCTGGCAGTTGCTGGCTCGAGTGGGATTGGGTCAATCTCAGCTTCTCTGGAGAGGTTAGTTGCCGACTAAGTAAGTGCGCATGTTTTCGAGGATTTCAGCGAGTCTCTCTTTGTTGCCTCCCCCGACTTCGGCAGTGGCCCAACCTTGATAATCAATTTCTTGCAGTGCTTCTCGGACAGCAGGCCAGTCCACATCTCCTGCTCCGATTTTAGAAAATCCGCTTTTGATGCCCCAGTCTTTGACATCAAGTTTCACAATATGCTTTCCGAGAGTTTTAATCCACTGCGCTGGTTTGCCAAATTTCTGATGGTTTCCGATGTCAAAGTAGGATCCGACCCAAGGAGAATTGATTTCGTCGAGGTAGTTTTTCAACTGATCTGCGCTCTGAGTATTCGGCCCCTTGGGATCGTAGAACATTCCATTCCAGACGTTTTCGATGAGTATATGGATCCCTCGTTTAGAGGCGAGGGGAAGGGCCTTTTGGATGCCAGCAATCGATCGCTCCCACGCCTGTTGATGAGTGGTTCCTTTTCCAACCACGCCTGGGACAAGAAGAACTGAAGAGCCGCCAATAGCATGAGATTGTTCAATGCATTTCAGAAGTCCTTGCAGGGCTTTGGCGCGTTCTTCTTCGGATTCTCCCGAAAGTTTAGTTCCCCAGTGAATCCCATTGACTACTCCATGAATTGGTAAGTTCGCAGCTTTCGAGGCAAGGCGAAAGTCTTCTGGATTGTTTTGAAAGGGAGCCCCACCCTCCACACCATCAAAACCAAGATCTTTTAAAACTTGATACTTTTCCGTTAAGGTTCCTTGAACGCCAACCATGCCACTTTTTACTGCGAGAAAAAATCTTCCATGGTTTGGTTTCTTTTCTTCCAAATGATGATCAGCAAAGAGTGAAGCAGTAGCGGTGACAGTTGTGGTAAGAAATTGGCGGCGGTACATACGTTTGAGGATATGAAATAAAATCGCATCTTTAAAATAGAAATCTTAGGGATCCAGCGTAAGAAAAAGCCATGAGAGATCTCATTACCGCAATCACCATGGCCACAAGCTTGTTGGCATGGGCCGAGGTCTCTTTTGAAAAAGAAATTCGCCCCCTGCTCGAGGATTACTGCTTCGATTGTCATGCCGATGGGTCATCCAAGGGGGATTTTTCAATGGATCACTATCAAGATCTTTCAGCGCACCTTCAAGATGTTGATCATTGGTTGGCAGTCTGGAGGAATGTGAGGGCTCAAATCATGCCTCCACCGAAAAAAGACCAGTTGCAGTCTGATGAAGTTCGCCAACTCCTCTCATGGATTGAAACTCAGGTTTTTCGCCTCGATCCGAACAATCCCGACCCAGGGCGAGTCACGATCAGGAGGCTTAATCGGATGGAATACCATTATACCATCTCTGATTTGCTTGGGGTTGATTACCAGACTTGGGACAAGTTCCCAGCGGATGATACTGGTTATGGATTTGATACGATTGGGGATGTTCTTTCCATTTCCCCGCTTCATATGGAGAAATATGTTGAGGCAGCTGCTGAGATCGTCAATTTGGCTTTGCCTCAAGATGCGGCGACAAGGATTCCAATAAGAATCGTCCAAGGGAGTCTCTTTCGCTCTCCCGATAAGACAATTGCTAGCAGCAGTGACTTGCTCCCGCTCAAAGCGGCTCAAGGAGTCTTGGCAAATGTGAATGCTCCGGCGAGAGGTTCTTATGAAATTCATTTGGATTACGCTGTCAAAGGGGCGAGCGAGGCGAGTGATCAAAGTGCTTACCTCGAGGTCAGTATCCGTGGAAAAAAAGTTGCCGAGAGGGCCATCGGCTGGGACCAGCGCCAACGTATTCGCCTCTCCGGTCAAAGCGTTCTTCTCAAAGGGGAAAATCAGATTGAGGTCAAAATCATCCCAAAAGATCCTCCAGCCGAAGGGCAATCAGAGCAGTATGTTGAGCTTCAGCAAGTGGAGCTAAAAGGCCCAATGGATGGCAGCTATCAGGAGTATCCAAAAGGATACCGGATGATCATGGTTGATGGTCCAGCTCCAGAAGACATGAGAGCGCGAGAGATCTATGCTGCTAAGATTATGAAAAGCTTTGTGAGCAGAGCTTACCGTCGGCCTCTCGATCAAGGAACGATCTCTCGGTTGGTACAAATGGTAATGGAGGAGGACCGGTCTCCCGGGAAAACTTTTGAAGATGGAATTAAACTCGCAATGACTGCGGTGTTGGCATCACCTCGTTTTTTGTTTCGAGCAGAAATTCAGCCCGAGCCAAATAACAAGGGGACAACGGTCTTGCTTGATGAATTTGCGCTCGCTTCGCGTCTTTCTTTCTTCCTATGGAGTTCAGTCCCCGACGATGAGCTCCTCAGTCTCGCCTATCAAAAGAAACTCCGAGAGAATTTAAGGGCGCAGATTGACCGGATGCTCGCAGATCCAAAATCACAACGGTTTGTAAAGAGTTTCGTGGGGCAGTGGTTACAGGCACGTGATGTGGAAACCAAAGCGATTGATGCACGCAAAATCGCGGGGCTGAACGATCAGGGACAAGCCGATCGATTGATGAATAACCAAGTGAGGCGCGATATGCGTCTTGAGACCGAAAAGTTCTTTGAGTTTATCCTAAAAAATGATCGGCCAGCAGAAGAGTTGATCTCAGCGCGCTACAGTTTTTTAAACGAGAGGTTAGGAGAGTTTTACGGAATCAAGGGGGTGCAGGGCGATGATCACCGGCTTGTTGACCTCCATGAGCATCCAGAACGAGGAGGGCTTTTAACACAGGGAACCTTTTTGATTGTGACGTCTAATCCCACGCGAACTTCCCCAGTAAAACGAGGCCTCTTTGTGTTAGACAACCTCCTTGGAACTCCCGCGCCTCCCGCACCTCCAGGGATTCCTGAGCTAGAAGAAGTTGCTCATCAACAAGGCAAGCCACTGACGATTAGAGAAATGATGGTCATTCATCGGCAAAAACCACTCTGTGCTAGTTGCCATCAGCGGATGGATCCAATCGGTCTAGGTTTAGAAAACTTTAATGCGATCGGACAATATCGCACGACTGATCAAGGAGAGCCGATTGATACGGGAGGGCAGTTAATTAGTGGAGAACGTTTCACGGATGTTGCGACGCTCAAAACAATTCTCGCCAATGAAAGACGGGATGATTTTTACCGCTGTTTGAGCGAAAAACTACTCACCTACGCAACAGGTCGAGGCACTGAGTATTTTGACGCGGTGACAATTCATCAGCTCGTGGAGAGACTCAAAGCAAATGGAGGCCTTCTCAAAGAGTTAGTGGTAGGGGTCATCGAAAGCGCTCCTTTTCAAAAGCGCCGAGGAGGATAAGCTCTTCGGAGTGATTTTTGTGAGAAAATCTCGAAAACTATCGTAAAGTCTCGTTATGAAGCAACCTCTCCAAGTGAGCCGCCGCAATTTTTTGCGTGGGTTTGGCGCTGCCGTGGCGATGCCTGCTCTCGATTCGTTAAACCCTCTCAGGGCTGCGGGAAGTCATGGAGTGGCCACCACTGTTGGGGGGAGCCCTTTACGCATGGCGTATCTTTCGGTGCCCAATGGGGTCAATGTGGAGAACTGGCGTCCTGAAGGGGTTGGATCTCATTACAAGCTTGGTAAATCGATGGCTCCCCTTGAGGGTCTCAAGCAAGATATTCAGGTTTTTACAGGTTTTGCTCATAAGCACGCAACCCCGGGTCGTGATGGGGCCGGAGACCATGCACGTAGTACGGCCACTTTTTTGACTGGTCAGCGCGCGAAAAAGACAGCGGGTTCGGATATTAAAGTGGGGGTTTCTGTCGACCAAGTTGCTGCTCGTCATGTGGAAGAGTTTACTCGCTTGCCTTCCCTTGAGCTGACTTGCGATGGGGTTCGGACTTCGGGGAATTGCGACTCTGGATATTCATGTGCCTACCAGTTTAACCTATCTTGGCGTTCGGAGACTCAGCCGATGACTCCGGAGGGTAACCCGCGGCAGGTTTTTGAGAGGCTTTTTGGGGCGGGTGCGAGCCAGGAACGTTCTCAAAGCCTCGCTCAGCGTCTCGCTTCCAAGAAATCGATCCTCGACTTCATTTCTGATGATGCCAAAGCGATGCACCGGCATCTGGGTCGCAACGATCAGCAAAAGCTAGATCAATACCTAACGGGAGTCCGCGAAATCGAGCGACGCGTTGAAAAAAGTGACTCTCTCGGCAAGGTGATTGATCCTGGTGTCCCGGCCCCAACAGATCGTCCCGCAAATTACTCGGAGCACATTAAGCTGATGATGGATATGATGGTTTTGGCATTCCAGACTGATTCGACTCGTGTCTCGACGTTCCTCTTAGCGCATGACGGCAGTAATCGTTCTTTCAATGAGATCGGCGTTTCCGATGGACATCACAATATTTCTCACCACAAAGGTAAAAAAGAGAATCTTGAGAAGATCCAAAAGATCGATGAATTCTACCTCGCAAAATTGGCCTACTTTTTACAGAAGATGAAAGATACTGAGGATGTGGATGGGCAGTCGCTTCTCCACAATTCCATGATCGTCTACGGAAGTGGGATCTCGGATGGGAATCGTCACAATCATAATGACCTCCCTGTGATTGTTGCAGGCCATGCGGGAGGCGCTTTCAAAGCGGGCCGCCATGTTGATCTTCGCGAGGAAGTTCCTCTTTCAAATCTATATGTTCGGATGCTCAATGAATTTGGAATCTCAGATAAGAACTTTGGCGATTCGACAGGAGCTCTGAAAAATATCTAACAAAGCGACCGAAAACTCTGAAGATCAAAGAGCCCGGTTGACTCGTCCCTCGGGCTCTTGATCTCGACGACCATAAAGGCCCCTCAAAAACGATAAAGACTGGCTCGGTGGAGGGCTCTTTGAGACTTAAGAATGGCCCAATAAGCAAAAGGAAAGTCCTTGATGCTTCCTCCTCTTAAGTTGATCTTGTGTTTCACATTTGCATGAAGGTGGTTCCTACAGAGCGAGCGATGGGCTTAGTGACAATTCTTTCAGGTTTAGCCATCCCAATCGGCATCCTGATCGGAGCAGGTCCTTTCGGAAGTGTCAGTCAGGCTGTGAGTTGTTTTAATGCCATCCTGTGGATCATTAATCCGATTGGCTTTTGGCTGTTTCAGAATGTCGAAGGATTGTTTTACTCGATTGCCTCTTTCATTGCGGGAACAATGGTCTCAGCCTACTGCTGGGGGATGATTGATACCTTGGTGTTCCAACATCAGGGTGGGGATGATCAAAAGAGTTAGTGGACATCTAACAAAAATGAAGGTCGTCAAAAACAGGGTGATCCTACTCCAATAAAAAGAGTTTCGTAGATCTTATGAGGTAGGTGAGTTGTCGGTATTTACTCTTGGTTTTTTTGATTAAAAAAATCAGTGATGGATGCTTCCTATGATGGGTGATGTATGATTAGCTCTGGGCTCCAACATGAGTGAAAAAACTCCACAAACTCCAGCAAATGATGGAGCTCTTGATTTGTCCGGTTTGAATTTCGGCCCTGCTTGGGCGCGTGATTCTTCGGAGTCGAAAAGTGTTAAGAAATTTAAGAGCCGAGGAGACCGTGCGGACCGCAGCGAGTCGAAGGATCGTCGTCGGGGTGGTGGAGGTGGTTTTCGAGGTGATAAGCGTGGTAGTGAACGCCGTGGAGGTTTTAAGGGGAAAGGTGCACCACGACGAGGTGAGCGTGATCGTCGTCCGCCCCGACAGGAGGTAGAACCACCTGCGGGATTCACTTTGCAATTGATGCCCGCAGAAGAAAATCTCGATCTTCTTGCCAAGCAGGTCATCGAAACGAGGCGGACCTATTCGGTCTTCGACCTTGCGAAGGTCCTTCTTCAAAGTCGGGATCGGTTTCGCGTGATCTATGAATCCGCGGAGCACAAGTTTTTCCGCTGTCGCGAAGATCAATCTATTTGGCTTACGAGAGATGAAGCTCTTCGCCATCTTTGGAAAGCAGGATGGCTGTCGCAGTTTTATGATGAAGTGAGAGTTCAAGGAGAAGCTCCCAAGGGAAGCTTTTCTTCGGTCTCTCGTTGTGGAATCAGTGGAGAGCTTCTGGGGCCTCCCAATTATCATGGTTTTCAAGAAAAGTTGGTGGCTCTTCATCGAGAGAAGTTCTCGAACATGTCACTCGAGGACTACAAAGCGAAGATCAAAACGGATCATGGTGAAGAGGCAGTTGAAGCTTGGCTCGAAAAGATGAAGCTGGTGACTAAGTGGAGAGTCAAAGAAGTTGGGTCAAAGGATGCCGCTGAGAAAGACTTAGATCAGGTCGATGCTTCAGGAGACGAAGAAGAGAGTTCTGAACCAGTCCAATCTTCTAAGCTTACGACTGATGCTCCGATCGAGACTTCTGATTCCCCTACTGAAGAATCCCCAGAAGCTTCCGAGATCGAATCTTGCGATCAGAAACAAGAGGGCTCTCAGGAAGAGTTTTTGGAGGACACCCGTGCCCTTGAACGCCATTTTTCCGAGAATCATTTTAACGAAGTTTTTGAAGAAACTTCCCGTGCATGGGTGATGGGAGATATACAGGGTAATTTACTTTCACCTGGATTGTTGACGATGCTCAAAAGAGCGGTCGCGGAGGAAAAACGTTACCCTGGGAAGCTGATGCCATTAGTGTGTCGTCAGCTTTCGGGGCGTCACGTTGCCGTCTTTAAATGGGAAAAGAAACTTCGAGTCGGGCCTTCCCGACCTCACGCAGTGCCCCCAGAGGTCTCTCTCTCTGAACGTCCACAGAGTATGATCAACCACTTACAAGATCATTCCGGAGTCACCTTGCAGGATTTTTGGTCAGCAGTTTGGCCCGAGAACTTGGATGAAGCTGCCAAGCATGATTGGTTGCAGGACTTCCAGTGGTTGTTAAGCCAAGGTCATCTCATTTTACTCTCCGATACGACGGTTCATTTGGCGAAGAAAGAATCAAGCCCAACGCCTGAAGACTCTCGCAAAAAGTCAGTGGAGAAAGATGCTTCACAAAAGCCTGAACAGGTAGAGCAGAATTCAGGTTGCTCAGAATCTGCCAGTTTGGAGCAAGCACAAGCAGTTGCGCAAACCCAAGAATCTAGCGAAGAAGTGACCACCAAAACCGATGAGGTGGTTGAGTCTGTTCAGGATACAGATCAGTCACCTTCCTAGGATTGGTTTTCTCACTGCTCGAGAGCAGCACGAAAATCATTGGCCGCACCCTCTGCTTTTTTTGGAGAGTCGTTCTCTTGCTTTGGATTGAGGTCTGAGTCAACGGACTGGGAAGCGGCCTCCGAGGAGCTTGTTTCTTGATGACTATCTGGTTCGTGCGGCTCTGGAAGCGCGCGTGGTTGTTTTGGAATGAGATCAATTCCTTGAGGATCCTCGAGGCTCAGGCTGTGCTCAGAGGCCTCGAGAGTCTCAAATTTTCGAGCAGAGGGGATGACCCGGCTCTCGAGCGACGAGACTGCTGAGTTATACGACTTAACGGAACCTTCGAGTGATTTTCCAACTTTCGAGAGATGATTCGAAAAGGTGGTGAGACGTCGATGGAGTTCACGCCCGGTCTCGGAAATTCGACGGGCATTTTCAGCGAGGGCCTCTTGTCGCCATCCGTAAGCGACGGAACGCAAAAGAGCGATGAGCGTGGTTGGAGTGGCCAGAATCACGTTTTGATCCACTCCTTGTTCCAGAAGCGTTGAGTCTTGAGTCAGGGCCGCAGAGAAGAAGGATTCTGAGGGAAGAAAGAGGACCACAAACTCGGGAGCTGGTTGAAACTGTGCTTGATAGTTCTTTGAGGCAAGTTGGCGGATATGCGTCAACACTTGGCTTGCGTGGCGAGCTAGCGCCAAGTCTCGGTCAGCATCTGAATCAGCTTCGAGGGCATCAAGATAAGCATCCATCGGAGCTTTCGAATCAACCACGATTTGCTTACCGCCTGGGAGTTTGACGATGAGATCTGGACGAAGACGTTTTCCTTCATCCGTCGTCGTTGTTGTTTGAGTGGTGAAGTCGCAATGTTGCTGCATCCCTGCCATTTCAACGACACGCTGGAGTTGGATTTCTCCCCACTGACCCCGGCCGGTAGGTTGCCTTAGGGCTTTGACGAGAGAGCGAGTTTCCTTGTGCAAACCTTGCTGAGTTGCCGAAAGTGAGGCAACTTGCTCGCGTAAGGAAGCGTAGGCTCCTTCGCGGGCTTTCTCAATTTCGCCGATGCGAAGTTGCATCTTATCGAGCGATTCGGAGACAGGTTTGACGAGGTGTTTGACAGCCTGTTCTCTTTTTTCTAGCTCGCCTTTGGCTTCCTTTTGCTCGGCTCTAAACGTGCTCTTGGCAAGCTCAAGGAATTGTTGCTGAGTACTTTTGAGCGCTTCTCCAGAGAGCGCTTTGAAGGAGTTTGAAAATCGTTCTTCAACAGTGTTGAGGAGTTTGAGCGTTTCTTCGTGGCGTTGTTTTTGATTTTCGAGATGAATCTTGGCCTCGCTCTTTTCTTTGAGGAGATCGGCTTCAGAGTTTTGAAGTTCCTCGATTTTTTTTCTCAGGGTGATCTCGGTGGCTTCTAGATTTGTGATGGTCTCGGTTGTGGCTTTTTCCCTCTCCCTCAGAGTCGAGCGAAGGGCGGAAATTCGGATCATTTGGACTAAAACGGCCAAAATGATGCCTCCGATGAAACCAACAAGAGCCGACATTTGGGAAAAGTTTTCTAAAAATTCAGGCATAACCGAAAGGATTGTCTCTTGCGCTCTAGAGAGAAGCTGCTTTGCTCCTCCTCAGAGCCTGTGCCCACTGTGGAAGCGCGGGACACTAAAATCAAACCATTACGAACTATCATGGCACATTCACTTCCCGAGTTGGGCTACGCCCACGATGCTCTTGAGCCACATATCGACGCTCAGACGATGGAAATTCACCACGGTAAGCATCACAATGCTTACGTGACTAATCTCAATGCTGCTCTTGAATCGCATGCAGACCTTGCCGATTTATCGCTCACTGAGTTACAAGCTCAGATTGCAGACGTTCCGGCTCTTCGCAATAATGGAGGAGGGCACTTTAATCATAGCCTGTTCTGGAAGGTCATCGCTCCAGGAGGCTCAACGGCTCCCACGGGGGATCTTGCCGATGCCATCGATGCAGCCTTTGGCTCTTTCGATACCTTTAAAGAAGAGTTTGCAAAGGCGGGTGCGACTCGTTTTGGCTCCGGTTGGGCTTGGTTGGGTGTCAAAAGTGATGGAACGCTTGGGGTTTGTTCAACCGCAAATCAGGATAACCCACTCATGGGTGAGGGCGCAGGGGTTTGTGGATGCACTCCAATTCTGGGATTAGACGTTTGGGAGCATGCTTACTATCTCAATTACCAGAATCGTCGCCCAGACTACATCGCTGCTTTCTGGAATATCGTTAACTGGGATGTTGTCGCCGAGAATTTTGCAGCGGCAAAGTAATTCAGTTTTTCTCAACGAGTTTTCGATCAAAAGCGCGAGGCCTGTCCGGGGCTCGCGCTTTTCTTTGGTCTTGCTTGATTGAGCATCATCGTTTGTCGGAGTTTTTGGGATCTCCCTTTACGAAGCGAGGGCTCGATGTTTAGGGTCTTGGGCCATGAATCGCTTGCTTGCAATTTTACTTTCTCTTAGTCCGGTGACAGTCGCGGAGCTTCCACAAATGTCAGAAAAAACTGAATGGCTTGGTTACTTCGTAGGATGGGAGGATAAGAAATTTGATTTCGGAATCGGAGCTGATGGTGAGCTCGCGATGATGATTAAAAAAAGGGGTAAGAGAGTTTCTCATCGGGACATTTCGATTCGCTATCTCATCGAAGAAGAAGTCAAAGGAAAGTGGGTCAGACGGCGATTCGTGGAGAATGGTCTTTCAAGTGAGCAAGAGAAGGGACTTGATCCTCGCAAGCCTGTGGCCATTTCTTCTACCGTGACAGGAGACACGACCGTAGAATGGGTTCATGTTCTCTCTCGTGGGACGGTCTCAATTTTACCAAAGCTTCTTGAAAAGAAAACGAGCAATCCGGTTCGCGTTGGTATCGAGTTCGCTCTCCCAAGACTCCACCGCTTTGAAGGCAAGCCCGACGAAAAGGAACTTAAGAAAAAAGCTGGAGACGATTATTTGCGGGGCAAGCGCCTCAAAGATGGGAAAAAAGTCCGCATTCAATTCGATGATCTCGAAGATGATGTGTCTTCCGAAGAATTTCTTCAGGACGGAGCAAGCGAGGTGGAGGTTCAGTCAGTGGGGATGTCTGGTATGACTTTCACCCTTGCCAATGGCGACGAGAAATCGGGCCGAATTGATGTCGTGACCAATGGCCCCCTGTACAATTCTTTTCGATTCCGCTGGATGGTTGAAATGGAAAAGATCGGTGATCAAAAGAGCTTTGTTAACTTCTCGATGGAGTAATATTGAGAACTTTCTGGAGGTGGGTCGCGGTTAAAGCTCCCATCGTCTGGCATGCTTCAAAGGCATGTGAGCCATAACGCTCGACCATGGCTTCTCGTAGAAGCACGAGGTTTTCGTGGGTTGAAATATCAGTGCGGTTCATGACGCTGAGAATTGCTTTGAGGCGGTTTCGTTCGACCTTGGCTCGTCGTGACATTTGAGAGAGTTCCTCTGCTCGATATTGGAGGATCGTTTGATCATTGAGATGCTCCCTGACGAGATCCTCGACAGGCTTGTTGTCTGGAAATAGGTGAGCTCGGTAAACTTGGAGATTTCCCTCGTAGGATTGTTGGTCAAAGTCGATGGGGCGAACGCGATATTGCACCTCTTCAAAGTCAGGAGTGATATCTACCACATAGTTGACTGTTCTCATGTCACCTAAGAGGCGGAGGAAACACCTTTCACCAAATTTCACAAACTCTTTGGCAATTCGGACATGGTTTAAGGAGGGATCGGAGAGGTAATCTCGAATAAAAACATCTCCTGGAACACCAGCGATGTGCTCTTCAATTAAGGTGTTTCCGTTGACGAGATAGTTGATCCGGTTTGGGGATAGAATATGCTCAAGTTCGAGTCCAAAAAGACGTGAAGCATCCGCATTTTTCACGTAATAGTAATCAGAATTCCCATTAAACAAGTTGGTAATTCGAATTCGAAAAGGACGAGAATTGCCAAACTCGCCAAAGTCAATGCGCTCAACCGTGAGGTGCTCGGCAAGGCTAAGATCGCCGCCAATTTTCAACATGGCATAGATCTTTGTCAGCTTTGGACGAAGATCTTCCATCACCTCTTGGGGATACATCACCTCCAGCCAGAGCGTTTCTTCTCCCTTTGGATTTTCATAGGGGATCGATCCGCTAAATCTCAAAAGCTCATCGTAAACAAGAGGAACTTCTGACAGACGGCCGTAGTGAGCGAGGTAGTTCCACAACGGTGGAGAGATGGGGTAGCAGATCTTTCGTCGTGAAATCATTGTCTTAGACGGCGCCAAAGATCTTTGGTCTGCTTGATCAGGAAAAGCGAGGGAATTTCACAGCCACGAATCAAGATTTCAAGCAATGGGAGGTCGGGTAAAAGCTTTCCGAGCAAGACTTTCGATTCGAAAAACGCAATTCCCTTGATCTATAAGACCTTTTGGGATTAATCTCTCGGCGCACGCAAGTGAATCAAGGCGGGATTAGCTCAGTTGGTAGAGCGACTCGTTTACACCGAGTATGTCGGCGGTTCGAGTCCGTCATCCCGCACCACTTGATCTCACCGTCACTCTAGCGTTGGACTAGGGTTGAGCCTTGGGCGAGAAAAATGCTTCGGTCTGTTTTTTGGCGCATGAGAATGAAGAGGTTGAACCAACAAGCTTGGCTCTCGCCTTGATTGATTATTGAAGCTGCGATCGAATCCCAAGGATGAGCGACGATTCGTCTCGGCTGCGCGAGTATGCGCTTTAATGGGCCTCTAGTTTCGGCGAGCAAGCCGCCCTTCATCAATCAGTTTCCAAAAATGTTTTGATTCGGCTAGAGCTTCGTCCTCTCCCAGGGGCAGTTTTGAACGATAAAGAAAATCAGAGAAAGTACCCTTATGTAAGACACGGTGGACGATGACTTGTTCGCCAATGACCTCAAAATAAAACCGCCAGTCTTTGGAGCGGAATCGATAGAGCTTCTTGCCATCGCGCTCAATTTCACCGAAGCGCTCGTCATTGATGTGTTCAAGGTCGTCTTTGGTCACCTTAAATTCATCGAGGAGTTCAAGTTGCTCCAGAGTATCCAACTGGGAGATTTCTGAGGCACTAATTTCATTAAAAACGATTTGGAGCACGCCTCGGTTTATAAAGGATTCTTGGAGATACTCAAACCTCGCAAAAGAAAAGCGTGATTAAAACGTGAAAGTATTCAAATGAACACTATATTAAAGGGGTGATAGCAAAGATCTACAGTGCAGCCTTGCGCGGCGTGGAAGCCATTGAAGTCGCCGTTGAAGTCTCTGCCCGTGAAGCAGAGGGGGCCAATGCAGGGCGAATGAATATTGTCGGGCTTCCTGACGCTGCGGTCAGAGAATCTGGAGAGCGCGTGACCACGGCCATTTTAGCTTCAGCAATGGACTACACTTATGGTGTTCACACCGTAAATTTGGCTCCCGCCGATTTAAAAAAGGAGGGTCCCTCTTTTGACCTTCCAATCGCACTTGCGATGTTGGCCTGTAAGCAAGGAGAAGAACTCAGTTTAGCGAACGATCTTGTGATCGTTGGAGAACTCGCTCTGGATGGAAGTCTACGACCAATCAAAGGAGCACTCTCGATTGCTCTCGGAGCCAAGGCGGCAGGGCGTCGCCGACTTCTTCTCCCTGCAGCGAATGCTCGAGAGGCCGCTGTGGTGAGTGGTCTTGAAGTCTACGGATTGAGTTCTCTATACGAAGCTTGGCAGTTTATCACTGGCGCCCAGAGCAGAGAACCTGAAGCTCGATCTCGTTTTCCTCGTTCTCAATCATGGGGATCTTATCCTGATTTCGATGAGGTTAAGGGGCAGCAAAATGTCAAGCGAGCCCTCGAAATTGCGGCAGCTGGAGGACATAACATTTTGATGGCAGGTCCACCTGGAACGGGGAAGTCAATGCTCGCCAAAAGAATGCCCTCGATTATGCCTGAGATGACCGAGCAAGAAGCCATTGAAACCACTCAAATTCATTCAGTTGCCAAGTTGCTAGATGCTCGTGAGGGACTGGTCATGGAACGTCCCTTTCGAGCTCCTCATCACACCATTTCTGACGTGGGACTCTTGGGAGGGGGGACCAATCCTGGGCCGGGAGAGATTTCCTTAGCTCATCATGGGGTCCTCTTCTTAGATGAACTTCCGGAGTATCGGAGATCGACCGTGGAAGTTCTGCGTCAACCTCTTGAAGATGGGAAAGTAACGATCTCTCGAGCAGCTGGCACCTATCATTTTTCCTCTCGTTTTTTGCTCGTCTGCGCTCTGAATCCCTGCCCCTGTGGATTCTTTGGTGACCCGGTTAGACAATGCCGCTGTCATCCTCGGCAAATCGAATCCTATCGAGCGAAGGTGTCTGGGCCACTGCTCGATCGCATTGATCTTCATGTTGAAGTGCCTCTTATTGATTACAGGCAACTTTCTTCTGAAACAAAGCAAGAATCTTCAGAAACGATTAGAGAGAGGGTCATGGCGTGCCGTCGTCTACAAGAGCACCGGTTCTCCTCTCAGAGGGACATACGCACAAACTCCGAGATGACTCCCAAAGCCATGAGAGAGTTTTGCAAAGTCGGAGAAGATTGTGCGTCTCTACTTGAGCAAGCGATGGAACAGCTTCATTTTTCAGCGAGGGCTTATGACCGAATTCTCAAGGTCGCGAGAACCATTGCTGATCTGGATGAATCAATTGACCTGGAAGCCGAGCATGTTCTCGAAGCAATTCAATTTCGTTCTCTAGATCGTCAGCTTTGTTTCTCATAGATCATGAGTATTTCCGTCGGGGAGGAGGTGACACCAAAGGAATCAGTCAAAAGGATTCGTTTTTTTAAGAGACGCCCGGCTCCTAAAAAATGATGGGATCTGCTCTGAAGGCGTGAGAGATTTATTGAGCAGTGATGAATGAAAGCAAGGAAGGTTTGCGACGGGGTGAGGATGGCTTGGTTCGCTGCGCCTGGTGTGGTGGTGATGAGGATTACATTCGCTACCACGATCACGAATGGGGGAGGGAACAACGAGGTGACGATGAGATTTTTGAGAGACTCTCTTTGGAAGTGTTTCAAGCAGGGTTAAGTTGGCTAACAGTCCTTCGCAAAAGAGAACAATTTCGCAAAGCCTTTGCGGGTTTCAAAATCAGTCGGGTCGCTCTTTTTGATGATCGTGACCTGCAACGCCTCGCGAGTGATCCCGGGATCATCCGTCATCAGGGAAAAATCAGGTCGACTATTCGTAACGCCCAGAGGGCGTTGGATTTAATCCACGAGTTTGGCTCTCTGCATTTATATTTGAAGGACTTTCGTCCTCAGAAGCGTCAAAGCCCCCTCACTTTTGAGGCTGCGCGATTACTTTCTCAATCCGAGCAATCACAGAGGCTAAGCCATGATCTTAAAAAGAGAGGGTTCCTGTTTGTGGGGCCGACGACTTGCTATTCTTTGATGCAAGCCATTGGGCTCGTCGATGACCATTTACAAGGCTGCTTTCGTTCTTCGTTTTCCGGCCATTAGTAGACAGGCTCGGAGAACCAATGATCAAGTTTGTGAAAATAATGAGGGGTTTTCATGGGGGCAATGAGTGTGACTTGTTCGCGCTCTTTTTGAGCCTTGAGAGAAGATCCATTAGCATTGCGCTTATAAATTTTTATGCCTGATATTGAGGGCTTTTTGACCTCATCGAGGGGACATGAAATGTTTCTCCGGAAGACTTTTTGAACTTTTCTCGCAAAGAGTTTTTTTCGGTGGATTTGAAATTTTTTTTGGGGCCCAAGAGAGCGGACTTTAAACCTGCGATAAGGGTTCATTATAGAGCTGCAATTGCCCGAAAATACAAAGATTTCAGAGCAAATAGTCAAAAAAACTTAAATGTCGTCATTTCGACAGGTATACTATATATGGTATTGTGAATAATTTGTGCACGCTATATGGGCAATTTCAGCTTGCGCAATTCATCAATTAGAGGCTAATTTCGGGACCGCTTCACTCCATCTTTCCTGACAGTAAGCATTTTTTAAATAAACCGTCTTCAACACCTTCATTTTCAATGTCTGACACTACCAACATTAAGATCGGCGATCGTGAATTTATCCTCGATAGGGAGAAAGCCGAGGCTGCGATCGCGGCCAAGTCTGTGATCAACGGACGCGACACCATGTTCTTTAATATTTTACCTCTGAAATACCAGTGGGCTTATGACCTCTATAAGACCATGAAAAACAACCACTGGGAGCCAGAGGATATCCAGATGCAGCGGGATGTGGAACATTGGAGGGGCAACGAGATCAATGATGTCGAGCGGTGGATCATCAAGATGGGAATTGGCTACTTTTCTGCGGCCGAAGGCATCGTGGGTGACAACATTCTTCACGTTGTTCGGGAGCTCGTGACCGCTCCCGAGCTCAAGCTCGTTCTTGGTCGCCATGCCCATGAGGAGAACATCCACGCTGATTCTTTGGTCTACATGATCTCGTCTCTTGGGATCAACCCTCATGAGTGCGAGGCCATGTTTGAGGATATTCCCACGATCAAAGCCAAAAACAATTTCGTGGTCTCGAATTCCCGAGCTTTACGCCGCGATGTTGATCTCACGATTCTTGAAAATAAGCAGGCGCTTGCGAAGAACATCTTCCTATTCGGTCAGGTGATGGAAGGGACCCAATTTTATGGGTTATTTGGGATGATTCTCAGCCTTTATCGTCAGAAGAAATTCCCCGGAATCGGTCAGATGTTCCGATATACTTTGCGGGACGAGTCCAATCACATCGAGGTTTTCCGTAATCTTCTCAATTCCTTGGTTACTGAAAACCCGGACATCATGACTCCTGAGTTTAAGGAAGATCTGCGCCAGACGATGGCAGAGGGAGTTCGTTTAGAAAAAGAGTTTATTCGGGACTGTCTTCCGGTTTCAGCTGTTGGGCTTTCCGTGGCTGAATTCGAGCAATACATCGATTACATCGCTGACCGTCGCCTTGTAAATTGTCGCCTTGAGACTTTGTCAGGTGGGAATGTTGAGAATCCTTTCCCGTGGCTTTCCGAAGCGATCGATCTTGCTAAGGAGCAAAACTTCTTCGAAGGGAAAGTCACCGAATATCAAAAGGCCTCAGCGCTCGAAGACGCAGGATACGACGACGACGACCTTTAAACTTCAGTGTCGGCTTGAGCTCTGAGCTCTGAGCTCGTCCTCATTTTTGCCCCGTCAAGTTCACCACTTGAGAGAAAAGTTAGGAAAGAGAGGCCAGCTGGTAAAGAAGTCAAAAAATACCTCATTTTAGGACGCCCCAGCAACCAAGGTGAAGAACTCAGAGACGACACCCATCATCAAATCAAATCTTATTAACCGCTACAAAGTCATCAGATCAATATTCACACACACGGCCCCTGCTGACTTTGCCATTAGACACACAACAACATCATCCAATGTATCGCTCTTTATCTCTCGCTGAAGACCAAGCTCTCAAAGAAACCGTTGCCTCGCGTGCCGGTAGTCAAAACCCCTTTGCTTGGCGTGAAATTCTCGCAACCGAGCAGCGTGCTCCAATCCCTGAAATCACCGTTACTCGGGCTGGTGGAGAGGAATCTTTCTCGCTAGCTGACGTGGCCGATGCGATCGGTGAGTCTCTTACCAATCTGCTCATTTCTCGTAACGAGCCCGAGGATAACATCTTTTCAGAGAAAAACCGTTCTTTCGTCTCAGCGGTTGCCCACCGCGTTTCCAAGTCACTCATGAATCAAGTTCAGCGAGGAGGAAACCTGAAGTTGTCGCAGAACGATTTGTATCTTCTGATCGAAAAGGCTCTGATCGAGAACGATGCGCATGACGTGGCAAAGTCATTGGTCTTTAAGCGTTCCTTGGACATGAAAGGCGAGATCTTGGTGAGCCAAGAGCCTCAAGAAATGCCCGTTCGCTTAATCCGTCGCAATGGGAACGTGGTTCCCTGGTCTGAAACCAAGATTGAGCAGGCGGTTTCTCGAGCCTTCTTGACTTTGAAGGAAGACCCTTCTCCAGCTCATGCAATCGCGCAAGCGGTGACTAATATCATTCGCACGGGTGATCAGGCATTCGTCCACATCGAGGACGTGCAGGATCACGTCCAAGATGAGCTCATGCGCCAAGGGCATTTCAAAGTCGCAGCTCATTATGTTCGCTACCGTGACGAACGGGCGCGGCTTCGCCTCGATAATCCCATTGAGATGGAGGACCCCGCACAGGAGTCGTTCGTCACCGTCACTACTGAGGATGGGCAAAGTACGTTTTGGGATGGAGCGGAGCTCAAGAAGCGGATTCAATTTGCCTCGATTGGATTGGATCTTTCTTTGAACGAAGAACAGATTGAGAAAGAACTCCGACGTTCCATTGGTGCCGAGATTTCTCAAGAGGACCTCAAGAGAACAATTATTCTCAACTCGAAAACTCTTCTGGAGAAGGATGCTGACATGTCCAAGTTCGCTGGTCGAATCTTGCTGTCCTATATTTATGAGGAAGTGCTGCCTTGGGACATCCAGAAAGATGGCATCGAATCTCTCAAGGAAGCGCATAAACAAAACTTTAAAGCTTATTTGAAGCATGGGGTAGAAATTAAGAGAATCAGTCCTGAGCTTGTTGAGAGCTATGACCTCGACCGCTTGGCTGATGCCCTGGATCCCTCGGCGGATCTCGATTTCGAATTTCTTGGGATACAGACCCTCTACGATCGTTACCTACAGGTTGACAAAACAGGTTCGAAACCACGGCGGATGGAGACTCCTCAGTTTTTCTGGATGAGAGTTTCAATGGGACTTTTCAAGGCTGAGAAAACTGATCCTGAGGATTGGGTCATCCGCCTTTACCAGCTTTACAAAGGGCGGCGTTTCTGTTCCTCGACTCCCACGCTCTTTAACTCAGGAACTCTCCATAGCCAGCTCTCTAGCTGCTATCTCTACAAAGTGGACGACTCAATTGAGTCGATCATGCACCGAGGAATTGCTGAGAACGCTTTCCTCTCAAAATGGGCTGGAGGACTTGGAGGTTCGTGGACTGCTGTGCGAGGCACGGGGGGCTACATTCAGGGAACGAATGGAGAGTCTCAAGGGGTGATTCCTTTCTTGAAACTTCATAATGACCAACTCATTGCGGTGAACCAAGGTGGAAAGCGTCGTGGGTCTGGCTGTGCTTACCTCGAGACTTGGCACAATGATATCGAAGACTTTTTAGAACTTCGGGTCAATGTGGGCGACGAACGCCGCCGCACCCATGACATGAATACCGCCAATTGGATTCCGGATCTTTTCATGAAGAGGATGGAGGCACGCTCCCACTGGACCTTATTCAGAGCCAATGAGTGCCCTGACCTTCATGATCTGTATGGTCGAGCTTTCGAGCAGCGCTACCAGGAATATGAGAAAATGGCTGAGGAGGGTAAGATTTGGTCTCGTCAGGTTGAGGCTATTGAGCTCTGGAAGAGGATGCTGAAGATGATTTTTGAAACGGGTCACCCGTGGATCACTTTCAAGGATCCGTGTAATTTACGTAGCCCTCAGGATCACGCCGGTGTCATCCACTCGAGCAACCTCTGCACGGAGATTACTCTCAATACATCTGATGAAGAGACAGCCGTTTGTAATCTGGGCTCAGTGGTGCTTGATACGCACGTTACCAAAGACGGGATGTTGGATCACGACATGTTGCGTGAAACAGTGACTGTAGCTATTCGTGCTTTGGATAATGTGATCGATATTAATTTCTATCCTACCGAAGCGGCAAAGACTGCAAACTCTCGTCACCGGCCTATCGGACTTGGTGTGATGGGATTACAGAATGCGCTCTTTAAGAAGAATCTTAAGTTCTCTTCAGATGCCGCCATTGAGTTTAACGATGAATTCATGGAAGCCATTGCATACTACGCTTATAGTGCAAGTAGTGAGCTGGCGGGAGAGCGAGGTGCTTACAATAGCTACAAGGGTTCTAAGTGGGATCGTGGAATCCTCCCACAGGATACTCTTGATTCGTTGGAGGATGAGCGTGGCAACGAGATTGACGTGCCCCGAGGTGGTAAGATGGATTGGCGCCCAGTGCGCGAAAGCATTGCGCGCCAGGGGATGCGAAATTCAAACGTTCTAGCGATCGCTCCTACGGCTACGATTTCCAACATTATGGGAACGACCCCTTGTATTGAGCCAAATTATACCAACCTTTTTGTGAAGAGTAACTTGGGTGGTGACTTTACCGTGCTCAATCCGGTTCTTGTGCGAGACCTGAAAAAGGAAGGGCTTTGGAATCAGGAGATGATTGATCAGCTCAAATATTTCAATGGTGAACTCGCTGATATTGAAGATATTCCAGATCATCTGAAGAAGAAGCATCAGACGGTCTTTGAAGTGGGATATCAGGCCATTATTGATGCAGCTGCCCGCCGCCAAAAGTGGATTGATCAGGCTCAAAGTGTGAACCTCTTCCTCGCCAAGCCCGATATGAAAAGCTTAAGTCATATGTATCGTCACGCGTGGCACACCGGGCTGAAGACCACTTATTATCTGCGCACAAGGCAAGCGAGTGACATCGAAAAGTCCACGGTCGCAAAGGCAGAGAAGAAGCAATACACGCCTGAGCAGGTTCAAGCTTGCAGTATCGAAGCCATGATGAATGGGGGAGAGTGTGAAGCTTGTCAGTAGAGGCTAATCGCGAAGTCTCGCTGTCTTCTTTCGACATCCCAAGAGTCCGATTTGACAACACTGGCCAAGGAGTCCCCCGGGCCAGTGTTTTTTGTTCGGCCAGAGGGCGCACTGTATGAGCGTTTCTTAAAGCTTAAAGCGCTTTGTCTCTCGAAGCTGTAGCAACGTGATTGCTCGGGCAGGTTGGAAAAAAGTTTGAAGGAAAAGGCCCGATTGGGCTCATGCCAACAAGCAAACAAAAAAGATGTCTGCTGGGAGCAAACATCTTTCGCTTTATTGATCTCCCCTTGGCTTGGGCAAGAGGGATGTTAATTTCTAGCGTCTGCGCCTGAGAAGTAAGCCTAATGCCGCAAGTCCGCTGAGGATGAGCGAGGAGGGCTCGGGAATGGCCGTTCCGGTAACCGTAAGACCATTGATGTGAAGGTTTCCGGTTGAGCCTTGGTTCACATGACGAGGCGCAAAGCGAATCGCTACTGATTCAGCCCCAGAAATTGTCTCGGTAAAGGTGAAGGTATCGAAAGACGGACCATTTCCAGAATTGGGATCGACTTGGATCGAATCATAAAGTGAAAAGGCACCACCATCGACGCTGACTTCGAATGCCATCCCGTCGACTGCTCCTCCTCCGTTGCGCCATTGAGAAATCGAAATGGTTTCAATCGAGAGTGATCCTGGAGCGCTTCCGGTGAGGGTGAATTCGAGATAATTGTCGTTTCCACCATCTCCACCATAGTCAAAGTCACGAACATCAGCTTCTCCCGGGGCGGTCGTCGCGTTGACGACGATATGAAGATTTGGAGATGGGAGTAAATCCGTGCTGGTCACTCCTGGAGCTGTGTTTGCCAATGCTGCCTCAAGAATGGGGCTGGGGGCAGGGTCATTTAAAGCAAGGCCGCTACCTCCTCCAGTGCTCCAATCAAGATTGCTAAAATCCCAGTTAGCAAGAACAGCACCGTGCAGGTTGTTGGCTGCCATGGCGGCCATTAAGAGGGGAAGGTTCGATCTAAGATTCATTGTTAAAGGGACGTGATAATTACGGAACAGTGCCAAAAGATGACAATTTTGCAATCTAATTGATCCATTTGCGCATTGAGTGTTTCTGCTGAGCAAAATGAGTTGGGTTGCAAGCCGGTCATTGAGGACAAAAAAAGCCACCCCAACCGGGAGTGGCTTTGAATCAAATTCCGAGAAAGAGAGATTTATTTTAAATCTGTAAGATGCTTCTTGGGATCAGATTCGACCTTTTTCTTACAACCGCCGCAGCAGACTCCAACAGCGACTGTTGACTTTTTAGAGTCTTTGACGGGCTTCCCGCTGATGCAGCACTTTCCTTCTTCAGTTTTTGCGAATTTTTTCAAACCGGCGACCACGTCAGCATCAAACTTCGATTTGCATTTATCACAGCAGAATTTGACTTCAACTTTCGCAACCTTACTCTCGGCGTTCACCGCTTTGCCTTTAACGGGACAGGTTTTGTTTACAGGAGCTTTAGCAAAGGAAGGAAACAGCCCCAAAAAGAAACTAAGGGAGATAATGGAGATGAATTTTTTCATAGGGTTTTAGATGCTATCTAGCATTAGCCTCTTTATTCTAACAGATCTTGGCCTGTCAAACTCTATTGTCACATGGGAGGGGTGGCCAATGAGGCAATATTGGTCTGGTGATGGCCGAGGGTTGAAACGACTGGGCTTGCCGTGAGGCAATGGTAATGAGACAATTCTGGGATGGAAAAACAAGTCGTCTGGGGGTTTTTGGGAGCAGCGGGGATTGCTGAAAAAAACTGGGCATCGGTCCAACGTTCGGGAAATGGGATTCTCAAGTCAGTGGGGAGTCGCCGTCTCGAAAAAGCGCAGCAATTCGTAGACCGATGCCAGGCTTTTGCTCCTTTTGACGAGGCTCCTCAAGCGGTCGAGGGATATGAAGTCATTCTCTCAGATCCTGAAATTGATGCAGTTTACATTCCGCTGCCCACCGGACTTAGAAAAGAGTGGGTGATCCGCGCAGCAGAGGCTGGGAAGCACGTTCTTTGTGAAAAGCCCTGTGCCCCCACCTCCGAAGATCTCGAGGAAATGCTTCGAGCCTGTGAACAAAATGGCGTTCAGTTTATGGATGGGGTCATGTTTATGCATAACCCTCGCCTTGCGAAAATCCTTGAAGTTCTCCATCAAGGAGAGCTTGGAACTCTCCGAAGGGTTGATAGTTGTTTTTCCTTTCTAGGGGATGAAGAATTTGAAGGAGATATTCGCTTAAACTCCGCCCTGGAGCCTGCTGGATGTCTAGGAGATCTCGGATGGTATTGCCTTCGCATGACCTTGATGTGCTTCCAAAAAGACGCCCCATTAAAAGTGCGGGGATTTCTTTACGAAGAAAAGAATGGAGTGCCCCTTGAGTTTCGGGGAGATCTCATCTTCTCGGGAGGCCGCAGCGCAAGCTTCCATTGCTCTTTTAATACCACACTTGAGCAAAGCTGTCGTATTTCAGGAACGACGGGCGCATTGAGTTTAGACGATTTTGTGCAGCCCATCGAAGGTCCGCAAACGAAGTTTTTAGTGACTAAGTTGGGTTCACGAAACGAAGGCTGTGATTATTCGACGCTGATCGACGAGCAAGAGCATCGCCTCTCAGGAAAGTCCACTAATGACTCAGGTTCGCAGGAGACTCTACTGTTTCATAACTTTGCCAAGCTGGTGACACTTGGAGAGGTAGATTTGGCTTGGCCAAAGATCAGTTTACTCACGCAGAAAGTGATGGATGCGACCTTGAATTCAGCTCGCCAAGAGAGCCGGTGGATCGATTTTTCTCATTAGGAGGCTTCAGGCTCAACCCTCTGAGAACAATAGGCCGCCACTTTTTGGTGAGCACGAATATGGAGTTTGAGGTCCAATAGGATCTTTCCAGCGATGAGCAGTAAGATTAAGAGGAGGGGGCTTCCCAAGGCCATAATGGCAAAGGCCCCCAAAAGAATAGTCACATGGAGGACAACAATTCTTCCGTAAGGCGCGATCATCAGAAAAAGCACGATGGTGCGTTTGTATTCTCCTTTTCGAAGATAGTTGGATACAAATGAGAAAAGATGGCTGACGAGTAGGGCAAGAGCTGCCCAGCTACCTCCATGGGAAATGACCGCTCCAATTAAGTCGGGAAATTCTCCGGCATTCGAACTAGCGCCACCATTTTTCCCAAAAGGGCCGTCTTCACTCAAAAGCGCGAAGACGAAGATGCCATGAACGAGGCAGAAAAGTCCGTAGTGGAAGGTGAAAAAAGGGATCAGAAAAAACTTCATCCCATGGTTCACGAAGCAGCCGATCTTTTCCATTTTTTCGGAGGAATCGATGGCCTTTCCGATCAGCTGCTGTTGATGGATTTTGTCTTGTGCGGACGCTAGATTCGCTGCCTTCAGGGCTTTGGTTTTAAAATCAAAACTTTTTAGATCGGGAGAGCAAACCGCCATCTTAAGAATATTAATGATCCCAATGATCACATTCTCCATCCAATAGATCAAAACGACTTCAAAGACGTCCCAGTCGCCAAATAAAACTCCCGCTAGGGGCGCAAGATTCGCCACAATCAAGGCCCAGATGGCGAGATCAGTTTTTTTTGGGTCGGAGTTTTTTAGAAAAAAAGACATCTTTGAAGCAGGCGCTAGATGTTAGGAGGCAATCAGCTTGGCGAGTTCGTCGGGCGTTGAAATGAGCCAGTCTGGCTCGTGTTTTGAGAGAGCTTCTTTGGTGTTAAAACCCCAAGTAACGGCGGCGACGGATACGGCTGCACGCTTGGCAGCCTTGATATCGCGAACCTCATCTCCGATGTAGATCATATTGAGCGGTGAAAGAGAATAGGTGCGAGCAATCGCACTTAGGTGTTTGGCTTTTCCCCTGAGTTTTGGACAGGTTGAGATGAATTCAAAGTGTTTGCGAATGCCAAATTGATTGAGAAAAACCTCAACATTTTCAGATGAATTTGAAGTGAGGATTCCCAGCGAGCGCGGACTCTGGTGAAGGTTCTCAATTTGCTCGAGAATTCCGGGAACTGGTTTGATCGCCTCAATTCGCTCGCGCAGCATTCTTCGGCCTTGATTTAAGACATGGGGAAGATGACGCGGCTTGAGGGCAAGGCGTTTGAGCAACTTTCGAATCCCCAGTTCGCGAAGGACAGGAAGGTTTTCGGGCCCTATGGGGACGAGGTCGTATGCGGGAGCCAGTTCGTTATAAATCTCACAGACGGTTCCGAGCGAGTCGGCAATCGTTCCGTCGAAGTCAAAGATAATCATGAGCTTCGTCTACTAAAATCTGTTGTTTAGGCTCAGTGAAGGAGAAGTTATTTCTTAGGCCAAATCCACCGCATCGTATCGGGGAAGATTTGTCCTCCGTGTTTGCCATCATGACCACCCGTTCCTCCAACAAACTTGTAGTCGTATTGGCGGAAAGCCAGAGCTTTTTCCATCTGGAGATTACTTAGCCACCAGTTGCCGTGTTGGTTATCTAGATCGTGCTCACCATCTTGAAGGAAAACCCTGATATTTCTCTTCTCTTCTTTCCTGATGAGAGCCGGGTAAACATGGCCTCCTCGAATATTGGTAAAACTTCCGATATGACTAATGACATTTCCAAAAAGGTCAGGGCGCTCCCAAGCAACAGTAAATGCGCAAATCCCTCCTGAGCTCATTCCACAAATGGTCCGACGCGCCGGATCCTGGGCCAGCTTGTATGCTTTTGCGACTTCGGGGAGGATTTCTTTTTCGAGGAATTGCGCATAGTTGGAGTTGAGGGAGTCGTATTCGACACTTCGGTTACTCCCCTTCTTATTTCCCCACCCCTGACGTCCCTCTATTTTGTCAGTAAACAGCCCTGGGTTAATAAAAATACCGATGGTGAGGGGGATTTCTTGGTGGGCATGTAAGTGATCAAAAACATTCGGAACTCGAATGAGGCCCTTTTCATCGACATAGGCATGACCATCTTGAAAAACCACCACATTTGCCGCTTCGCTCCCATCGTATTGAGCCGGAATGTAGAGGTAATACTGCCGGAGGGTTCCTTTGAAAACCTCGCTTTTCCACTCATGGAGGGTGACTTCTCCATGGGGAATACCGTCCTGTTTCTGGGAGGCTTCACTCAGGTGATACTCTTCAGCTCCTGATGAAAAAACGATAAGCAAGTTGAGGAGGAACATTCTCATCACGAACGAAGATATAGAGATTTGATGCCGATTTTAAAAGATTAGAAATAATTTACCCATCAGGGTCTTTCTTTAGAATTTTCGGGCTCTTGGTTTCGTTTTATTAACCTGCCATGAGGGTTTTCTTTTTCTTTCTTTTGATCACAAGTTCGCTGTTAGGACAACCCCGTCTGATTCCGAGCGATAACCCACTTCAAGCGACGTCTTATTTGGAAATCGTCTTTGATGAATCGATGGTTTCTCAGGAGGAAGTTGGCAAAGACGTCGAGAATCAACTGGTTTCGATCGTGCCTGAGATGGAAGTTCAACTCACATGGCGGGCTCGCAATATTGCTCGTTTGCTTCCCAAAAAAGCACCCATTCTTGGCGCTTCTTACCAAATCACCCTCAATGAAGGGCTGAGCACGGAGCAGGGGCTCAACGTTCAAGGTCAGGTTTTTAAGGAAGTGAATGTGGCTCCCCTCGAAGTCATTAGCAAAGTCAAACAGGGCACGATTCGCTCTGGCGGTCTTGTTTTAGTTTTTAACGACGAGGTGGTCGCTTCCGAAGTTGGGCCGTTTTTCCATTTCGTGAGACCCAAGACCGAGGACCAGGAGCAGCAGATCGTAGCGGCAAGAACTCGCCAAGCAACTTGGGGTGATTTAGGAGCTCAGCGATATGCCTACAGGCAGGCTTGGGGCGATGCTTTTGGAAAAAACAATATTGATCAACAGCGACCTCTCACGGATGTCCTTTCCAACGCGATTCTCGTTGAGCCTGCTCGGTTTCTACCGATTGGCAAAGGGTGGACTCTCAAACGCCTTCCAGGCCTCTCGAATCGGGCGAAAAAAGCGACGATGGAGAATGAAGGGCAGTATCTTCTTGGTGACGTTGACCCTTTTGATTTGAGGAGTGCAAAAGCGCAGACAGTGGTGGATGGTAAACGCTCGATTCGTCTGTTTTTCAATCAGGGGATTTCACCATCTCTCAGTCCTGAGGAAATCGTTCAATCGCTTGAACTCAAGCCAAGGGTCACGGGGCTCAAGGCCACCTTCGAATCCCGCCGCAAGACGCTTGTTCTTCACGGAGATTTCGAGGCCGAAGATTATTATGAAATCACGATCCCCAAGAATTTTTCTGGGGTCGATGGCTTGATTTTGGAGAAAACGAAGATTCAAAAACTGAAGTTTATTCGTGCGACTCCACAAGTGATTCTTCCCAGTTATGATGAGGCACAGCTCGCCTCGGGCACTCGCCAATATGAGATCGAATCCGTGAATCAGCAGGAATTACAAATCACGATTAAACGAATGGAGCATCAGGATTTGATTCGAGCCATCCAAGGTTTCAGAAGCTATACGGGGCGCACTGCGAATGGTAAATGGTTGCGCAATACGGGTCCAATTCCCTTTGTGTTGGTCGGAGGCGAGGTGGTCTTCGATGAAAGGGTAGTAATTCAGGCGCCTCTGGACACAACGACAAAGCATACCATTCAGTGGGATCAATTGCTCCCGCCGGATCGTCGATCGGGATCATTTTTTATCACGGTGACTGGAACTGCGGTCGCTCACCCAGATCTGCGCCAAAATCGGCTGACTGAGGCTCAATCGATTGTGCAGCTTACTGACCTAGGATTGGCTTGGAAAGTCACTGAGGATTCGGCTTTCGTTTATGCATACTCCTGTCAGAGCGGCTTACCACTCAAGGGAGTGGACCTTTCATCTTTTGGCGAAAATGCCACCCTCATCGAAAGAGTGGTGACGGATCAATCAGGAGTGGCCCGTTTGAAGAGGGGAAGTGAGCAACGGCACTTACAAGCGAGCTTGGATGATGATTCTTTTGTCATTCCTTTTGATCGCTCTCTCCCAGAAGTTTCAATGTGGAGGTTTCCGATTCAGTTTTCTTGGAGCGGAACATCGGGAGTTTTTCGTGATGTGTATTTATTTACGGATCGAAACCTTTATCAACCTGGAGAGCTTGTTCGGCTGAAGGGGATCGCTCGTCAAAAAGAAGAAGATGAGTTTAAAATCCCTGAGCAGGAGCCACCAACTCTCAAGGTCAAAGATCCTCTTGGAAGAGAGGTTTATAGCGGTGAGCTGCCTCTCTCTGAATTCGGTTCGTTTGATTTTTCTTATCAGCTACCGAAGGTCACGGTTGGGCAATACCGCTATGAGCTCACCTGGCCAAAGGATCTAGAGCGAGCCGATGAGATCGATCGTTGGAACGAAAAGAGGCAAATTCAGCAGTCCTCTTCGTTTAGTCACTTCTTTCATGTTCAAGAGTTTAAGCGCAATACATTTGACGGAGAAGCGACCCTAGTGGAGTCAGCCGATCACGAGATGAAGTATGAGCTAAGCGCTCGTTATTATCAGGGGACGCCCGTGGCCAAAGCTCGGGCGAAGTGGTATTTGTATGCACGCCCAAGTGGTATTTATCCTACGAAGTTTCGTGAGTTTTATTTTGGGAATCATCGTGAATATGATCCTTATTACTGGGCTCATTATTTTGGATATCGAGATGATGACGGGCGCAGGCAAGAGGGGAATCATTTTCAGAATGGTGAAATTGAACTTAGCTCCGAAGGTCGGGCTTCGCTGGAGCTGACCCTGCCTCCGATTGATGACCCAATGCCACGGCAGGTCCAGCTGACGGCCGAAGTCACGGACTCTAATAGCCAGACGCTGAGCTTGTCTCGGTCAATTCGTGTCCATTCTTCAGATTATTATTTGGGGTTGTCTCGCGATGATCGGTTGGCTCGTGTAGGTGATGAAATGCCTCTGAGAATTGTTTCAGTCGGGCAAGCTGGTGAACTCTACGACAAGAAAATCCAAGCAACTCTTAAGGTGTCTCGAGAGGAGCACACGCAAATCAAATCTCGCGCTGCGAATGGAGCGATGGTGATCCAAAATGAAAAATCGATTATTCCCATTCGCGAGGTGATCTTTTTCGTTCCGAGTTCTTCTTCTGGGGTGGATCTTCCCTTCGTCCCCCAAGAAGCAGGGCGATACATTTTTGAGCTCACTTCCTATGATTCACGCGGGCGTCTTGTCAAAACAACGACAACCCGCCAGGTCTACGGAGGAAGTGACTACCCCTGGGAATATGAATCTGGAATGCGCATCAAGCTTGTTCCCGAACAGCAACGTTATCAGCCCGGAGATCAAGCTCGTATTCTTGTCTTATCTCCGATTGAGGGGGAGGCTCTCATCACCGTTGAAAAGAAGGGTGTTTTACGTCACTTCTGTAAGCAATTGACGCTCAAGGATCCGGTCATTGAGTTGCCCCTTAGTGATCTCGATGCGCCTAATGTTTTTGTTTCAGTTCTCGTCATCAAAGGCACTCATGATTCAAAGCGAAAACACCCTGAGCCTCAACTTCGTCTGGGCTATTGTGAGCTCGAAGTTGCTCCTCGCCAGCAACGTCTTCATGTCGAAATGGCTCCGCTGCTGAGCGAAGTGCGCCCTGGAGAAAACGTCCAGATCAGAGGGCGTGTCCTCAGCGCTGAAGCAAAGCCGGTTGCTCAGGCCGAAGTGGTTTTTTACGCTGAGGACGAGGGAGTTTTGAAAGTCATGGGACATGAGAATCCCGACCCCTTAGCTTATTTTCATGCGCCTCGTCCTCTCGAGATGAGAAATGGAACATCTCTGGGGAATTTTATTTCTGAGTCTCCAGAAGGTCGGAATCTTGCAAACAAAGGATTTATTATTGGTGACGGAGGTGATGGTGGTTGGTCCGGCGAAGAGTCTCTAACTGCTCGAGAGAATTTTGATCCGTGTGCTGCTTGGATGCCCAAGATTAAGACGGATTTAAATGGTGAGTTCGTGGTCAATTTTATCTCTCCGGACACCTTGACCCGCTACCGCCTAATCGCTGTTGTCCATGATGGGCAATCAAGGTTTGGAACAGGAACTGGGGAGGTTGTTGTCAATAAGCCCTTAATGTTAGAACCTGCGCCTCCATTGTTTGCTCACCAAGGGGACCAAATTCGCGCGAAGGCTCTTCTGCAAAACCAGAGTGATCATGGAGCGACCTGGAAAGTGAGTCTTGAATTGGGGGGGCTTAGTCGATCGATTCGGGCGGAAGGAGAAGGTAAAGATCAGACGCTGACAAAACTCGTTAAACTGGATGCTCATTCGCAAGAATCAGTCGAGTTTGATGTGCATTTTATTGAAACTGGAAAGGCACAATGGGTTTGGTCTGCGGTTACTGTTGATCAAGAGGATCCTGTCTTGCGAAAGTCTTTATCGGATGCCGTGAAGTCCGAGTTTCATGTGCATTACCCCATGCCACTTCTGCGAGAAACTCATTTCCTTTCAATACAGGGCGCTCAGCCAGAGCAAGATCTCCTTGAGCCCTTTTCTGGAGAGCTGATCAATGGGGTTGGTCAGGTGGAGTTTGAGTTTGCGCGCTCGAGACTGATCGAAGCGAGTGGAGCGATCGATTATCTTCTTCACTATCCTTATGGGTGTGTTGAGCAAACAACGTCTTCAACAATTCCCTGGGTTGCTGCCAAGGAGCTCCGACACCTTGTGCCTGGATTTCAGAATAAATCTGAAAGTGAGATTGAAAAAGCGATCCAATCTGGAGTGGATCGTTTGCTCTCGATGCAAACTCGAAATGGTGGATTGGCATATTGGCCTGGTCGTCAAGATGCGTTGCCTTGGGCGAGTTCGTATGGAGCGATGGGTTTGATCTTATGCCGCGACGCAGGTGCTCAGGTTCCTGAAAAAGCACTCAAGGATTTGGGAGCATACCTCTCAACTCAATTACGAAATCTCTCTGCCGCGAAGTCGAGTGCTGATCTTGAGCTCATTGCTCGCTCTCTCTACGTTTTAGCAGCACTCGGTCAAGCGGAGCCTGCTTACCATGCGAAATTGTTAGAAAGGCTCGATGAATTGTCTTTGGCCTCTCGAAGCTTCCTCGCCATGGCTCTTCATCTTTCGGGCCAAAAGGGCGCACAAGAGCTCCTCCGTCAAAAGCCAATGGCCGGGAAGGGCAGTGGTTATTGGATGAATCATCGCTCAGAGGAAGCGATGACTCTTCTTGCTTGGGCAACGATCGAACCCACATCAGATTCGTGTGAGCAAGCACTTGATCGGCTGATTGCCACCCGCTCGAGCCAAGGGCATTGGCAAACCACCTGGTGTAATGCTTGGGCTCTTTTGGCGATGGGAACCTATGCTCAATCCATGGAAAAAGAATTCCAAGAGATCACCATTACGCTCAGAAGCTCTGACGGAGTAGAGGAGTTGACCCTCCCAGTGGATCGTGGGTCGTGCAAAGTCAGCTTTCCACTAAAGGCCGGCTTTTTTGCTAAGGCTTTTGCAGATCAAAAAGTTTATCTCTACGGCAAGCTCGCAGCAAAGCCTCGTATTTCTCCTATTGAGCCAGTTTCAAAATCAGGAGTGACGGTCAATCGAATCTATCAACGAGTGAGTGCAAATGGTCAAAGCGAAGACTTAGACGAGCCCCGTATCGGTGACCTTGTTAAGGTGAGCTTGGAAGTGTTTTTGCCCAACGAAAGCTTTCGCTACCTTGTCATCGATGATCCATTGCCTTCTTGCTTCCAAGCGATTAATTCCGACTTTGGAAGTCAATCTCGGCAGCTCACTGACAAGAAAAACTGGCAGATTTCCCATCAAGAAATTCGTCGTGATCGAGTGCTCTTTTTTGCTGATGCCCCTCAAACGAATGGCAAGATTTCCTTCAGTTATCATGCTCGTGTGACTCATGCGGGGTCCATTTATGTGCCCCCCACCAAGGTGGAAGAGATGTACCAACCAGAGAGTTTTGCTCTTGGAAGTTCAAACCATCTTGAGGTGAAGTGATTCTAGGTCCATCCATTCCCAAAATTGCACCATGGGCGCTTTTATTGCCCATGTTGCTCCTTCAGGTCCCGTTGCCCAAAGAGCTATCCGAGGTGCCTGCGGCTAATCCAGTGATCAAAGACCGCAATGGGGAGGAGCTCGTGAATCTTCCTAGGAAGGATTATTTTCGCCATCGGCCAACGACTCTCGAAGAAATTCCCAAAGAGCTCATGCAAGCGACTCTAGCGGCAGAGGATAAAAGATTCTTACACCATGGTGGTGTCGACTACTGGGCGACCCTTCGCGCAGTCTATGATAACCTTCGCTTCAAGCGCATTACTTCGGGGGCCTCAACAATTACCCAGCAGTTGGTGAAAATCAGTCGACCCTTGGGTGATCGCCACTGGGCAAAAAAGATTCAGGAATTCTATTTGGCCAGACGCTTAGAAACTCGATGGAGTAAAGATGAGATTCTTTCGACCTATTTAAACCGGCTGGACTATGGGGCTCATCGCCAAGGGTGTGTTGAAGCTGCCCGGTATTTTTTTGGTAAGCCGTTGGGAGATCTTTCCCTTGCCGAAGCTGCTTTATTAGCGGGCTTGCCTCAAGCTCCCTCTCGGCTCAATCCCTTTCGGCATCCAGAAGCCGCGCTCAGTCGCCGGAATTGGATCCTCAATCGCATGGAGACTGTTTTTGGATATCAACACCATCTTATTGAACAAGCCAGAGAGGAGCCTCTCGTTTTAAGAAATCAAGCACGTGGGAACCCCATTCCCCATTTAACACAGCGATTTGGTGGAGGAGGGAGATTGACGATCGATCAAAAGCTTCAGTCTCTCACTGGCGATATCCTTAACGATGAGCTTGCTCGGTTGCATCAGGCTCACGCTCAGCACGGTGCTTTAGTAGTTATTGATCATTCTTCAGGAGAGGTCTTGGCTTTTCATGGGACATCAGATTTTGAGCACCAAAATGGAGGGCAAATCAATGGCGCAGTGGCACCGAGGTCCGCAGGTTCTAGCCTGAAACCTTTTACCTATGCGCTGGCAATTCAAGATTTGGCAATGTTTCCAGGCACGATCATTTCTGATGTCCCAACAAATTACCGGACTGAAGAAGGCTTAGAGTCTCCGAAGAATTATGATCGACGGCATTATGGGCCAATTTCCCTTCGCGAAGCCTTGGGCCGCTCCCTCAATGTCGCTGCGATGAGAGTCCTCAATGAGCTTGGAGGCCCCGAGCCCCTTTGCCAACTCCTGCAGAAGTTGGGACTCACAACGATCGATCGAGAGCCACGTTCGTACGGACTTGGACTAACCATTGGTAATGCCGAAGTGAGTTTATTGGAATTAACCAATGCTTATGCCACCATTGCTCGCTTGGGAAAGCATCTGGAACCAAGGTTCCTACTCAACGCTCCGCGCACTAGGGAGTCCCAAGTTCTTTCTCCCGAGGCGTGTTATCTCATTGCTGATATTCTTGCAGACAATCAGGCTCGCGCCGGAGCATTCGGGGTGAATTCAGTCCTAAGGTTGCCTTTTCGATGTGCGGTCAAGACAGGCACGTCATCAGATTTTCGCGATAATTGGTGTTTTGGGTTTACGGGTCATTACACGGTTGGGGTTTGGGTTGGTAATCTTGACAATCGGCCGATGGCTGGAGTTTCTGGGGTCGCGGGAGCAGGGCCGATTTTTCGTCGAACGATGCTCGCTCTGCATGAAAATCGGGAGCCTGTTTTTCTTAAACGCCCTCAGGGAATCCAGAGCGTTGAAGTTGATCAGCGCACAGGCCATCGATTTTTAACGACTCTAGATGCCGATGGGTTTTATCGGAATGAGGAACTTTGTGTGCAATCTCACTTACCCCCACCTGTTTTAAGTTCTGATTATGATCGAGATGGCAAAGCTCTTCTCTCCGAAGAGTTCTCTGAGTGGTTTGAGTCGAAAGAAAATCTGAAAAGGCATGAGTTTGCGATGAAAGGCGCCCCTCGTCCCGTTTCGCACTCTCCTCTAAGAATTCTGACTCCGATGGAAGGCGCGACTTATTATCTCGACCCCGAGCTCCCTCATCAATCACCAGAACTTCGGTTGGTGAGTAATCTAGAATCCCACCAAGTAGAATGGGAAAGTGGTAGTCTTCAAATTCGCAATGGTGTTGTCAGTCTCATTGTTGGGCAGCACGACGTTTGTGTCAGAAATACACAAACAGGCGAGAAAGCCAGAGTTCGATTTATGGTTGAAGATTTGTAGCGCTCGACAAGTATCTTTGGTGAGACTAACCACTGTCTCTAGAAATGACCTTGCTTTCTGCAAATGAAATCCGGCTCGCCTATGGGCATCAGGTGTTGCTTGATGGGGTAACTCTTGCCGTCGCCGCAGGTGAAAAAGTCGGATTGGTCGGGAGAAATGGATGTGGTAAGACCTCCCTACTGAAGATTTTGGCAGGCGAAAACCAAGCTGACGCCGGAGACCTTTCAGCGAGACGTGAACTTAGGGTAGGGTATCTCCCCCAAGAATTTGAGTTAGACCCCGCTCTTTCGGTCTATGACAATATCGCTGCGGGCACGGCTGATGTGGTGGATGCAATTTGCCGATACGAAAATGGCGAAGGGACGCAAGGAGAGTTGGAGCAATGTTTGGCTCTTATTGAACATGCCGATGGTTGGAACTTAGAAACTCGGATTCGTTCCCTTTCTAATGCTTTAGGGACGCCGCCCCTTGAGGCAGAGACTGGCCCGCTATCGGGTGGAGAAAAACGCCGGGTTGCCCTCTGTCGGGCTCTTGCATCACAACCTGATTTACTTCTCCTCGATGAACCAACAAACCATCTTGATGCCGACTCGATCCGTTGGCTTGAGGACTTTCTAAAAACATATTCAGGTGCGGTGATTTTTGTGACGCATGATCGATATTTTTTAGATGTGATTGCGACTCGTATTATCGAGATTTCAGAGGGGAAATCCTACTCGCATCCTGGCAATTATACCGCCTTTCTTGAGTCCAAAGCCATCCGGCAGGAGATTGCCGAGAACGCTGAACGCAAGAGACAAAAGTTTCTCAAAGAAGAATTAGAATGGGTGAGGGCTGGCGTGAAAGCTCGGACCACAAAATCACGGTCACGCTTGGATGCATTTCATGAGATTGCAGAGCAAGACGCTCCGGTTAAAGAAGGAGAAATTGAGTTATTGATCCCTCCACCACCTCGACTAGGTAATACCATTGTTGAATTTGATCAGGTGGGAATCAATGTGGGGAGTGCAACCCTCCCGCGTTGGCTTTTCCGAAAGTTAAATCTTTCTCTCGAAGAAGGACAATGCACAGGGATCGTCGGTAAAAATGGCGTTGGCAAAACCACCTTGCTCAAGATTGCGCTGAGTCAATTAGAGCCCTCAGAAGGCTCCGCGCTTCTCGGCAAGCAGGTGAAGATCAATTATATCGACCAAAGCAGAATGCAGTTAGAAGGCAAGGGTTCGCTGCTCGATGAGATTTCTGATGGTAACGAAAAGATATTTTTCGGTGAACAAACGCTAGGAGCCAGAGCCTATTTGCGTCGTTTTCTTTTTTCCGATGAGAGGATTAATGAACGAGTTGATCTCTTGTCCGGTGGAGAGAGAGCTCGTCTGATGTTGGCGAAAGTTCTTAAAAATGGGGGGAATCTTATCGTTCTTGATGAACCAACTAATGATCTTGATCTTCAGTCGTTGAGGATGCTTGAGGAAGCTCTGGCGAGTTTTCCTGGAACTATTCTCGTGGTCTCTCATGACAGATTCTTTCTCGACCGAATTTGTGATCAGATTATTGCCTTTGAAGATGATGGAGTTCGCGTGACCCCGGGGAACTATTCCTACTATCTCGAAAAAAGGCAGGCCCGAGAGAATGCGGCAAGAGCCCAAGCGGCAGCGAAATCTCGCGAGATTGCCGCTCGTAAAAAAGCCACTGAGCAAAAGAATAAGCCTCGGAAGTTGACGATGGCTGAGCGTCAGGAGTTGGAAGGTATCGAGGGAAAAATCCAAGAAGTTGAAGTGGAGGTCGAAGCCCTGGAGGTCAGGCTCGTTGAGGTCCAGAGTGATTTTGAGCAACTTCCTAAGGTGATCGCTGAACTTGAGGAGGCCCGCGCACAAAGGGATCAACGATACGCTCGTTGGGAGGAACTTGAGATGATTCAAGCCAAGAGCGAAAACCAATAGACACGACGCTCTTGGCGGATGTTAGGTTCGGATCAATGGGGCTTGCGAGATGGGTAAGAGCGAGTTAGATCACTTCTGTCATGGCTCGTATTAACGATAATTTTCAAAAGCTGAAAGCTGGTTACCTATTTCCTGAGATTGCCCGTCGGGTCAATGCTTACACTGAGTCAGAGCCAGAAAAGGCAAAACGGTTAATTCGTTGCGGTATTGGAGATGTGACTGAGCCTGTCCCGAAAGCGGCCCGGGAAGCGATGAAAAAGGCGGTTGATGAGTTGGGTGATCGAGGTACTTTTCGCGGTTATGGACCAGAGCAGGGCTATCCTTTTCTTCGTGAAGCAATCGCACAAAACGCCTATGCTGGATTAGGGATCGAGGCAGGTGATATTTACGTTTCAGATGGCTCGAAATGTGATTCGGGCAATATTCTCGATATCTTTGGGCCTGGAAATAAAATCGCGGTCACTGATCCGGTTTATCCTGTCTATGTTGATACCAATGTCATGGCTGGAAATACCGGTGAAGCGAATGATCTCGGGGAATATGACGGTTTAGTCTATCTGAAGTGCACTGCTGAAAATGGTTTTGTGCCCGCCATTCCCAAAGAGAAAGTGGATTTAATCTACCTTTGTTACCCGAACAATCCAACGGGGACAACGGCCACTCGCGAGCAGCTTGAGGCTTGGGTTGCCTATGCTCTCGAAAATGATGCGATTATTCTCTACGATGCGGCCTACGAAGCATTCGTTCAGGATTCTTCCGTGCCTCGTTCAATTTATGAAATCGAGGGCGCTAAGCAGTGTGCTCTTGAATTTCGATCGTTTTCTAAAAATGGCGGTTTTACCGGCGTTCGCTGTGCCTATACCGTGATTCCAGAATCGGTGACTGGATCAACAGCTTCTGGCCAGAGAGTGCCTCTGAAGCAACTCTGGGGGCGTCGCCATTCGACGAAGTTTAATGGGGCATCCTATCCTGTTCAGCGTGGAGCGGAAGCGATCTACTCAGAGGAGGGTCGAGCCGAAGTGGCACAACTCGTTGAGCATTATATGACGAATGCGAAACTTCTCCGTGAAGCTTGTGAAGCTCTCGGTCTCAACGTTTGGGGAGGTGAAAACGCACCCTATGTTTGGGTCGCTTGTCCAGAGGGGATTGATAGTTGGGCAATGTTCCAAAAAATGCTCGAAGAAGCCCAGGTTGTCATTACTCCGGGAGCTGGATTTGGGGCCGCAGGGGAAGGTTATTTTCGAATCTCAGCCTTTAACTCACGTGAAAATGTCGAGGAGGTTTGCCGGCGCTTGAAGGCTCTAGTGTAGCCTTTGACCGGAAGCGGCACTCTGCCTGCGTTGAGATTTCTACGCGGCTCCAATTAGACGATTCTCAAGCGGAAGTGAGCCTCCTCTTCAGCGGTGGCCTCGTGGTATTGAAGCTGCGATCCAACGATCGTGAGCTGGCCATCGAAAGGGGCCCAGTTTTCGAGGTCGGTGGAGCGTTCGAACTGCCAGCCTCCGAGGTTGGAAGGCCAGCTGACAACCACTTCACCATTGATCTTTTTGATCTCAAGTTCGGGAGTCTCGGTTACGCTTACCGTGAAATTCGACATCATGTTATGTTCATGCTCGAGATTATGGCAGTGCATGAGGTATTCGCCTCCCCGGTTTCCAAAGGCGATCGCTACTCGGACTGTTTCATTGGGGTAAACAAGGACGGTGTCACGCAGTCCATGGTCAACAGGCTTGATATTGCTTGATCCATTCCTGGTGAGGACACGGAAAAAGGCGCCGTGGCAGTGCATTGGGTGATGCATTCCGTTCTGATTTTGAAATTGCCAAATCTCCACTTCGCCAGCGGGTGCGGTGAAGTCATTGCGGCTCAGGCTGTAGGTGAGTCCATTGATGGTATGATTTCCATTGGTGACATTCATCGCAAAGCTGCGTGTTCTGCGGCTTAATTCAGGTTTTGGGAGGGGAGGGGTTGGTAGTTCTTGTGGATCGGTTTGATCTCCCCCCGTCGTTCCCACGTAAAACTCCATGATGTCCAAAGCATCTCCTTGTCGAGGTCCCGCAGGTCCACCGCCCCCGCCTCCCATTCCGCCCCCACCGCCTCCGGGCCTCCCTTCCGTAAAGGCGAGGCTCTTGAGGAAGGTAGACTGGCGATAGCCAAGATTTGCGAAAGAGACGAGGATTTCAGCGCGCTGTCCTGGGCCGAGGTCAAAGGAAGTGACCGATGTCTTTTCTCCGGTTAAACCACCATCGCTTCCAATGATCGTCATTGGGCGATTATCTGAGAAGGCTAGCCGGTAAACTCGAGCATTGCTTCCATTGAGAAGGCGAAATCTCCAAAGGCCTTGGTCAACGGACATCCAAGCATCTGGGGTTCCATTCACAAGAACGGTGTCTCCGAGATAGCCCCACATATGTTCAAAGTTCGATGGAGCGTAGCTTAGGCTGCGAGTTGTGTTTGATTTCCAGTCCCGAATCATGAGGGGGACATCACGAGTGCCGGTTGGCAGACCGAGAGCCGCATCTCGTTCGGGATTGTCGATGATAAAAAAGCCAGCAAGACCTTTGTAAACATGTTCGCCTGTCAGACCGTGGGAATGACTGTGATACCAGCAAGTGGAGGGCTCTTGGTGAACCGGAAAGGAAACTTGATAGGATTGCCCAGGAGAGACGACTTGTCTGGGATGTCCGTCATAAGCGGATGGAGCTAACAGACCATGCCAGTGGAGAACGACAGCCTGAGAATTTAAGCGGTTGATGATCTGAGCGGAAAAGAGATCTCCCTGATTAAGGCGAATGATGGGTGCGGGGAACGATCCATTGACGGTGAGACAAGCGGTGGTGTATCCCGGTCAGATTTGTCGATTCGTCTCATCAACAACGAGAGGCTCGCCATCCCAAGTTGCCGGCACTGGGAGCTCGTTGCCAGAGGGGACTGCAAAAGCCGGGCGAGAACCTGCGAATAAGAAGCCCGTCGAAAGCAGCCCCTTTTTCAGGACTTTTCGGCGGTTGGGCTCTCCGTTGAAAGATGGTTCGTGGTGCTGAAGATTCAGGTTTTCTTGAGAGGTCATGACAGTCTGGAAGGATCAAAGAAGGCCGGGGGCTTCTTTGTATGAGACTGAAAATGAGAAAATGATGAGTAATTCTTTTTTCTCACGCACACCAACACCTCTCTGGAGAGAAGCTTCAACGAAGCGAAGAACTCCATTCTCCCCATCCTAAATGACAAGAATCTCCTCGTCGAAGAGAGTTGCCCTTTGCCCTCTTCGATTACTCTGCCTCGGCAGTCGCCCGGATGTCGTTGAGCGCGGCGATGAAGTCTCCAAGAATTTCAGCCGGAACCATGATCGTGTCACGATTTCCACTCACATCCTCGGTGATTTTAACAACCCGCCCACGCTTGTTTTCCTTGAGATCGAGAAAGAAAATTTTCCGATCGGCGAGGATTTTTTCAGTATGTAAAACTTCTTGTTCCATCGTTTTCGATTGTAAGGTCTGGTCTGGGGGCGGTGAAGTCAATGGGAATCTTGGATTAGAGAAACTGAGAGAAACCACAGAATAGGCGCGAGTTTTCGCAGGGGAGATCTGGTGCGGGTCCTGAGTAATCCAAAAAACTCCGACAAATTCTGAAGAATTCTTTAGGCTGCTGTGCACGTCTGATTTCGTATTCAAATTCCTTTGGGTGACCTTGAACGATATAATTCAGATACTTTTTCATTTTCTGGACGTGTTTGAGTTCATTGAATTTTGGAACTTCACGTGCAGTTTGATCATAGAGAATTTGAATGTATTCTAGGATCATCTTTCCCGTAACAACCGTGATGGGCTTCTTGCTAAGAGCAGCTCTGAGTTGTGAGAAAATCCACGGATGGCGAATTGCTCCTCTCCCGATCATTAACCCTGCAGCTTGAGTTTGCTCAAGGTAAGTGAGTCCAGAGGTGACATTGACGACGTTTCCATTGGCAATGACTGGGCAGGGTAGGAAGTGGACAGCTTCTCGAATCGTTTCGGGGTGAACAGGAGTTTGATAGCGTTCCTTGACCGTTCGTCCATGCACGGTCAGGAGATCAATGGCGTGGTTTTTAAAGATCTCGAGGAGTCTGGCGAATTCGTCCGGATGAGAAAATCCAATCCGAGTTTTAATGGTCAAGGGGAGCTCACCACATGTTTCACGGAGCGTTCCGATGAGACGGTTGATTTGATCGGGATCTCGGAGAAGTCCTCCTCCTGCCTGTTTTCGATAGACGACTGGTGCTGGGCAACCAAGATTGAGATCAATTCCTGCGATCGGATAGTTTTTTAAATCTCGGACGGTTCGGGAGAGTTCATTGGGATCTTTTCCAATCAGTTGAGCAATGATCGGACGACCCGTTGGGTTTTCTGTGATTGATCGCAGGATGTATGGGTCGAGCTTTGAGTGGATGTGAACACGGAAGTATTCAGTGACGTAAAGATCGGCTCCTCCCATCGCCTTGATGACACGCAGAAAAGGCAGGTCTGTGATGTCCTGCATCGGTGCAAGCAATAGAGCTGCTCGGTTCTCTGGAAGCATCATTTGATCAGCAAGTTCATCTCCCAATTCGAAGAGAGAAAGGTAAGAGGAGTGATTTATGTTGAGATGGCTTTAGGTGCCGGGATGCTTGGGTTGAAGTTTAATCCTCGTTTTTTATAAGTGTGTTGATGAATGTTGATGACGAAGGTTTTCTTTTGAGGTGACAGATATTGCCAAGAATCGGGTGGCATGTCAGAAATCATGATAATGGCGTGCATTTCCGGAATGGATTCAATTGCTGTGATCACATCGTGAGCTTCGGTGCTCTCGGATCGCTTTGCACGAGCTAAAAGAGTGAGTGTTTCTGCCCATGCATCCGCATGAGAGGTTTGTTTCGGTTTCCAGTCCAGAAAGTCAGCCTTCAAGGTCGTTGGAATGCCATTTTCTCTGAGGTGACGAAGAGTTCCGCAGGCCAGAGAGAGTGCACGCTCGAAAAGATCAGTTCGAATGAGAGTATGGTCGCTTCCAAAGCTGTGAAAGAGAACAGTTGCTTCTGCTGGTCGCATCCCAGGAGGATCGTATTCACGGATTCTGGGGCTGCGTCCTCGAGCCAGAGAACGGATTGTTGATGGCCAATGCAGATGCTTTGCTTGATCACCTGGCCGATAGGGGCGCAGTCCGCGAGGTTCACCTGGGGCATTGCCGGCTCGATAACCTTCTCCGCTCCAAGTGTCATCCAAGACCCCTGATTCAAAAAACTCTCTTGGAACGATGGATTTTGGGAAAACGAGAATCTCGTGCCGAAGGGTTGATCTCACCTGGTGTTGGTAAAGGTGCAGCGGGAATGTTGATCTTAGGAGAGTGAAGTGATCTGAAATCGCTCCCCTTTTTGGAATCGAGCCGCGAAGTTGAGCACTCGATGAGGATCCGACCGCGGTCCATGGCGCGTGACAATGAATCTTGGCAATGCTGGAGAGAGAGAGCTCGATCTCGATGCCATAGGCATCGAGGAATCGACGCTCGTTGGTCTGGATGATTTGAAGATCAAAGGGAGTATCAGCAAAAACTTGAGAGGGAGCTTTGAGTTGTAGGTGAAGTCTAGCGAGATTCCATCGGCCAATGACCAGCGTAAGAATGAGTATGAGGAGCCCTGTGACTCCAAGGGTGATGAAGGCTCCATCAATTTTTAAGAGGCCGGCGACGAAGAGAGCGAGTGATCCTCCCCAAAAAGTCGCTCCTCTCGGGGTCAAGACCATGACAACACAAGAAGTACCGGAGAGCCTGAATCGTGACGTTTCCAGTCGATAGAGCATGCCTTTTATTGCCTGAAACATCAGGATGCCATGGTCCAATTTGCTCATCGAATGGGAGGTGAAGTATTGCGCTATCCGCGGGTTCTTCTCCCGGAGGGAGGGCCTGGTTGCTCAGACGAATCTCATCGATGAGTCCGTGGAAATGAGAAGTCGCGGTTCCAGATTGAGTCACGTCTCCTCCGACAATGAGAGGGAGTTGAGTGTCTTTGAATCTTCCTTTGCCAAGGGCAGAGGCGATCAGTTTCCCGTCGAGGTAGAGTCGAGCCTCGTTGCCATCATAGCTTCCTCTGAGCACATGCCATTTGTTTTTTTGAAGGAGTGGTGAAGGTGCCGTTGCTTGGAGGTATTTTCCTCCTACATGGATGATGAATTCAGGCCGCCCATCGGAAATAAATAGCCCGAATCCGGAGTTCTCAGTCTTTGTGGCAAGGCCTCGGCGGCCGGTAAAGGCCTCCGCTTTAAAGCGGCACTCTAAGGTCACTTCTTTTTGGATTTTCGCATGTTCATGGGCCACTGAAACCGCTTGATCTTTTCCATTAAAGGAGGCTGCTGCGTTCGGAAGGGTTTTGTCATGGTGGAAATGTAAGTCGAGTGGCAGGGAAACTGATTTTTTAGGAATCTTGTATGAGAAACCTTTGGCAAGATATTCCCAGTCGACGGCAAAGGAAGGAGTCGTGTGACTCGTCTTAATGAGTGAGGCTTCCCATGTGAGGTGGAAGCTGTAACTCTGAGTTTCTCCTGGTTGGAGTGTGGCGTGATGATGGTCAGGGTTGCAGTGCCAGCGTGGGTCACTAGAGGCATTAGAAATCACGGCGTGAGCAGGGCGATCGCTAGGGTTGTTGATGGTGAGGGTCACCTCTTGATGTCCGGCCTCTTCTTTCTCTATTTTTAGACTCGGAGAAACGTGAATCGGGGCGTTTTGGAGTTGGGTGATTTGTGTCACCATCTCCCCGGTAATCTCTCTCACGTCCATGACTTCCCCGACAGGTAATGCCGCAAGAGAAATACGACCCTTTCGGACCGTAACGACATCAAAGTGATGAAGGTATCCTGCTTCAGGAATCGTTCCGGGCTGATGACCTCCCGTGGTTGCGAGAGTCACGTATTCGATCCCGTCTTTTGGGTCATAGCGCATTTTGTGGATGTGCCCTGCAAAGACAGCAGAGACATTACCCGCCTTTTTGAGGCGTTGATGGACTTTGTTCCAATCATCTCCATAGTTCCCACCTAGCCAGCGAGGGTGGTGAAGAAATAAGAAAATGTGATCAGCGTCTTTTGCTTTAGTAAGGGTCGAATCAAGCCATTGGAATTGTGCGGGACTCATTTTTTGAGCTTCCGGTTTGCTAAAAGTTTTTTCGCCTGAGTTCGGATTGCCTTCGTCAGAGTAGAGGACAATGAACCAAGAGTTTTTGTGCTCAAAGGCATACCAGAGTGGGCCAAAATGCATTTCGTAAGCAGATTCCATTTCGCCTACCGGCTTTTTAGATTGGTCAGCCCCTCTCCAATAAATGTCGTGGTTTCCGGCTACTGGAAACCATGGGCAGTTGAGTTGCCCCATGATGTCTTTGAACTCGTGCATTTGCTCCATCCAGACATCCTGAGTGCTATAGCCGTTAATCAGGTCACCGACAGTCATGACGAGATCAGGTTCAAGGAGGTTGGTGTCTCGCACGGCATCGGCTAGAACTGAAACGCCTTCTGGAGGCCCTCCGGTGCGATCGCCATAGACAACGAAGGTGAAGGCATCTTGTTGTTCTGGTAAGGGGAGTTCAACAGAACTAGTGCGGGAGGTGTCGAAGCGTTCGGGTGTTGCCTTGGTCGTTGGAAGCTTGTCTCCATAGTGATGGTGATGATGAAGATGCCCGATGTTGGGATTGATTTTCGGAGGATCAGCCTGAAGCCGTAAAAGCCCAACGGTCGCGATGAAAAGTAAGCTCGCCTTCATAAGTGAGTATCTTGCGCAGGTTTTTTAAGATGTGGGAGTCCAAAAAAAACCGGTCATTGCTCCGTGCAATGACCGGGATGCGTTTTAAAAAGCGTTTGCTTTTGAGAAGGCCTTCTATTTGTAGCTTCTTAGGAAGGCCACGAGATCAGCGACATCCTGAGGAGTCAGCCCCATCTGATCTGCGGAGAGCATCAGAGAATGGTTTAATTTGTAGGGATTGCGACTCTTGACTTGGCTGCGGGGAATCATCTGAGTGATCCCTCCCGTTGAGGTCAGGATGATGGGGTCTCCATCACTTGAGGCGATTCCATGAACATGGCCGCCCTTTTTGAGCTCGATACCAATTCCCGAGTAACCATGTGCAATGTCAGCCGAGGGATCGATGATCGAGCGCGCAATGACATCTTTTGTCTGGCCTTCACCCCAGCCTTTGAGATTCGGACCGTAGTCAGCTCCTACCCCATTGAATTGGTGGCACATGATACAGCGGTTGGCAGTTGTTTTACCTCGAGCGGCATTTCCCGTGAGTTTGAGAACATCCTCAACTGAGAATTTGGGAGCCTCTGCTTTGGGTGCGGTAATCGAGCTGACAACAACCTTCGACGGATCGTAGATTCCTCTTTTCTGAAGCGCCTCAAGAACTTGGTACTTCTTCCATTCTCCGCTGCCATTTCTTAAGAGCCAGCGAGCCGCTTCTCCCTGAACTGGGCTCTTGAGTGAAAGCTCTAAGAGAGCTTCTGCGGCGGAGGGATGATCAATGAATGCGATTGATTCGACCGTGAACGCTTTTTGTTCTGGAGTAAGCGAAGGGTGCTTTGCGCGGGCGGTAAGGTCTTTCACTGCTGCTGCTGGCCAGAGTCGCCAAGTGAGTTTAGCAAATTGATCTGACCATTCGTGTGGTTTTCCAGGTTTCATGGCTTCTTTGATGGCGAGCCAGATTTCACTTTCCTGATTGGCTGCCCCAAGTCCAATTGCCTCGAGAGCATTTTTGTCATTGTGGTCAACTTGAGCAGCAAGAATGGCGAAGATCTCTTTTGTTTGAGAAGCAGGAAGATCCCGTAAGGACAGAGCGACGTCTCTCCTGACCCCAGGATCTGCATCGGTTGCCATTTGCTTTGCGTAAGCAATCATCTCGTGCCCGGCACGTCGGAAGGCCCGGTAAGCTGCGATTCTAACCTGAGCCGAAGGGCTAGATTTTAAGAGGCTCTCACAGGTGGCGATACCTTCTTTCCCTAGGTAGGGAAGAAGCCAGATTCCTCTCGCTGCCACGCGAGGGTTCATATTTGAGAGGACTTTTCTAACTGCAGGAAGCGCTTTGGGGCCCATTTTTTTCAGAGCCGAGAACCCTAGATAGCGAGTGTTAATGGCGGGACTTTGGAGTGCGATGGCAGCTCCTTGCGCGGTCTTTAGGTCAAATTGGGGGATCTCTTGTTTGAATCCTTTAGGAGCAATTCGGTAAATTGTTCCAGAGCAAGAATCATCCCGGTCACCGTGACCTCCAACGCGGGGGTCAAACCAGTCTGAGATGTAAATAGCACCATCGGGACCGACGCAGATATCTGAGGGGCGGAAGAGGATTTTGGTATCGTTGGGGTCTGAGCCTCCACCCACAAAGTCTGAGCCCGCGTATTTTTTATCGGGGTTGGTGGTTGTGAGGTTTCGTTGTTCGAGCTTAAAGGCTGCGCCTTGTGGCTCAGGTTGGTAATGGAAGACCGTATTTTTTCCCGGTTCACAAGCGAAGAAGGATCCATTGTAACTGTCGGGAAGTGCTCCATTTTCATACATCGTCACCCCGGTTGGGGAACCTCCTCCATAGATGTGTCCAACATCCATGGTTCCCGGATCATCTTGACGCCAATGAGCTCGACCGTGGTCTTGCCCCGGTCGTTTGACGGCACGATACATCTGTTGGGCGTCACGAGTAAAATAGCCGGCACAACCGTATTCTAGGATGTAAGAAACCCGACAGGCTGGGGGATCGTCATTATCGTTTTGGAAGGCGTTGCCAAACGAGTCGAGCGACTGTTCGTAGGAGTTTCGGTATCCGTGTCCGATGATTTCGCAATGGGTGCCGTCGGGGTTCATACGAACTGTGAATCCAGAGGTCCAAACGTGTCCGTCGTCCGAGCGCTTTCCGGAGACCGCAAGATGATCGACGGGCCATTCGCCGCCACCACCTTTGTACGGACCTCCCATGTAGAAGTTCTTTCCAGAGTTATCCTGAAAGACCGCACCACAGTTTCCGTTGTTGAAGTAGAATTTTCCGTCAGGACCAGCGGTCACCGAGTGAAGCGAGTGGTCGTGGTTTTTGGCGTTAAACCCAGTGAGTAAAACTTCCCGCTTGTCGATGGCGGGGTCGAATTTGAGGTTGCGGTCGACATCGGTATAAACAAGGAGCTCGGGTGGCTGAGAAACGTAGATCACATTATCGAAGACAGCGACCCCGAGAGGAGCGACAAGTGCCTTTTCTTGAACAAAGGTGTGAGAGGTGTCTGCTTTTCCATCTCCATCAGTATCTTGGAGTACAGCAATCCGGTCTCCGCCTGGGCGGCGTCCTTCGTGACGACGGTAGTTAACCCCTTCAGCGACCCATATTCTTCCGGCGTGGTCGATATCAATGTTTGTCGGATTGTAAAACTGAGGGGAAGTGGCCCAGACTGAGATCTCAAGATCACTGGGAAGCTTGAATTGATCGAGATCGACCAGAGCATGCCCAATTTCAGACTCCCAAGGAGCATTGGGGTCACGAGGTGGTCTCGGTTCTCTAACGATAAACTGAACCGCTGCGGGGGTGATCTGGCCACCCTGCAAAGCTCCTCCATCATCGAGGCCAATTTGCGCACTAAAGGTCACGACGTTTTCGGGAACTTTGAGTTGAATCGTCGAGGCCGCATGAGTGCCCAATCCAGTCTGGTATCTCTTTCCGTCGATGAGCAGCCCGCCTCCACCTGCCGAGAGGTTCACTCCTAAGGTTCCCCAGCCTTGTTCATGCTGCTGAATCATCGTTTTGGTGACCGGGATCTTTTTCCCATCCTGGGTGGTAAAGGTGGGGTTAATCCAGTTTGCCCAGTCGTGTGACTCATTTCCCAGAGCACTGACGTGGAGTTCAATGGCTTTTTGCCCAGCAATCTGAGCTGAAATTTGGTGAAGGCGCTGAGAATCATTGGCAGAGAGCTTCGGGCTCTGAACCAAGTCCTTAGCGACGAGCGGAGAAGCCAAGAGGAGAATTGATAAGGTGAATCGCATAGAGAGTTCGAATTACGCTGCGAGATTATGAAGGCTTTCAATGTCGGGGTCATCTCTTTTTTCTCCTCTAAACCATGAGACAGGAAGGAGCTTTGATTTTTGTCTCTCCGGGAGAAGGCCACCAATTGTGAGAGGGGAGAGCAAAGAGCTTCGATTGGCGGAGATGATTCAGGGCTTTTTTGTCTCTCTGGGGATACTGAGATGATGACATCTCCCATAGAATTCAAAGAAAGCGGGTCTTGAGTTTTTGGGCAATGTAGGAGAGAGAGAGATGTGATTGACGAGTTGCGCGATCTATTGGGAGCAGAAAAGGTAAGTTCGCTACCCGATGTTTTGGAAGAGCATGGGACAGATCGTTGGAATTATTCTCATCTACCAGAGGTGGTTGTTTTTGCCGAATCTCAGGAGGATGTGGTCAAAGTCATGAAGTTTGCGTCTCAGCGAGGACTTCCAGTCACAACTCGAGGGGCGGGAGTGGGCTATGTGGGGGGATGTGTGCCTGCAGAAGGGGGGATCGCTCTTTCGCTAAAAAGGATGAATCAGATCGTTGAGCTAAACACTGCTGACGGGGTGTTGGTTACTCAGCCTGGGGTCATTTTGCAGGAGCTGCAAAATGAAGCGAAGCGACAAGGTTGGTATTATCCACCTGATCCAGCCTCCCTCAAAGAGTGTTCGATCGGTGGGACATTGTCGACGAACGCGGGTGGCCCAAGATGTTTGAAATATGGGGTGACGAAGAATTACGTCTTAGGGCTTAAAGTCGTGTTGGCTGATGGCGAGATTCTTGAGGTTGGGGGACGATGTCATAAGAATAAAACTGGTTTTGATTTGCTTCATCTATTTATCGGAAGTGAAGGGATGTTAGGGGTGATTACGGAGGCCACTCTCCGGCTCATTCCTCATCCCCAAAGTCGAGCGATGCTCACCGCAACCTTTCCGACCTTTCCCGATGCTGCAGGAACAGTGCAAGCCATTCTGAATGCGGGACATTTGCCATCGGCCCTCGAGATCACCGACGCGTTTACCCTACAAGCAGCTCGAGATTATTTGGGTGTTGCTTCTTTTCCTCAGGGAGAAGCCCATTTGATTGTCGAGATCGATGGGCGAGCGGCATCGATTCGAAGCGAGTTGTTGGAGCTTAAAGAGCTCATCGAGTCAACGGGTGCCTTGTCTTGTGAAATTCACGAAGACGATGAAGCCTGTGAAAAGGTGTGGCAGCTGCGTCGTGATTTCTCTTACTCACTCAGAGCAACGGGACTAACCAAACTGAACGAAGATATTGTTGTTCCTCGATCAAAGCTGGTTGATCTCGCCGAATTTGCGGCAAGTTTGCAGGCAAAAACCGGGATACCCATTGCTTGTTTTGGCCATGCTGGCGATGGGAACATCCACACCAACTTAATGGTCGAGGATTATGACGATCCTTCAATCCGCAAGAAGGCAGATGATGCGCTCGATCTCCTTTTTAATTGGATTCTTGAGAATGGTGGAGTCATTACCGGAGAACATGGGATTGGCTTAGCCAAAAAACGTTGGATCAAAGATGCCTTAGGCCCCGTAGGGTTTGAACTCCATTTGAAGGTAAAAGACGCTCTCGACCCCAAAGGCATTTTAAATCCAGGGAAGTTTCTGAGTTCTTGAGAGTCTTGTGTTCTGCGAAAATAAAGTTGCCTCAAAAGCTAAATATGCAATATTTAGCATATAAGAATAAAAGACCATGTTACAAGTTAGCCCACAAGATGTCAGTAAACTCAAAGGATCCGAAGATATTCTATTTTTGGATGTGCGAACTCCTGCTGAGATCCGTCAAGAGCAGTTGGAAGACTGCACTTGTGTCCCGCATGAAAAAGTAGCCTCGTGTCCCAACTTGGATCTCCTAGATCGGCAAAAGGAAATTGTCTTAATTTGTGCTTCGGGAAAGCGAGCGCTCATCGCGGCCGAAGCACTCGCCCAAAAAGGTTTTGAAAAGCTTTCAGTCATGCAAGGGGGGCTTTCTGAATGGAAAGCGCAGGGTCTACCCGTCATCGAAGGTAAGGGGGTGATCTCTCTCGAACGTCAGGTGCGCCTTGCGGCTGGATTGATGGTCGCAACAGGAGCTGCCCTTACTTGGTGGGTTGATCCATCTTGGATCGCACTCCCAGCTTTTGTGGGCTGCGGACTCGTTTTTGCCGGGATTACCGATACCTGTGGCATGGGGCTGTTAATCGCCAAGATGCCATGGAATCGCTAGTCATTTGAGGTGTCTGACCCGAGCGATGAAGCATCGCCCAATCGGGTAAGTTCACCTCACCATTGATGATGAGGTGCCACTCGCTAGATGATGGAGCGTCCCCTTTGGGGATCGATAGTCTTACGATTTGCTTAGAGATTGGTAAGAATCGCTTGACCCATTTCAGCCGTGTTGACCCGCGTTTCTCCCTCAGCCCCCGTAAAGAGATCCCCCGTTCGTAAGCCGGAATCAATGGCTTGCTGCACTGCGGAATCGATGGCATCTGCTGCCTCTGATTCCCCAAGAGAATAGCGAAGCATCATGGAAACGGAAAGAATCTGAGCAATCGGGTTGGCAATTCCTTGTCCTGCGATATCTGGAGCGGATCCACCCGAAGGTTCATACATTCCAAAATACAGTCCATTGTCCTGAATATTTCCGAGGGAAGCTGATGGAAGCATACCAAGAGAGCCAGAAATCATGGCCATCTCATCGGAGAGGATATCACCAAAGAGGTTTTCAGTGACCAGAACATCGAAGGAATCTGGACGTTTCACCAGCTGCATTGCGGCATTGTCAACGTAGAGATGGTCAAGGGCGACATCTGGATATTGTGTCGCAACTTCAATGGCAGTCTCACGCCAAAGCACCGATGTTGCGAGAACGTTGGCTGTGTCAACCGAGGTGACCCGTTTGTCTCGTCCACGAGCAGCGGTAAAAGCAACGTGCAGGATTTTTTCTATTTCAGATTTCTTATAAACCATGGTGTCGAACGCGACTGGTTCGCCAGCTCGTTCTTCCCGGCCCTTTGGTTCTCCAAAATAGATTCCGCCCGTGAGCTCTCGAACGCAAAGGACATCAAAGCCATTAGGAATGAGCTCATTTTTGACGGGGGACGCATGAGTGAGTGACGGGTGGCAGGATCCTGGCCTTAAGTTTGCAAAGAGTCCAAAATGTTTCCGAAGTGGTAAGAGAGCACCTCGTTCTGGTTGGATTTCTGGAGGGAGGTTTTCCCATTTTGGACCACCTACCGAGCCGAAAAGGATCGCATCAGCTTTTTCACTCGCCGCAATGGTCTCTGGAGGCAGCGGAGTCTTGTTGCCTGTCGCATCGAGAGCAGCCCCTCCAACGAGGTGAGTAGTGTGCTCAATGTCGAAGTGAAATTTTTCGCTAGAGGCTTCGAGGACCTTCAAGGCTTCGGCCATGACTTCAGGGCCAATGCCGTCGCCAGGGAGGACGGTGATCGTGTGGGACATGGCGCTATCTAGTAGGAGAGAGCCTCTCTGTTAAGTATTTTTTGTTGACTCTTCTTGTGGGAGGCTCCGTTGGGTATTCGCAGATTACTTTTTTGGACTAGAAATCTCGCTGGCTTCAAGCTGTTTGATTTTAATATTTCGAAACCACACCGGTTGCCCCTCGGCCTGTAAGGCAATGTGCCCAAACTTGAGAGAGAGGGGGGCCCCTGCTTCAAAAAGCTCCTTAGTGGAGATGACAGCTCCCTTGGGGTCGAGTTGAGGCTTCTGATATCGCAACACCTCCTTACCATTCACGCGGTGAATGATCTCTTCATCGCCTCTGACGACCATCTCGATTTGAATCCATTGGTCTGCTGGGTAGTTGGGAGAAGTGGATTCAACGATATGCTGGGTGATGAGCTTACCCTCGATTTCAATATTGGTTCCGGGTGTGCAGACATTTCCGGTAGGGCGAGGACCTTTGGCTTCGTCAGCAAGAAATTGAAATTCGATACTTACAGGAAAGCCTTGCTCAAGGCTCATGCTTTGGGGGGGCTGAGAGTGAACCATCACTCCGCTATTGAGGTTTACGTAGCCTGGGGCATCGGGCATTTTTTCCCCCGAGAATTTGTATTCCATCCGTAAAATATAGTGGGAGTAGGCGAGGTTCGAATAGAGGTGCCCAAATTGACCATTAAACTTTGGGTAACGGTCGTATTCACACTTTAAAATGCCGTCTTCTACTCGAAATGTATCGAAGGAGTTTTCTCCAACGGGGTGCCCGGTGATTTTAGGGGTCCATCCAGAGAGATCTTTGCCGTTAAAGAGACTGATCCATTCAGAGGCAGAAAGGGGTAGGCAACAGAGGCAGAGAAGTAGAATCTTCATACCGGGGCACCATAAAAGGAGAATGGAATCTTGGCGAGTGGATAGAATGAGATCGAACTCATGAAGGCCTTTGCGTAAAGTGTTTTTGTCTGTTAAAAACTCCTGTATGAGCGAGTTCGCGGTGGAGTTAGTCCATCTCTTTATATCATCTGGTCATGACTTCTATGGCCGGCATGGAAAAGAGAGGAAGCATCACCAGATCGAAGATCAGCAATCATTGGAACTCGTCGCGGGTCGTGGTGTCCTTGGGGATCGTTTTTTTGATTACAAGAAGGACTACAAAGGACAAATCACCTTTTTTGATTTTGCGACCTACCAAGAGGTGGCCGAAAAATTCCAGTTACGAGACCTCCATCCAAGTGCCTTTCGTCGTAATGTTGTGATCAAAGGAGTGTCACTCCTTGAGTTGATTGGGCAGCGCTTTCAGATTGGTGAGTCCGAGTTTATGGGGACTGAAGAGGCCAAACCCTGTTATTGGATGGACGATGCTTGTTCGCCTGGAACCGAAGAGTTTTTACGCGGGCAGGGCGGGTTGCGATGTCGCATCCTTCGGGGAGGGACGCTGGAGAAAGGATTTCAAACATTGAAGATCGCTGGCTAATGGACTCAGAAGCAATGAAATATGGGATGTTGGGAGAGGATGATTCGACGACCGAAGAAAAGCTCTCTAAGTTTTGTGGAGAGGTTGGTTGGGAATACTTAAAAGGACCTTTTGAGAACCAATCGCTCTTCTTTGTCGATCCTGAGCTCAGGCTTGAGGAAGTCGGCTTGGCCATCTCAGAAGATCGTAAGCAACAGGTAAACCGTTGGCTCCAATCGGGAGATCTTGTGAAAATTGAGTCACTTCATGCTCAACAATGGGAAGGAACGGACCAGTTGTTCGAAGCTCTCGTTGTTTCTCCCTTTGTGCTCTGTCGACCGATTTCTTAAACGGATATGCTCACACGTTCTCAGCTATCTAATTTGTTAGAACAGCACGCGCAGCCTAGTTACCGCGTGAACCAGATTCTTGATTGGATCTATAAAAAGAGGGTCCATTCTTGGGAGGGGATGAGTAATCTCCCCTCTGAATTAAGAGAGAGCTTATCTGCCGATTTTCCTTTGCGACCACTCTCCCACGTTCTCACGAAAGGATCTCGCGACACGACGAGAAAGTTCCTGCTAAAACTCGCAGATGGTCGATATGTCGAGACTGTTTTGATTCCAGCTTCTCCTGCGCTTTATGGGGAAACTTCGGACCGGCATACGCTTTGTGTTTCTTCGCAGGTAGGTTGTGCCTACGGATGTAAGTTTTGCGCATCAGGACTCGATGGCTTTACGCGCAACCTCACGGCGGCGGAGATTGTCTCGCAAATCCTTCTGGTCGAAGAGCTTTCAGGAGAGAAAGTCAATAACCTTGTTTTCATGGGGATGGGGGAGCCTTTAGCAAACTTTGAAAACCTCTGTCAGGCTCTCGAGATCATTACTGCGCATTGGGGTCTTGGAATCGGAGCTCGTCGAATTACGGTTTCAACATCCGGACTTGTGCCTCAGATCAAAAAGTTAGCGGAGCTCTCTCAGCAAATTCGTTTAGCGATTTCACTGCATGGACCCAATGACGAGACGAGAAGTCAAATCATGCCCGTGAATCGGAAATATCCGGTGGCTGATTTGTTTGACGCCTTGGAAGTTTGGAATTCTAAAAAGAACCAAAAGATCACCCTCGAATACATCTTGATCGATGGCATTAATTCTCACATTGATCACGCTCGAGAACTTGTTCAAAGAGCAAAATCAATACGGGCAAAGGTGAATTTGATCCCTTACAATACGGTTGAGGGTTTGCCCTGGGTGAGGCCCACTGACCAAGATTGTTTGAGTTTTAAAAAGGTTCTAACAAATGGGGGAATCTCGGCGACGCTGCGCTTGGAAAAAGGACATGATATTGACGCAGCTTGTGGGCAACTCCGCTTAAAGAAAGAACAAGGAACGCTGTAGTCGTTTAGAAGTCTATTGGGGGGCTTGCACCACCACATCATAGGTTCATATTCTACTCCCGTAATCAATAAAAACACTTTATTTTCAATGACTTATGGGATTTTGTCTTTCTTTGAGGAGTAGCGGTGTGAACACTAAGTGTGAACACAATTTTAAGAGGGTGGGACCCGAACCTTTTTTACCAGATCATCTTTGGGGAATCTTGGAAAAGGGAGTTGTTAAAAGATGGGGACACGCCACCCGCAGGGGTGCGATTTTTTTTGGCGGTTAACGTTTAAATATGTGGGGTCAGAGAAAAAAATTGATCGCGGGCCTTCGGTGAGATGACTGCGAGTGTTCGTCTTCCTGCGGGGCTGCGGTTGCAGGTTCTGGTGGGGTAGGCGGTAGTAGTAGTAGTTTTTAGAGTAGAATATTTTTCTCTTTTTATGGTTATAACCCTCAACTCGGAGAAAAACACCTCCGCTGCAGAACTACTACTACCGCCCCTTCACGCCGAAGCCCCACCCTGCATCCCGTATCCTGCTCCCTGATTGCTTTCTTTTGATTCCGTAATTCAGATTTCTGTTACCCAAGCCCCCCATCCTTGGTCTACTCAAACGGGAGTCGCTGCTGATTAGGTAATATTTTTAGTCCCGTTTTTTGCTAGTAAGTCCTAGAGAGAGAAGTCCTGCACTAATAACGATGCATAGTGGCCATGCGGCTTTCATGTGTTCAGAGATTCCATTCAAAATGATGAATCCTAAGAGAATCGCAAACAAAGCTGTGATTGTTTGAATGAATATTTCGTTATTCATATTTTCCGATAATATTTCATACGAATCTCACATTTAAAGATTAAATGAGCAGGATGGGGGATGCATGAATGACTTCAAGAAGACGTGCATTGTTTTCGCTATTCTCCTGGTCAGGGGCAATCTCTCCACAGCGATTGTGGGCCGTGACGATAAAGAAGTGATTGGGAGCACTGGCGCCCTCAAGAACGGTGACGAATTGAGTTTGGTGATACTCTTCTTTCATTAAACCGAGTGTTTTCTGAGGTCCAAAAGATCGACGAATTCAAGTGCGACGACCGAGGTGGCGTTGAGGTCGACTTTGGGCGCACAGCCGTGGTCGAGGGCTTCTTTCCAGCGTAGAACACAGAGGCACCATTGATCTCCGGGCTTGAGTCCGGGGAAGGAAAATTCAGGGCGAGGAGTCATGAGATCGTTTCCCTGATTTCGGCTGAACTCGAGGAATTCCTGGGTCATGACGGCGCAGACACAATGAAGCCCGCGATCGCCGGCCCCGGTGCGGCAGCAGCCATCCCGGAAGAAGCCGGTCATGGGGTCGGTGGAGCAAGTAGCGAGATTTTCTCCGAGGACATTGAGGTGAGCCATGCGGGGAGCTTGGTCCCCAGTTGGGAATCTGGCAAGTCGGAGCCGAAGGAAAGGAGCTATGTGATATCCATCGCGAGCGTTCGCTATAATATGGTCCTGACTTAACTAGGCGGTGACAGAATTGTTCTAGTAATCTTGCTATTTTTTCCGATTCCTGACCAGCTGCGAGGCCATATGCTCGAGTGCCGGTAGTCGCCTTTTGAGAGCTTCATCATCATCGTCGTATTCACTCATCATTAGTAATGACAGAGAGAATACGATTGTTTTCAATAAACA
>JALRJZ010000200.1:0-4454 GCA_023261045.1 Akkermansiaceae bacterium
CGGGCGCCCATTTTCTAGAGCAAATTCGCCTAAAAACGAGTGAGCAAGGATGACGATATCCTCTTTTCTTTCGCGAAGCGGAGGCATGATAATTCCAAGGACATTGAGTCGAAAATAGAGGTCTTCACGGAACTCTCCTTTGGAAACCATTTCTGCGAGATTCCGATTGGTGGCTGCAATGACTCGGACATCAACAGAAATCGGCGAGTTTGCCCCTACTCGCTCGATTGTTCGCTCAGATAAGGCACGAAGGAGTTTGACTTGAGTGGCGGCATCAATTTCGCCAATTTCATCTAAGAATAAGGTACCTCCATGAGCTTGCTCAAAGCGGCCGATTCGGCGTTGTGCTGCCCCCGTAAAGGCTCCTTTCTCATGGCCGAAAAGTTCACTTTCAAGAAGCTGAGGAGAGAGTGCGGCACAATTCACAGCGACAAATTTTTCTCCGGGGCGTCCCGAGAGATCGTGCAAGACATGGGCGACGACTTCCTTACCAGTTCCCGACTCTCCTTCGATCAAAACGGTTGCTCGAGTGGGGGCGATTTGTTCGATTTTTGCAGCAACTCGCTGCATCTCCATCGATTTTCCGAGGAGTCTACCGAGGCCTTTCGTCGTTGAGGCTTGGCTTTCTCGAAGAATTTCATTTTCTTCGGTAAGCTTTAAATTCTCTTTTTCTAAGTTTCGGTTGCGGACCGCTCGTTTAAGCAGGAGTTCTACTTCATCGAGATTGAGAGGTTTTGTAACGAAGTGCCAAGCCCCACGCCGCATGGCCTCGACTGCCGTATCAACTGATCCGTAGGCGGTCATCATGAGGCAGACGGGAGGGGAGTTTTGAGCAAGTGCTTCGTCGAGGACATCCATTCCTGAGTCTGCTCCAAGTCGAAGATCAGTCAGAAGAAGGTCCACATCCTCTGACTTGAGGACCTCGCGAGCTTGTTGAAGGTCGGCTGCTACGTAGCAATCAAAGCTTTCCTCAAGCGCCATTCGAAGGGCGTCTCGAGTTGCTTTCTCGTCGTCGACTATCAGCAGGGTCTTCATTTAAACTTCGATGGGGGCTTGGTCTTCGATTAGTCGGACTTGTTTATCCGTTCTCGGGAAATAGAGAGTCACTTTTGTCCCCATTGATTCTTCGCTTTCCATTTCTAATTCTCCTCCGTGTTCTCTTAGGATCCTTCGGACGATGAGCATTCCAAGGCCAGTTCCCTCCGACTTGGTTGTGTGGAAGGGTTCAAACATGGCACCCATCATTTCAGGAGAAATCCCACTTCCATTATCAGAAATCGAAACTTTGACTTCATAGTCTGAAAACGAGGTTGCGATGGAAATTTCACCATCCGCTTGATCCACAGCTTGGTAGGCATTGCGAATGATGTTGTAAAAAGCTTGCTTGATCTGGTTCGGATCCAGATCGAGCTCAGGCAATTCTTCTGAGAAACTGAGCTCAACTCGAATCTCTCTGGATTCGAGCTCGGGACGAAGAGCCATTAAGCTTTCTTCGAGTATTTGATGGAGTTTGACTCTTTGCCTCTCTGGTTTAGAGGGGCGCATGGCCTGAAGGAATTGCTTTAAAATCGTATCCAGTCTCCCGATTTCCGTTCTCGAAGTTTGCAGGTGCTCAAGGAGGGAGTCTTGATCCCCAGTAGAGAGGTCTCTGACTTTTCGCTCCAAAAGCTGTAAATGAAGCGAGAGAGAATTCAGAGGGTTACCAATTTCATGAGCAACACTCGCGGCAAGCAAGGTCAAGGCATTAAGCTTTTCGGATTCAATTTCTTGTGCGGCCTCTTCTCGAGATCTTGTGATGTCTCGAACCAGCATGACATGACCAAGGTCCGCCTCATCTTCTTCCGCTACGGGAGAGAGATAAAAGTTGAGATATCGGTTTTCTGGATAAAAGACCTCCAAGTCCCGACTGACGCTACCGCGGTTGGAGTGCAATAGGGAGCGCCAATCAACTCCACGGACGACTTCCTCGAGAGGCTTCCCCTGCACGGCCTCTGGAGTTGTTCCAAAAAAGCCGCAGCCCGCGTGATTGATGAAGCTGACGTTTCTCTCGGTATCTAGGAAAAGAACACCTTCTTGAAGGGCCTCAAAGACTTTTTGTAGAAATCCTTTTTCGCGAACAAGTTTTGAGAGAAGCGCCTGCACTTCTCCAGGCTCAATTTGATCGAGTCTGGAAATGATCTTTTCAAGAACCGCAGTCTTCACGAGAGAGACAGAATGTCACACCAATCAATGAGGCATGCAATCAAAATGCCTCAAGAAAACTTAGAAATTGAGGCATGCTAATAGCGCTCACTCGGGGCTTGGGTTGCCTTTTGGGGATCAGGGCTGCAGATCATGAGGGGATCCCTTTCGATCATGGGCTCTTTTGTGTTGGTAGAAATGATTTGGTTCGTTCTTGCACCTCAGCACATGGTGGTGACACTCCTCGCGTCCGAATAACAATGAAGAGTGCAACATACGCTGAAATTGGAGAAATCTTTGAAACTCATGATTCGTTTGCCGTCGTGAGTCATGTCCGTCCCGATGGGGATGCGATTGGTTCAATCTTAGCTTTGGGCCACTCCCTTGAGCAAAAAGGAAAATCGGTTCGTTATCTCAATGAAGATGGATGCCCTGAGAGCCTGCAGTTTCTGCCCGGCTCTGAGAAAGTTGAAAAATCCTCTGAGGTAGGACTTGTCGATGCTGAGGTTGCCATTTTTTTAGACACTGCGGCTCACGCGAGGGTAGGGGAGTCGAGTCTTCGTGCTGTGGAAGGGGCGAAGATTCTTGTAAATATTGACCATCATCTCTCCAATCCAGGATACGGCGATCTTAACCTGATTGATGCGTGTAGTCCGGCAACGGGCCAGATTATTTACGAGCTTCTTGTAGCCATCGATTATCCGATTTCTCACATTTCCCGAGACTCTATCTATGTCGCCACTTCAACGGATACAGGATCTTTTCAGTATTCTGGGACGACTCAGAGAACGTATGAAATGGCCGCTGACTTGGTCTCTCGTGGGTTAAATGTTGGTGAGATCAATCGTCTTACCTATGACAATCAACCCTACCGTAAAGTTGAATTAATGAGGTCACTTCTCAATACATTGGAGCGCAGCGATGAAGGAAAACTGGTGTGGTGGGATTTGCGGGAAACGACGAAAACGCAATTAGGCCTTGTTGACGATGATACGGAGGGGATGATTGACTTCATCCGTTCGGTGCAAGGAGTCATCGTTGCCATTTTCTTCGAAGAACTCGAAGGTGGAAAGATTCGAGTCTCGATGCGTTCTAAAGATGAGCGAATTAATGCCAGTCATCTCTGCGCAAGCTTCGGTGGGGGAGGTCATGCCTTGGCTGCCGGAATTCGAATGGCTGGTCCTTTAGAAATTGCTCGCGAGAGAGTTTTGGGAGAAGTTCGCAAGGCCTTCCGAGAGGTTGGAGTTTAAACCGTGACTAAAATGCAAAACCCAAACGACCTCCCAAGCGGAGTGCTCCTGATTGATAAGGATCCTGGCATGACTTCCCATGATGTTGTTGCAATCGCACGCCGACAGCTAAACATAAAGAAGATCGGTCATTGTGGAACTCTTGATCCGATGGCAACCGGGCTTTTAATGCTTGTCATCAATCGAGCGACAAAGATTCAGGACCTGCTGATGAGTGAGGATAAAACCTATACGGGGACTCTTACTCTGGGGGAAACGACCTCCACTCAGGACAAAGAAGGCGAGGTTCTTGAACAGCGAGAAGTTCCTTCATTGACTGACGGGGAAATCAAAAAAGCTTTTGATTCGTTTACCGGAAATTTTGAACAGATCCCTCCGATGGTTTCTGCAATTAAGAAAGACGGTGTCCCTCTCTATAAGCTCGCTCGCAAGGGAAAGGTCGTAAAACGTGATCCTCGCCCTGTGTTTGTTACTGATTACAAGATTTCAAGAATCGAACTTCCTCATATTGACTTTTCAGTCGATTGTTCGAAGGGGTTTTACGTCAGGACCTATGCGAACGATATCGGTGAGCAGTTGGGATGTGGTGGTCACCTCAGTGCTTTGAGAAGAACGAGGTCAGGCCGTTTTACTCTCGAGCGGGCAGTTTCAGTGGAGGTGTTGAAGAAAGCCTCACGAGAAGAACTTGTGAGTTCCTTTGTGAGTTTAGCAGAAATCTCTCTGATGAGAGGGGCATAAAATGACGGCAATTCCTAAGATATTTCTCTCAATTAGCTTACCTCTTTGGATCGTTGATCAACTCACAAAGTGGGCTGTTGTCCTCTCTTTTAGTGAGCCGGTTGGTGATTACAGTGCGACCTCTGATCCCCGAGTTCCGGTGATTGATGGTGTGCTTTGGTGGTGGAGAATCCACAATCAAGGGGTTGCTTTTGGCCTCGGAAATGGAACCACATGGGCTCCACTAATTTTCACAAGTGTCCTTTTCATCGCCATTGGACTGGTCGTTCTTTTTTGGAAAAGGGG
>JALRJZ010000200.1:4464-4695 GCA_023261045.1 Akkermansiaceae bacterium
AGCTCGCAGCAGCTCTCCTCATGGCCGGGATCCTTGGTAACCTTACGGATCGTCTTGTTCAGGGGTTTTATCTTGAGCAGTTTGAAGATCAGTCCTTCTTAGTGAGACTTTCAAAAGGGTATGTTGTCGATTTTATCGATGTGAAGATTCCAGGCTATGAGAAGATTGCTCCGGAAAGTGGCGGGCACTTTCCTACCTTCAATGTAGCGGACTCTTGTATTTCAATTGCTT
>JALRJZ010000201.1:0-251 GCA_023261045.1 Akkermansiaceae bacterium
CACCGCTCATCGGCCAATTCTATATGGACAGCTGGTTACGCAAGGTAAAAAAAGCGAGAGTCATTGATGTCGTGCGTGATGGAAGAAGAGTCAAACAGGGGCTTAATGAGGTCATTTTTGAAGTGGGGGATGAAATCATTATGAAAGGGAGGTTAGAGAGCCTGATCGGGCTCTCTGAGAAAGGAGCAGGGATTTCCCAAGGTCACCCTTACCAAGCCGATGAGCTTGGATTAGAAGACATTCGAACCGAA
>JALRJZ010000201.1:261-4679 GCA_023261045.1 Akkermansiaceae bacterium
GGTGATGATGGAAGGTATTTTAGGTCCAGATTCCAGCCTTGCCGGAAAGACCCTCAAAGAGCTTAATTTTAGGCAGAAATATGGTGTCATTATTGTCGCGGTTCACCGTCGCGGCAGGAATCTTCAAGAACGATTCGAAGATGTGAAACTTGCCTTTGGTGACACCCTTTTAGTCCAAGGGCCTGCCCGCAGAATGCAACAATTGTTTGATTTGAAGGATTTCATTAACTTGAGCGCCCCCAAGGAAACTCCTTACCGCACCAAAAAAGCACCGTTTGCCATTCTCTCTATTCTGGCATTCATGTTTGTCTCGCTTCTGAGCGGGCTTGGAGTGATTTCTCCTGTTCCCATTGTCCTTACTGCGCTTGTCTCCGCGATCTTTGTTCTGCTTACCGGTTGTCTGAATTCCAACGAAGTTTACCAAGCCATTGAATGGAAAGTACTCTTCTTAATCTTTGGTATGCTTGGCCTTGGTCAGGCACTCCAATACTCGGGAATCACTGAGATGATTGCCACTCAAGTGGTCAAATCGATCGGTCAAGTTGATCCGCGCATTCTCATCGCCTTGTTCTATTTATTGGCTGCAGTTTTAACGGAAATGGTCAGCAATAATGCCGTAGCTGCTCTTTTAACCCCCCTGGGAATTATTGTCAGTATTCAGCTAGGGGTTGATGCTCGACCATTTATTGCGGCAGTTATGTTTGGCTCTTCGGCAAGCTTTGCAACCCCCATCGGATATCAGACGAATACTTTTGTCTATGGAGCAGGAGGCTATAAGTTTGGCGACTTCTTCCGTGCAGGCTTTCCGCTAGCAGTCATCCTCTGGATTGTTGCAAGCGTGATGATTCCAGTTTTCTGGCCGCTCTAAGCAAGCACCTCACTCGCCAAGAGCCCAGTTCGGATCAATTCCCTTACATAGGGGATCCCCTGAACGGTTTTCAAACGCGAGTAGTCCCGCAAAGGCAATCATTCCCGCATTATCAGTGGTGAGAGCTGGGGGTGCGACTTCCAAGACGCATCCAAGGCGCCTGGACTGCTCGAGCAGCGCAGATTGAAGCGCTTTATTACAAGCCACTCCACCTGAAAGAGAGATCCTTTGATGGTTTGTTTCGCTTAAAGCCTTTACAGTTTTTCCAACCAAACAATCAATAACAGCCGTTTGAAACGAGGCGCAAAGGTCGTCAAGTTGATCGCGCCAATTTTGATTTCTTTGGACCTCGTATAGAACCGAAGTTTTGAGGCCAGAAAACGAAAAATTCAATGATGAGTCCTTAAGAAGTGCTCGAGGAAACTTAAAAGAGGAAGGGTTTCCTTGGTGGGCACGCTTCTCAATTTCAGGACCACCAGGATAGGGAAGACTTAACATTCTTCCGACCTTATCAAAAGCTTCACCAGCCGCATCATCCAGAGTGCGTCCAAACAAGGTGTATTTTTGATAGCCTTGAACATCGATAAGCATGGTGTGACCTCCAGAGACAATTAAAGCCAAATGGGGAGGGATAAACCCCTGACTTAAAAAGGGAGAAAGAAGATGACCCTCCATATGATTGATGCCATAAAATGGCTTGCCATTAGCGACCGCGAGAGCCTTTGCGTAGGAAAATCCTACAAGCAAAGACGAAGCAAGCCCCGGTCCCTGTGTTCCAACAAAGGCGTCAATTTCATCGAGCTCTATTTGGGCTTCTTCGAGCGCCTGCTCAATGAGTGGAGCAATACGCTGCGAATGGTTTCGACAGGCAACTTCGGGAACAACTCCACCAAATTGACGGTGGATCTCAATTTGTGATGAGACCAGAGAAGTGAGAAGTGAGACCTTGCCCTCATTCCTTTTTATTACAGCAACAGCTGTTTCATCACAGGATGATTCAATTGCTAATACTGTCGACATAAGGGTTTAAGTTGCCGGGGCAATCCGTTGTAAAAAAAGAGCGAGGCAGGCAAGGATGGGGGGAAGCAGAAGGATCGGCAAGCTCGGCGCTAGGGGTGCCATAATCAACCAATCGACAAAGGGAATCATCGCAAGTGTGTACGAGACAAATCTACCAATCTGACCGGTTGATCGGAATTGACGAACGATCAGCGCGAGAAGCGCGATAAAGAAAATGAGAGGAATCACAGCAAAGGTGTATCCGAGCGTTAAGAGGGGGGCGGAAAAGATGATCGCGGGAGAGATCAAAAGAAGAACAGGAAGAATATTTTCACGCCTTTCCGCCTTCGAAGCGGTTTCCCCTCGAGCCGACAGGGAAATCCCAAGAATATACCCTCCCATTCCGAGGGCCAGGAAAACAAAAAGAGCGATAGATTCTTGAGCGCTGGTTAATGGCAAAAAGGCAAGGGCAGCGAGAGGATAAATCAGCACCCTCGCTCCAGCCATAAACAGCAAACTCACCAAACTCCTCTTATGCCAGCGCGTGTAAACTAAAATGCACCCAACAATTCCGAGACCACAATAACCAGATGCCAAACTCAGAAAAAAAGAAAGGATCAACCCCAGAGCCATGAGACCTCCAGCAAGAGCAAAGACGGTGCGACGCTGCCAGCGCCCTGAAGGAAGAGGACGATCGGGGCGCGTCTTTCTGTCAAAATCGAGATCATGCCAATCATTGAAGAAGCAGCCGCCAAGATAGAGCAGCGATGGACTGAGAAAAACCTGAATGAAACGAAGGGGATCAAGGAGTAAGTCAAACTTCGCAAACACCAAACCTAACATACCGCCCAGCAAGGCATTTGACCAAACCGTTGGTAGGTTAGCAAACCTACTCATGGCAAGCAGGTCCACAAGAGCTTGGCGGCGGCGCATGTAGAGCATCAAACAATAAAGGGTTTCACGAAAACATCCTCAAACTGGTAAATCTCTCGAAAGTCATCAATTGAATCCGAATCTTGTTTTCCGAAAACGCCATGCTCGATGAATAGAAAGACAATTTCACCAATATCACGGCAAGACTTCATTCCCCATTGCTCTAAGAGAGTTGCCGCCATGGGACCGTATTCCTGAAGCGTGTAGTCACGAAAACCATTTAGAAGCTCAGGACCTGTGACATGTCGCTTTTCTCCCGAGCTCTCAGCAGCCAATCGTTCGACAGTGAAGTCTAAGGCTTCGCGCACCAAAAAAAAGGCGCCAGCGTCAAAACGATGGTCTGATTCTGTGATCGTGGCGATTGCGCTTTCCAATTGAATCGGTTGCATCACGTCATAGGGTTAAACTGGGAATCTTCTTAGCAAGAAAAGAACACTTCGTATTATAAGCGATAAGCCCGCCTACTTCTCATTGAGTGAATAGGGCGGGCAAATCAAACTTTGGTGAACTTAAATGGGAAGTTCGATAAAGCCTTCCAGTTTTCGAATTCTTGTAGGGTGGCGCATCTTACGGAGAGCTTTCGCTTCAATTTGACGGATGCGTTCCCTTGTCACCTGAAACTGTCTTCCGACCTCTTCGAGTGTTCGAGAATAACCATCCTTGAGACCAAAGCGTTGTTCCAAAACCTCCCGCTCCCTTTCTGTTAAAGTATCTAAAACCTCGATAATTTTGTCTTTCAACATTGCAAAACCAGCTTCTTCCATGGGGTTTTCAGCGGTTTTATCTTCAATGAAATCTCCAAAAGATGTGTCATCAGAGTCACCAACAGGGGCCTGAAGAGAAATTGGCTGTTGAGCCATCTTTAGAACGGCACGAACACGCTCCACAGGAAGGTGGATCTCCTCGGCAATCTCATCAGGCGTTGGCTCTCGACCGTATTCTTGAACAAGTTGCTTTTGAACACGCATCAACTTGTTGATCGTCTCAATCATGTGGACGGGAATTCGAATCGTCCTCGCTTGATCCGCGATCGAACGCGTAATTGCCTGACGAATCCACCAAGTTGCGTAGGTCGAGAACTTGTAGCCCCTCCGATATTCAAACTTTTCGACGGCCTTCATCAACCCCATGTTTCCTTCCTGAATCAAATCAAGGAACGAGAGACCTCGGTTGGTGTATTTCTTAGCGATAGAGATCACTAAGCGAAGATTCGCCTCAACCATTTCAGTTTTCGCGCGAAGAGCCTTCGCCATCCAGACTGTCAGGTTCTTATTGGTCACTTCAAAATCCTCGACTGTGTGCCAGGCCTCAAGGGAAAGCTCTCTGATTGCGGTCTCAGCTTCCACGCCATTTTTACGAGAATACTTCCAAATCTTCTGTTGATGCAGCTTAACGACATCACAGAAGTCTTCGATGACCTTTTGCTTGAAATAAAAGCGGGTATAGAGACGGGCGATTGACTGCAAGTTTTTCGAAAGAGTGGTATCAAGCTTCTTTTTTCCCCGAGGAGCTTTGGCGGAGAGCTTCTTAACAACCTCGGTAGTTTCTTCATGGAGAGCTCGGACTTGCTCGCAAAGTTTTGGAAGTGCTTTCATGTAGCGCTCCCGACTCTCAATCT
>JALRJZ010000202.1 GCA_023261045.1 Akkermansiaceae bacterium
GGGCAAAAGAACCCTCTGGTTTTTGCTGCCGCATTTTCCTTTCCCATTTCTTCAAACAGCTTCCTCGCATCATGTCTCTCAAAAAAACAATCGTCCTAGCAGGACTCTCCTCAACGAATGCCACTCTTTTCCACCGGGTTCGTTTTCTTGCGCCTGATGCCTCGGTCATCATTGATTTTAGCGATGGGACCTCAACTTACTTGGTTCGAGATATCGAAATGGAGCGGGCTCGAAAGTCCATCAGAGCCAGCCAAATCTGTTGTGCTGCAGATTTTGCTCCAGCAACGGGTCTTTCCGGCGATCGAGACACCGCTCTCGCTCAGGCCACTGCTCAGTGCCTGCTTCAGGCCGGGGAAAAAGTCGTTCAAGTGGATCGGACTTTCCCTTTTTTATACGCTCATTTTATTCAGGAAGTTGGCATTCAGATCGAATATGCAGCCGATCTCGGAGTTTTAAATCGGAGATCGAAAGATGAAGAGGAAATTCAAAACCTCCGTCATGCTCAAAAAATCACCGGCGAAGCGATGACCTTTGCCTGCCAAACGATTGCGCATGCGCGCGCCGACCGAGAGGGCATACTCTATCACGAAGACCAAATCCTAACTTCTCAAAGAATGCGCTCGATGATTACGGCGTTTCTTCTCGAACGAAATTTCTCAAATGCACATGACTCCATTGTTGTGACGGCTCCTCATGTCGCAGATTGTCACCATTTTGGAGACGGCCCCCTCAAGACGAGCCTTCCAGTTATTGTCGATATTTTCCCAATGGATCAACGAACCCGCTACAACGGAGACATGACGCGAACGGTCGTTCATGGAACGCCCTGCGATGAAGTTCTTAAAATGCATCAGGCAGTCTGCGATGCCAAAGCCGCAGGTTGCCAGGCCTTGCGTTCTGGAACGACAGGAGAAGAGGTGCACCTAGCGACAACGGCGATCATCGAAAAAAACGGCTTCTCCCTGATCCGTGGTGATCACCAACACGATCTCAGCCTCCCGGCCATGCGCCATGGAACCGGTCATGGGATAGGACTCGAGATCCATGAACCAATCCTGCTTGATCACGGAGGCGGAATCATTCTCGAAAACGAAATCTTCACCGTCGAACCTGGACTCTACTCTTCGACGCTCGGAGGAGTGCGCGTTGAAGACATGGCCTTAGTCACGAAAGATGGGCACGAGATCCTCTCGCCACTCTACGAGGGGCTCGATTGGCGCGATTAACAAATAAGCGTTGAGCAAGGCGATCAGCGCTCAAATTCAATGCGCTTGATGCCTCACTTCCCTTGAAGAAGTTTTTTCAGGACCGCTTCTACTTTCTCTTTTCCATAAGAGTGACCCTCGATGGCTTGAACCAGCTTTCCATCCTTATCATTACCAACTAACCCATGACTCGTAAGGCCAGCCTTTTTGACCTCTTCTTTGCTTTGGGCAGACCCCATCAAAACATTCGAAAAATTCACTTGGTCACCCTTTATCTTTTTTAAGTCATTCACGATGACTTTAATCTTTCCGCAAAGTGGTCATCCCGGGAAATAGTAAAAGGTGAGGCTTGGCTTCTTGGCCTCGAGAGAGGTCTGCGAAGGCGAGACTTCAGCAGACAAAGAAGCTTGAAAAGAAACAAGCCCAAACACGCCAATGATCGATAAGAGAAATAAACGCTTCACGATTCAAGGATATCATACTCTGAGATCGAAACAATCTTTTCAAAGCGCCTCTCTTGATCGCTTTTATTCTCTCCTATGAGCCTTCCCAAAAAATAGAATTTTACTCTTAAGGAGATAGAACCTCCTCAACCCAATGTCGGCCATCGTGTCTCAAATGATGAGTCAGGCATACGAGCTGATCTTCTGGCTCGTGGGTTATATAAAGCAGCTGGGTCAAACCAGATGAAACAATCCGGTCGATGACCTTTAAGACGAGAGCGCGGTTCAAAGGGTCCAACCCTTGGCAAGGTTCATCTAAGATCAACAAAGCTGGCTGCTTTACCAGAGCTCGGGCAATGAGCAGCAATCGTTGTTGGCCAAAACTCAGCGAGCGAAAAGGCACCTCGGACTGACGATGAAGACCAATTAAATCTAGCCATTGCCTCGCAATTTTGACCTGATCTGGGCTCACTTCTTGGTAAACTCCCACACTATCAAAAAACCCGGAAAGCACCGTGCTGATCGCCGAAGTGCTCACCCGATAAAGCTGATGGAGAGAGGGAGAGACGATGCCAAGAAACTCTTTGATTTCCCAAATGGTTTCCCCAAAACCTCGTCTCATCCCCATGACGGACACATCATTGGAATAACACTGCGGGTGATCTCCCGAGACTAAGTTTACAAGGGTGGATTTCCCACAGCCGTTTGGACCAGATATTTTCCAGTTTTGCCCCCTTTCAACTTTCCAGGTCAGATTCGAGATGACCTCCCGCCCCCCGTGGATGACACTCACTTCTCTCATTTCCACTGGAATGATGGTGGAGTCGTTGAAACGAGCTCCCGAAAGAGTTTGAGGAATCCGGACCTGGGGATCTGAAACCGCGACTAATTGTTGAAAAACCTGATTTTCTTTGGCTTCAAGGTAACTTCCTCGAAACACGCACAATCCATTTTCCACGCAGAAGACATGATCCACAAAAGCCTCAAGCTCAGCCATCCGGTTTACCACAATGACAAGGGTCAGTTGGTGTCGCAACTTCTCAATGATCCGAGATAACTGGCGCCGAGAATCTTGGTCAACACCATCAAAAGGCTCATCTAGAATTAAAAAGTCCGGTAACTGCGCCAGCGCCCGAGCAACCATGAGGCGTCGTCTTTCTCCTGTCGACAAGAGGCGAAAGCCTCGGTCGAGATACTCAGTCATTCCAAGGTCTTGGGAGAGGCTCTCTGTCGAAAGCGCACCTTCTACCCACACTTCCTCAAGAAGCTCTCTGACAGTCCTGCCGGGATCTTGACGATCCATAAACTCGGAATCATCCTCTCGGATTTCTCGCTCGAGAAGTTGATCCTCGAGCTCAAATGACACGAATGCCGGCCGACTAAAAAGTCGATGGTTTTCTTTTAATAGGTGAATCGCTAGAGACGATTTCCCACTTCCATTTCTACCAACGACCCCCCAAGCCTGACCACGATCAATCGAGAGAGAAATCGGCTCGGGTTCTGAGATCATCTGCGCTCCACTTTGAGGATGTCGCTCCCAGAAGGAAAAGCATGAAATACAGAACTTGCCCCCTTTTCCGCCTCAACGCTCTCCCTTTTAAGAAACTCAAAGGGCCTCAAACCTCAAAAACGTGCAGACCTCACGCGTTTTGACAATACCAACCCAAGAGAGTCGATTTTTTGTTTGGACCACTCAACCCTTTCTAAGCTTTTATTGTGAAGTGACTCAGGAAATGAAGGAACAACTCTCGGATGGCTCCATGGAGTTTCTTGCCATCTTTTTAGAAGGGCTACCCTTTATTTTCCTAGGGACTCTCATCAGCGGCTTTCTGGGGACCTATTTACCCAAAGGCGCCTTCGAGAAATTCCTCCCTAAAAACAAAGTTCTCGCCATCTTAATGAGTGGTTTACTTGGAGCAATTTTCCCAGTCTGTGAATGTGCCGTGGTTCCCGTAATTCGCCGCCTTGTTAAAAGTGGCCTGCCTGTAGGTTGCGCGTTGGCTTACATGCTCGCAGCACCGATCTTCAATCCAGTCACAGCAATCAGCACTTACAAAGCGTTTAACAACGAGATTCCCATCGCAAGCTCTCGGCTGATAATGGGCTACCTCATTGCGATCATCGTTGCTCTTCTTATTTCCCGCGTGACTCATGATCTTATACTGAAGCGATCGCTACGATCTGATGAATCTCATCACCACGAACATCCACGTAATCTCAACGCCGCGATGAATAACTCACTGCGTGACTTGATGGATGTCGGCCTCTACTTTACCATTGGCGTTGTTCTCACTGCTTTGCTTAAAACCATTGTTATCGATCCCAACGACGACTTTTGGAAAAGCTTAGCAGACAACTCTCTCATTGGGAGCGCCGCGATGATGGTTCTCGCCTTCGTTTTAAGTCTTTGCTCCACTTCCGACGCATTTATTGCCGCTAATTTCGTAAACTTTAAATACGGCCCAAAGCTGGCCTTCATGGTTTTTGGGCCGATGATTGATGCGAAACTTGTGTTCCTCTACTCGACTGTTTTCCGCTGGAAATTCATCGTCTTTCTCGTGGTGGTGGTTTTCATTCTGACTGGGGCACTCGCCCTCCTCTTTGAATCGACGATCCTTCCAACTTGGATGGAGAATAATGCCTCTATCCCCTTGCCTGTATGATCACTCTCCACGTCAGACTCTTCGGGTTGATTGCCTGCATCTGGGGCGGAATCCTACTTTATTTTTATCATTCCATGCGGGTTCGTTTCTATCTCGCTGAAAGCTTTCACCACTTTGTTCTCATCGGAGGAATTGGGATTCTTATCCTCGGAATTTACTCGGTGATTTGCCCTAGAGAAAAAGAATCATCGAAACATTCCCATGATGATCATTGCTGTGGTTCTTGTGATCATCACCACTCACATGATCACGAAAATGAACACTCTTGTGATCACACTCACGACGAAGGTCATGGTCCATGGATAACCGGCCTTCTCAGATTAACGCCACTGATCATTGCAATGACCTATAGCACCGA
>JALRJZ010000203.1 GCA_023261045.1 Akkermansiaceae bacterium
TCTGGCTCAACGGCGCTAATTCTTGCCGCGTTGATCATGCACGGTTTCAGACCTGGCCCGTATCTATTGAATGAAACGCCCGAGTTCCTGTACGCGATCTTCGGAGCAATGTTGTTTGCAAATATTGCTTTCTTGGGAATTGGGCTCGCTGGCGCCAAGTTCTTCTCGCTAGTGACCTTCATTCCAAAGCAACTGCTCTGGCCAGCGGTATTCATTTTTGCAGTCATTGGCGCCTATTCGTCAAGCTCATCATTCGTTGATGTGTATGTCATGTTAGTCGCGGGTCTGGTTGGCTACTTTATGAATCGTCATGGATTCGGAGCAGCGCCACTGGTGATGGGTCTCATTCTCGGAAAGATGGTTGAAGAAGCATTCAGTCAGTCAATGATCATTTATGACAATAACTTCTGGGCACTCATGGAGAGTCCAATTGTTCTGTTCTTCTTTGCCCTTACTGCACTTAACCTATCGACGCCTTTCTGGACTGGGTTTAAGAACAGGAAGGCTAAAGCGTGAAACTGGATAATGCTGTTGCTGTTATCACTGGTTCTGCCCGAAATATCGGGCGGGCCACCGCGCTCGAGTTAGCGTCGCTTGGTTATCACATCGTGCTTCACACGCGAAACGATGAGGCTAATCTGCAACAAACGATCGAATTGGTTCGTGCCACGGGCGTGGACTGCGAGGGAGTTGTTGGCCCACTTGATACGATTGATACCATCGACCAAATCGAAGAAGCGACGCGTGCCATCGGCCCCTGTCAGGTCCTGATCAACAATGCTTCAGTTCGCAAAACAAAGCCTTTTCTCGAAACTACCCTCGACGAATGGCACGAAGTATTCCGCATCAACTGTGACGCGCAATTTTTGTGTACCCAGCGATTTCTACCCGACATGCTCAATGCAAACTGGGGCCGCGTCATTTGCCTCGGCGGCTTATCTGCCCATACAGGTGCGATTGAACGTGCTGCTGTGGTGACATCAAAATCGAGCGTCCCAGGCTTAGTCAGAGCACTCGCCGTTGAGTTCTCGGAATCGAATGTGACATTCAATTGCGTTGTTCCCGGCCATATTGAAGTGGAGCGATCCAAGGATGCTGGTGCGCGTCTCAAACACCCTAATTTTGAAGGAAAAAAGGTGCCCTACGGTCAACCTGAGGACGTCGCCCGCGTCATCGCCATGCTCGTCGGTCCTGACAGCGGCTTTGTTACAGGACAAACAATTCACGTCAACGGTGGAGCATTCTTGCCATGACCGCTGTCATTCTCGCGGAACATATCGCTACCGTTTCTGCTAGCAAATCAACGCCGATCCCTGAATCAGTCAGACAGATGTTACAGCGAGTGACTCTTGATGCCTACGGACTGATGTTTTCGGCTCGCAATACAGACTACATTCGAGCGATCGAATCCTCCTGTCTCGATTATGGACAATCGACCGCATTTGGGCACGGGTCGCGCTTTACAGTGCAAGATGCTGCGTTAATTAACGGAACAGCGATCCATGGTGAAGACTTTGACGACACATTCGAAGGCACACCTGTCCATGTTTCATCAGTAATCGTACCAACGATCTTAGCGATCGCAGAGCGCGAAGAGCTTTCCCCGGATCAATTTGTGCGATCGATGGCGTTTGGGGCTGAACTCATCTGCAGACTCGCATTAGTTGCTCCTACAGCTGTTCATCGCCAGGGATTCCATCCAACGGCAATCTTAGGTGCATTCGGTGCGAGCCTAACCGCATCAATCGCATACGGACTGAGCCCGAAGCAAACAGCATCAGCACTTGGAATCGTTGGTTCTATGGCCTCAGGGATCATCGAATACCTCGCAGAAGGCACTTGGACTAAACGCATGCATCCGGGCTGGGCCGCCTCGGCTGGGATTAAATCTGCAGTGATGGCGAAAGCTGGTTTTCAGGGGCCTCGCACTGTATTCGAAGGAACTCATGGGCTGTTCAAAGGCTTCGCTTCGAATACCATCAAACCAGACTTCAGTCATCTTGAATCATTCGGTGACAAATGGATTTCAGCAGGGCTTGCATTTAAACCCTACGCCTGTGGAACTATGACGCAACCATTTGTCGACTGCGCGCTGCAAGCGGCGAAGAAATTAAGACCCGAAGAGATTAAAGATATTCATGCGCATGTCGGTGAAGGCACTGTGCATCGCCTTTGGGAGCCACTTGAGGAAAAACGAAATCCATCCACGCCCTATGGCGCAAAGTTTTCTGTTCCTTACTGTATCGCAATTGGTCTTCTCGATGGGAAAGCAGGATTCGCTCAGGGCTCAATGCGTTACCCACTCAAACTCAACTGCGACTCATCACAACCGGAGAGAACACCAGCAACAACCTCGCCCTTGAACTTCTCTCCACTCGTCGGGAAGAAAACAGCCTTTTGCTCGACCTCCGCCTCAGTCGCTCGAACGCAAAAGAGGACAAAAACATCAGCATCACCTCATCGCTCCAAGGGGCACGCTCGTCAGAACAAGTCGCTCTCTCAGGACAAGAACTTCGGTTTCGGAAAAAACTCAATCTCCCAGGAAATGACGAAGAAGGATTTGGTTGGATTGGTTTAAATCCTGATGACAACTTAAGAGATAATGCTGTTTTTTTTGCATACGGAAAAAAGAAAAACATGAACAGCTGGGTGATCAGTGAAAAGACAGATTCAGAAAGCGTTCAATTTCTTAAAAGAGCTGCTGCTCCCAGTGGATTTGACCGCAATCAATGCCAAATTATTCACCCCCGACAAATCTCTGAAATCAATTGGAATGAGGCCTCCCTGATCATTTGGCAAGCTCCACTGCCCGACGAAAATCAAAGCACGCTCTTGAAGAGTTTCATTGAATCCGGTGGATCAGCGATCTTTTTCCCACCCGAAGGAGACTCTCAATACTCCCTTTACGGAATCTCATGGGGAGAGATTAGATCAGCACCCCAGAATGAGTTTTTTATCAGCGGATCGTGGGCGAAAGACGATGGGCCATGGCAAGACGGAGCCGACGGAAACACACTGCCTATCAACAAACTAAAGGCTCTTAAGCGACGATCGATCCAAGGAGATGTGATCACTCTTGCAAAATGGGATGATAACCAACCCCTTCTTACTCGACAGATCCAAGGCAGGGGCCGCTGTATCTTTTTAGCAACACTTCCAGATGACCGATGGTCAAATCTAGAGTTCACCGCCTTACACCTTGTCGCAATTCAGCGCCTCCTTATTGAAGGAGCCGACCGTCTTGATGACAACTATCGCGCCATCGCAGGCAGTGAAAAAGCTCAAGCTCAAACCGATGAATCAAGAACACGCCTTGATAGCTTTGAAGATTTTGAACCAGCCCTCGGAGCCAACCGCGCTGGGGTATACCGCGTTGGAGAGCGCGTCATTGCCGTCAACCGACCCGCCGAAGAATCCGACCCTGCAAAGATCTCCCAAGAGACCTTAGATGAGCTCCTAGAGGGAACTTCCTACCGTCTTTTTACTGATGAACAAACTGACGAGGACCTCGCTTCAGAGGTCTGGCAAAGCTTCCTCATCGCAGCCCTCTTTTTTCTCATTGGTGAGGCTCTTCTCTGCCTCCAAGCAAAACCAGCGCAACCCATTCATCGAGCGATGGCCCCATCCCCACCGGCTTCATGAATCATTTTAATCTAGGACCACTCCATTTTCAGGCCAGCACCTCCGTCCTGGCTCTCATTGTTTTTGTCTTAATTCTCACGACTTGTCTTGGAGTCATCGCAATCCAACGTTCGGCACGCCGCAAACAAACCTCAGCACTTGAAGTGACTCGCTTATTCTGTGTCACTTATCTCTGCGCCATGTTGCTTGGGCCAGAGTGGCGGACCACAATTCATTCAGACCTCAAACCAGAAATTGCGATTCTTTGGGATGATTCGCTCTCAATGACCACCGAGGATGCCATCCGGCCAGAAAATATCGCTGGTAATGAAAGCATTCTCACAAGAAGCGCTTTGGTCCAAAGGGTCCTCGACACTGAGTTTTGGAAAACTTTTGAAAAACAAGATCGCAATCGGGTCACAAAATCTTCCTTCGGAACACCACCACCTCCCGAAAATACGAATGAACGCATTATCGCAGGCACCGATATCAATTCGGCACTTTCTCGTATTTTAGAAACTGAGCGTAACCTCAGAGCCACTATCTTAATCGGTGATGGCGATTGGAATACTGGAAAGACACCGATTGCTTCCGCTCAAGAATTCGCACTCAAGAAAATCCCCATTTACACCCTAGCAACAGGGAGCAAGCAATATCTCGAGGACTTAGAATTAGAATCGGTGAATGCCCCTGCCTACGGAATCGTCGATGAAAATGTGCAAATCCCTTTCACAATCAAATCCACTCTTCCTCGGGATGTGCGAACCCAAGTGCGGGTTCGCAGCAAGAGTGGCAAGGAAAGAACGAAATCCATTACCATCCGCGCCAATAGCACTCATTATGATTCCATCCTATGGAAAATCAGTGAAGTCGGAGCCGCAACACTCACCATCTCAATCCCTGTGGCAAATGGTGAGCTTCTAGAGGACAATAACGCAAGAGACTTCGTCATGAACGGAAAGCCTGAATCGATTCGGGCCCTTGTCATCGAAACACTCCCAAGATGGGAGTATCGCTTTATTCGAAATGCTCTTTCACGC
>JALRJZ010000204.1 GCA_023261045.1 Akkermansiaceae bacterium
AAACCCCAACGATACTCTCAGCGAGGAGCTTGGCATCCTGATATTGCTGCATGAACGCTCCACTCCCAGTTTTCACATCCATGACCAGAGCCTCCAGACCAGCCGCTAGTTTTTTGGACAGGATTGATGCGGTAATAAGATCGATTGATTCTACGGTCGCCGTCACATCGCGAGTGGCATAAAACCTCTGATCAGCAGGAGCGAGTCGATTGGTTTGACCGATAATAGCCACCCCACAACCTTTGACCACTTCGCGAAAACGCTGAGTTGAGGGCATTGTTTGATAGCCAGGAATACTATCCAGTTTATCGAGGGTCCCCCCCGTATGGCCAAGTCCACGCCCTGAAATCATGGGAACATATCCCCCGCAAGCAGCAACAAGAGGCCCCAACATTAACGAGACATTATCACCAACTCCCCCCGTTGAATGCTTGTCAATAACTGGACCATCCATCCCGGGCCATGACAACGTCTCTCCAGAATCACGCATCCCTTCGGTGAGCGCCACTCTTTCATCGAGTGACATACCTTGAAAATACACCGCCATGGCAAATGCCGCAATCTGCCCTTCCGAAATCGAGCCATCTCCGATTCCCCGTGCAAAAAAAGCGATTTCTTCTTTTTGGAGCTCTTGGCCGTCTCTTTTTTTCCTAATTATTTCTTGAGGGATCATCACCAAAATCTTTCGTAACATTTAAATACCTAGGGCGCTGACCCTCCTCCCAGAAAAAACAAAAAAATCTCTGACCAACAGACGAAATCAGGCACCAAAAGCAAACACGACTTGAAAGCAAGCAATCCCGAGTCGATTATAGGGTTTCGCGCCAAACGAATCACGACTCATGCACCGACGCCATGAAGACCTTGCCTCTCAAAACTTCACTCCATCCTGATCTTTCGCCTTCCATTGGGGCACTTCTCGACTAAAACCAGCCGACCCTCAACAAATGAAACTTTCATTTCCCTTCGCGACACTCGCCCTTCCTCTCTCTTTAGGCGCTCAATTACGACTCACTGAAGTGATGTCCGATTCAGCTCACCCCGGCGGGGCGACAAACGGCGACTGGCTTGAAATCACCAACACCGGGGAAAACCCGGTCAATATCGGCGGCTATAGCTTCGACGATTCAACACCCATTCCAGGGCGAATTGGTCAGATCTTTCCCTCTTATCTCATCCCGGCGGGCGGCTCTGTGATCGTCCTCCGAGAAGACACCTCAACTGAATTTCGTAGCACATGGGCGATCGATCCGAGTGTTCGCATCTTTACCACTGCTCCCACCGAGCTTCCAAACTTTCCGGGATTAGGGTCTGGCGGAGATTCTATTTTTCTTTTTAACGCCAGCAATACTCTCGTTGACCAATTTGAATTTGTCAGCTCCACCACAGGAGTCAGCTTCGCTCGTTTTACCGACGGTAGCCCTGTTCCAGGAAACTTAAGCGTCAATGGCCTCTTCAACGCTTATCAAAGCACCCAAGCATCTCAAGACATCGGCTCCCCAGGGATCGCTCCTGCTCCACCTCAACCTCTTTCACCTCTCTTTCTCGCCCCCTTCTCTACGACATGGGTCATCAACAATTCACTCGCAAACTCATCTTTCCGCGTCAATGCCGTGGACCCCAATCAAGGAGATCTTATTTCTTTGAGCGCCGACAATCTACCAACCTGGTTAACTTTCAACGACCTTGGAAACGGTGTTGGGCAGTTTAGCGGGGTTGCCACTCAGAAGCATCTTGGTTCACACGAAATCACGATCTCGGCTCTTGATAATTCCGGACTAACCAGTCCGAGCATTCAAGTCATCACCGTGACGATCGCCCCTGCAGTCAGCCCGATTATTCTTAACGAATTTAATGGTGTAGGCAGTAACGAGTTTTTGGGCGGAGGAACTCAAGATGAAATTGGAGGCGCCTCAGATCTCATCCTAGGAAGGGAGGAAGGACACGGCGGAGATTGGATTGAATTCATCGTCACCGGAGACGCAGAGAGCTCGTTTGTTGATCTTAGGAATTGGACCATCAAAATTGAAGGAAATGATAAAGTGAGAATACTGAAGCTTTCAAACCATCAAGCACTCTCATCAATCGCAAACGGAACAATTCTCACTCTCATCGATGACCGAAGCTTTGCCGACACTGCCCTACCAAAAACTTCAAACCTCACCACAAGTGGATTTCTTTGGATGAATCTTTGGATGCACGACGCTATCATGATCGATCAAGAGCAATCAATTCACCCTGGGGGGAGAACTATTGGAAGCAGCGACACGATGGTGAGCGTTTTAGATTCAAACAATCAGCTTATTTATGGCCCTATTGGCGAGTCCATCTTAGGTCGTGATAGCACTCTCAATGGTTTACCGGACGATCTCATCAGCGTCAGCGAAACTGAAACTCTGCGCTTTGAAGGAACTCCAAGTCGAACTGTTTCACCGATCTCAGTGAACTACGATGATGGCAGCACCTCGACCTTTGGAGCCCCCAATCAGTGGGGCACTCCAGAGCTCACTCAATCCTTCACAGCATTTATCAAAAGCCAAAGCCCCCCATTTTTCACATCATCACCATCTCGCGATGCTCTCCGGGGAGAATACGCAGTCAACGTGGGTGTAAGCAGCCCTGGTGGCTTACCTCTCAGCTTCGAAGCCATTGCACTTCCAAGCTTCCTTACGATGAGCCCTTCTGCTGGCGGCATTTCAATTTCCACGAATCGAGAGCTCACGACAGAGGATATTGGAAAATATGAAATCACGATCACTGCAGATAACGGAGCTAATGAAAATAATCTCGGATATCTCGTTTACGAGCTGACTGTTCACCACCCAAGCCCCTCGGTGATTCTCAACGAATACAATGCAGTTGCTTCTGATGAGTATTTGAATGGCGGAACATTAGCACTGGGTGAAAATGGTGGGATCGCCTCGACAGATTCTCATTTTGGAAGAGTGATTGGAAATGGAGGCAACTGGTTTGAACTCGTTGTCGTTGGAGACGGATCTGCGGGATATTCCAATCTGACTGGTTGGTCAGTTGAAATCGGCGAAGGGAAATCAGGAGGTGTTTTTACCCCCATTTCTACCATCGCTCTCACCGACCCCTCGGTTTGGTCAACGATCGCCAACGGAACAATTCTTACATTCATCGACAAACCAACCACTCAAGGAGGACTCGACACCGCCCTCAACCTGGTCGATCAGCTCGACACACTTGGATATGCTTGGAGCAATTTTTACTTGGGAAATCCACAGCATCTCTCCGTCACGAACTTTGCAGGATTTAAGACCAATTCTAATAACACACAAATCTTGATCAAAGATTCCTTAGGGAAGATCGTTTTTGGACCAGCGGGTGAAGGAGTCGCTCCCCTTTCTGGCATCGGAAACACCGAGATTTTTGAATTAGAAAATGATCCCTCCCCCCTCGTCTCAAGCATCGACGATTCTTCAGCAACATCTGCAGGATATGATGATGGATCTTCCGGATCGACGTTTGGAGCCCCGAACCTCTTTGAGCCCGTGGGTGGCCCCCTTGGCGACCGAGCTCAAGACTTCAACTCATATCGACTCACAGCCTTCCAACTTTACCTCGCAAATCTTGGCTTATCTGGAGCCCAACCCACTCAGGATAGCGACCACGACGGCTATTCAAATATCAGCGAATACCTCTTTGGTGGTGATCCAAACAACTCTCAAATCACTCCTTTTAACGCTTACGATGTCGCCACCGGAACATTGAGCGTTGATTTGCGAAACAATGATCCTGCTTTTATTTTCACCGCTCAACAAAGTGCTGATTTAGAAAACTGGAGTAGCAGTGAAATCACTTCCGAGACAAGCGTTTCACCTCTAGGCGATGGGTTCCTTCGAATGACAATCACTCCAACGAACACTGGGCAAAAACTCTTTCTACGAGTCGCTGCGTCTCCCGCGCCTTAGTTGACGCGAGATTCCCGATTCCGTTCGCTCTTCTCTTTTTGAGCGATGATCCATGCACGATCTTCTTTTGAGAGGCCTCGGGTAGAAGTTTTAATGCGGTGTCCATCGGGCTCAACGAGAAGCATTTGACCACTCCGATAACGAGTCAGCTTAGCAAAGACGACTTGCCCATTCTGACCTTTCCAATCGCGATACCCCTTCGCTAACATCCGGCGCTTCCATATTTGATGGTTATGCTCAATGGTAAGAATGGCATTTTTTAGACGCCCCCAGAGTTCTTTTTTCTGACCACGTCGATATCCCCTCTCCTGCGAGTAAACTCCACCATCTGGCTGCAAGACCACCACCGTAGGATAGCCCAAAACATGAAACTGCTTTTTTAATGCGGCAGCGTAGTTTCTGCGCTTCACAGTCTCATTGCTAAGTTGCCCTCTCTCCAAAGACCCACCATCGACATCAACTATCAGGCGAATCACGTTTTCGCTCGCCCAATCTCCAAAATCATGACTCGCAAAGAGTTCACTTTTAATTGCTGCACTACTGGACGTATTTTTGGAGGAGGTAAAAAACAAAAGAATGGGCTTACCAGTACGAATCGATTGCCTGCGTGCCTCCACATAGCTTTCTAACCAAGGACTCTTGCGCTGAGGCGCACTCTTGAGTTCACGATCAAAGCTCAATTCCTCCTCTGGGTCATCA
>JALRJZ010000205.1 GCA_023261045.1 Akkermansiaceae bacterium
TGGTTCGGTCATATTGTGACCATAACCACCAAGTTCCAGAAGGCTGACATCTTGATGTCCTACGACTTTAAGCATTCGGAGGAGGTAGGCGTTCTCCTCATAGCGTCCCAGGAGTTCTTTTTCCCGGTCTCCGGTAATCAGTAAAATAGGTGGGGCGGTCTTTCGGACATAGAAGAGCGGCGCGAGTTGGTCGATCACAGGGCGCTCTTGAGCAATTCCTTGTTCTTTGCGAGCGGTAAAATGAGTGATGGCATGTCCGCTGTAGGGAATGAGTCCAGCAAGATCATTGGCGTCGGCTCCATATTGATCGAGCCGTGACTGATCGAGGCCGATCATGCTAGCGAGATACCCTCCTGCAGAATGTCCACTCACAAAGATTCGTTTGCGATTTCCGCCGAATGTTTCGATGTTTTTTAGAACCCAGGCAACCGCAGCAGCGGCATCATCAATGCTGTCATTGACTGTTGCTTTTGGGCTGAGCCGGTAATTGGCAGAAACAATGGCGTGGCCTTGATTTTTAAGTGCACTTGGAAAACTTTTATTGCCACCGGTCAGTCCTCCTCCATGAAACCAGATGATCGTTGAGAAGCCTTTGGTCTTGGGGTGGTAGAGATCTAGAACGCACCGTTCAAGTTGGTAGGGGTTCAGGTTTTCTGAATCGTCGCGATAGCGAAGGTCTTTTTTTGTGACGTAAGGACTCTCGTCGTGATTCTCCGCGATCTCCGCGGCCCAAGTGGGAAGACACAACAATATGATCAGTAGAAACCCTCGCATCTTAAAGACGATAGAAGAGATTCCCTGAATCAGCGAGGTTAAATCTTGTGACCTTTCAATGAGAGCCTTTCGTTCTCTTGCCACTCCAATAGTGATGTTCGATTCCTCCTTCGTGTGACTCACTCGACGAGTTGACTCGAGGATCTCAAAAAAAGAAGAGATCTAAGCACGTTTTTTTGATAGGAGAGATGGCGAATGTTCAGGGACTTTTTTAAAAGGATTGTGCAGGATGCCTTGCCGATGATTCTCTCATCGGTCATCGCCCTTGGACTGCCTGGGGTTGTCCTTAGTGATGATCATAAGTTTACAGAGAAGGAAAAATCTTGGTGGGCGATTCAGCCGATTCAAAAGGGAAAGGTTCCTGAGGGGGTGCAACATCCGATTGATGCTTATGTCTCAAAAAAGCTGAAGGAATCGGGCTTAAAGATGGCGCCGATGGCCTCAGCAGAGGAGTTCATACGACGCGCTTTTTTTGATCTTCATGGAGTGCCTCCATCATGGCAGCGCATCGAAACCTTTCGGACTGCTTGGAGCGATAATGAGCAGCAGGCAGTCGAGGGCTTAATCGATGAACTTCTTGAGAGCCCTCGATATGGAGAGCGTTGGGGGCAACACTGGCTTGATCTTGTTCGTTATGCGGACAGTGACGGCTATCGAGAGGATGGTCTCAGACCAAGTGCATATCTCTACCGTGACTATGTGATTCAATCATTCAATGATGATGTCTCCTATCAGGATTTTGTTCGGGAGCAATTAGCCGCTGACGAGATTTATCCCAATCAACCCGAAAAGGTCGTCGCAACGGGCTTTTTGAGAAATGGTGTTTACGAGTGGAATCAGCGTAATGCTGAGATGCAGCGTGAGATCATGATGAATGAGATCACTAATGTCACAAGTGAGGTGTTTCTTGGACTGGGGATGGGATGTGCCCAATGCCATGATCATAAATTTGATCCAATTTTACAGGAGGATTATTATTCCCTGCAGGCATTTCTTTCATCAGTGATGTGGCCAGATGATCATCCTCGAGCTACCGCTACAGAGGTTCAGGAATATGAGCGGAAGCGGGGGATTTGGGAATTCTCTACGAAAGAATTGAGAGCTGAGATTGAAGCGCTTTTAGCTCACAAAAAACGGGAGAAGTATGAACTCCGAGTGGCAACCTTTCCTGCTGAAGTCCAGGCCATGTTTTGGAAGCCTAAGGACCAACGTTCATCCTACGAAGAGCAGATCTTTCAACTTGTTCAGAGGCAAGCGATCCGTGAGGTAAGGACGCAAGCGAAGCCTGAGCAAATTCTCAAAAAAGGAAGTCCAGAGGAGCTCAAATTTCAAAACCTTACGGAGGAACTCAAAAAGTTTGATCATCTGAAACCAGAACCTCTTGCAACGTCGTTTATGACAACCGATACAGGTCGAGAGCCGGCAAAGGTGATGATTCCAGGAAAAGATCGTTTAACCATCGAGCCCAAGTTTTTGACCTTGCTGGGTGGTGAAACTCCAGAGATCAAGCCAACCCCAAAGACGACAGGACGCCGCAGTGCTCTCGCAAACTGGATCGTCGAGGAGAGTAATCCTTTTGCTTCGAGAGTCATGGTGAATCGTCTCTGGCAATATCATTTTGGGAGAGGTTTGGTTGCGAGCTCTAATGATTTTGGAATGCTTAGTGACCCTCCGTCTCATCCTCAGTTACTTGATTGGTTGTCGAGTGTTTTCGTAGATGGTTCTTGGAAGATGAAAGCGATGCATCGGTTAATGATGACGAGTCTGACCTACCGACAGACTGCGCGGTATGAGCCAAGCCAGTTGGAGCTTTCGCGGGATCCAACGAATAAACTTCTCTGGAGATTTCCTCCAACTCGTTTGAGCGCTGAACAGGTAAGAGACGCCATGCTTTCGATTTCAGGGGAGTTAGAAGATCGAGATGGAGGTGCTGCCCAAAACAACGAAACTCCGGTAAGGACAGTGTATCTCAAAAAGATGAGAAATAGTCCAAATCCAGTGATGCAGTGTTTTGATGCTCCATCAGGTTTCAGCTCGGAGCCTCGCCGGCAAACGACGACGACTGCTCGTCAGTCTCTCTTCTTATCAAACAGTGAATGGCCGCTGGATCGAGCGCGTGTTATGGCATCTCGTATTCTTGAGGGGCAGCAAGGTATTGGAGAGAGTGCAATTGTCACAGCCTATCGATGCGCTTGGGGAAGGGATCCCAGCCCCGGAGAAATCTCTAAGGCGAGAGGTTTTATCGGGAAGCAGAGCCAGTTGATTGAAGCAACGGGATCTCTGCAAGAATCGTTCGCCGATTTTTGTCACGTTCTTCTCAACTCGAATGAGTTTTTGTATCTTCATTAGGTTCTAGTCATGGCTTGTCATCGCATTATACAACCTGCCTCTCGCCGTGATTTTTTAACTTCTGCTGGCGCTGGTTTTGGTGGGGTCGTTTTTTCTGCGCTTACCGGACAGAGGCTCTTCGGGTCTGAATTGGATGTCAAAAACCCTGTTGCTGCCAAGATTCCTCATCATTTAGGAAAGGCGAAAAATGTCATTTTTCTTTTTATGGAAGGGGGGCCAAGTCACCTTGATCTTTTTGATCCTAAGCCTCTGCTTAATCGATTGGCAGGGCAGCCTCTGCCTTCCAGTTTTGATCGTCCGATCACGGCGATGGGGGAAGCGAACGCGGCTCTTCTTGAGTCAAAAAGGACCTGGGGGCAGTATGGTGAGAGTGGACTTTGGATTTCAGATTGGCTTCCTCGGCACCATGAGATTGCTGACGAGCTTTGTGTGATTCGTTCCTGCGTGTCTGATGGAATTAATCATGCAGGGGGGGTGTCGCAGATGAATACAGGTTCGGTTTTTGGAGGGCGCCCCTCTCTTGGTTCGTGGGTCAATTATGGGCTTGGCTCTGTCAGCCAGGACCTTCCGGCTTTTGTGGTCATCAAAGATAGTAATGCAATGGTCGTGAATGGAACGAGATGCTGGGGAACAGGGTTTTTGCCAGCAAGCTTTCAAGGAACACTTTTTGAAAATGGTGATGAGCCAGTGGCTAACCTGAATCTTCCAAAGGGAGTCGCGCCAAGGCGCCAAGCGCAGAAACTTTCTTTCCTCGAGGATTTGAATCGGGAGCATTTGCGCCAGCGCTCATCAAACGATGAATTAGAGGCTCGAATTGCCAGTTATGAGTTGGCCTATCGTATGCAATCAAGGGCGCCTGAAGCGATTGATTTTGAAGGGGAATCTGAGCGAATGAAAGAGGCCTACGGTCTGAATCAAGAGCATACTCGGGTTTTTGGGAGGCAGTGTTTGATGGCGCGTCGCCTCGTTGAAAGAGGAGTCAGATTTGTGCAGCTCTATCATGGAGCAGGAAGTAAGTGGGACAGTCATTCCGGCATGGAGAAAAATCATAGTCGTCTTTGTGGGAACGTCGATCAGCCGATTGCGGCACTAATTCAAGATCTCAAACAACGGGGATTACTGGAAGAAACCCTTGTGATTTGGGGAGGTGAATTTGGACGAACGCCCATGAGTGAGAAAGGAGACGGTCGAGATCATAATCCCACGGGCTTTACCATGTGGATGGCTGGTGGTGGCGTGAAGGGTGGACAAACCATCGGAGCGACAGATGAGCTGGGTTTGCATGCGGTCGAGGATCGACTTCACGTTCATGATCTGCATTCTACCATTCTAGATCTTTTGGGGGTTGATCATACTCAATTGATCTACATGCATAAGGGGCGTCCTGAGAGAATTGACCTCAATGAAGGGCAGAGCATCGCTCAAGCTTTACGAACATAGCACAACTGGATCTGTAAACATAAAAAACCGGGATCTTCTATGCGGAAGAACCCGGTTTTAGAAAGT
>JALRJZ010000206.1 GCA_023261045.1 Akkermansiaceae bacterium
TTACAAGATGCTCGGGCCCCGGAAAGGCACCAGAATCAACATCTTGAATGTATTCTTGAAATGCATCGATACGCTCTAGCTGAAGCTTCTGATATTCTCGCGAAAAGTTGCGATACGCTTTCGCATGCCGTGGTGGGCGCTCTTCGTAGTCACCCAAAACATCATCTGAGAACAAAAACTGGGTATCGCATCCCGACCCCGAACCCAAGGACATGAGAAGCATTGAAGTGTTCTGGCAAAGCCAGCTTGCCAACTGCCATGGAACGCATTCAATTTCTGCAGCATAAGCCCCTGCATTCTCAAGGGCTTTCATGCGCCGATAAAGCTCCAGAGCTTCCTCGAAGGTCTTTCCAATCGCTCGGTAATTTGTCCAAGTAACATGTCGTGGAACCATGCCAAGGTGCCCGACAACGGGGATTCCCTCTTCTGCCATGGACTCAATGATTCTGATACTTGCCGAGCTATAGACCGAACTTGCTCCTAGCTCTAGAGCTTTAAAGCCTACTCGAATTGCCTCTTCACGGGAGGCCAATCCATGAGGGGTTGCCCCTGAGAAGAAACTTGATGGAGCAGCTTCGACAAGCAAGGGCAAGCGAGCCTGAGACTCTGGAGAGTCAAAACTACAACTCATCAGATCCACGCCCGCCAGCTCGGCGGCTCGAGCCTCATCGGGAGACTTTACATGGAGATGACTTAAGCATCGTTTTCCTTTGAGTCTTTGCAAATCGTAGACAGTGTACTTTTTACGTGGTCGTATCATCTCGCTCAGCATCCTAACTCTTCGCTCAAGAGAGCGACGATCAAAAAGCGCTGACTCTTACGCTCGACCTCAACGGGTCGCTTTTGTAGTCTTCTTATCGACGATGTTCACAAAAAGCGACCGTTACATCACCCGACAAGTTCTCTCGGTAGCGCTTTTTGCGATTCTTATTCTCACCTTAGTTCTCATTTTGGGAAACATCTTCAAAGAGATTAACGATCTCTTAGTTCAGCGTAAGGTTGAGATCTCTTTCTTTGGAGTATTCATCGCCAAGCTCCTACCTGTCTCTCTCGTCTTTACCCTTCCTTGGGGGTTTTTAGTTGCCGTCTTACTTGTCTTTGGAAGGCTCTCAGCTGACCAGGAAATCACCTCTTTGCGCACAGCTGGGGTCAGCCTCTACCGGATTGCTGCTCCCGTCCTTTTCCTTGGGTTCGCCTTATCTTGCTTTTGCTTTTGGATTAATTCGAGTGTCTCTCCACGCTCCAAAAAGGAGCTTAAGCTACTTCTCTACGATTCCTTCAAACATGATCCTTGGCGGCTTCTAGACCCTGGTGTTGTTCAATCGCGGCTCAAAGGACAACAGATCTATATTGAATCCAAGAATACCGATCAGAGTCTCCAAGGCTTCCATGCCTACCAAATCGATACGGACAATCCCAACTCCCCCCCCTTGGGGTATCTTTACGCTCAAAAGGTGACTCCATTGCGAGTGGATTCAACAACAGATCGAATCGACCTTCGTTTGATGGGCGCCTATGCCGAAAACTATGAGAACAATAGAAACGTCCACGGAGGGTTTATTGGAGAGATTCAACCTTGGATTCTTCCAATTGAAATGAGGAAGCGGGGTGTTTTGCGCACATCAACCCTCGACAACCAACAAATCAAAGAACTTCTTGCAAACCCTCCTCCCGAACTCACCTCAGCGCGACTTAAAGCCTTTAGCTTTGAGGTGATGAAACGTTATTCATTATCCCTTTCTCCATTAGCTTTTGCTATTGTGGGCATTCCGCTTGCACTCTCAGCAAGACGAAAGAAAGCCTCTTCAGGTGCTGGATTTTCCCTCCTGATCGCTTTCTCTTACTTTCTCTTCTTGACCATTGCAGATGAAGCTAAGGATTTGGGTCCTCATGTCTCAACATTTTTGCTATGGCTCCCCAACCTGATTTGCCTATTGATTGGCCTCATCCTTTTCAGGCGAGCTGCAAAATCTGCCTAAAAGACAATGCAAGAGAATTTCATTCAGCGCAAATTTCGAATTGCTTATCGCAAGTTTGAAACTTGGGCTTCAGCGAACCCGCTGCGAATTTTCCCTTTTAAAGACACCCTTCAATCGTACCAAAAGGACCAATTCTCTCTTGATGCCAAGTCAGCGGTAAATGTTGCTCTTCTTGCTGTCCCCCAAGGAATGGCATATGCTGCAATTGCTGAGCTTCCGATTCTATACGGTATTATTTGTTCAGCGATTGCCGCGATTATTGCCCCATTTTTTGCAAGCTCTCGTTATACGATACTTGGCCCGACGAATGCGACCTCCTTGATGATTTTCAGCTTCTTCGCAGGCGCAACATACACCATGTCTGAGAAGCTGGCTCTCATGCCTCTACTCGTCTTGATGGTTGGAATCGTTTGCCTCATTGGATCGATTCTGAAGGCTGCCGAGCTTGTTCAGTTTATTAGTCAAAGTGTCCTTGTCGGCTATGTGACTGGAGCTGCCATCCTCATCATGATCAATCAAGGGAAGCATCTTGTTGGTGTCAGCGAAATCATCGAACCAGCCAGTAATTTCTTTGGAATGTTCGAATCTCTGCTCGAGACTCACGAATCTTACCTCTGGCAACCAAGTCTCCTTGGTCTTGGGACACTCCTGATTTATCTCTTTCTTAACCGGTGGTTGAGAGCCCTCCCTAATTTTGCCATCGCTTTGAGTATTGCGACACTTGTTTCGACATTCTTATCGGTGACTTTCCCAAGTTGGGCTTCTACGGTTTCAACCTTCAATTCCTACACGATTGAAGACTTACAATTTAGACTACCTTCTCCAACTTCAGCCGGATTACTCAATGATGTTTCATCTCTTTTAGGCGTCTCCATCGCGATCGCATTTCTCGCCTCTCTAGAAAACACGGTTATGGCGAAATCTCTAGCCTCACGGAGTGGCCACCGTACCGAAATCAACCAAGATATGCTCGCTGTCGGAATGACAAACATCGCTTCCGCCTTCACCGCCGCCATGCCAGCATCTGGTTCGCTTACTCGTTCAGCCCTAAATTATGAGTCAGGGGCTAAAACTGGCCTTTCCTCGATTCTCGCTGGATTACTCTGCACTCTCGCACTCTTTATTCTGGGCATTTTAGAACCAAATCCAATCTCTTACATTCCAAAATGCGCTCTTGCAGGACTGGTGATTGGAGTGGCCGCGTCTCTCATAAAAGGTCGCAATATCAGAATCTGTCTACGCTCAACCCCAGAAGATGCGGGTGTTCTTCTTGTTACATTTTTTAGCGCTTTAGTATTTCCACTTTATTTGGCCATTTTCATCGGCGTTTCCCTTTCGATCTTATTATTCCTTCGAAAAGTTTCTAAGCCCCACTTGGTTGAATACGAAATCTCCCAAGAAGGGGAACTTCGCGAGTTAGATCAGAAACACCAACGCCCAAATCCGGGCATCTCGATTGTCCATGTCGAGGGGGCTCTATTTTTTGGAGCGGCTGAACTCTTCCAATCCCAAATCCAACACTTAGTCGTCGACCCCAATTTGAAGGTCATTATCCTACGTTTGAAGAATGCCTACCATCTGGATGCAACCAGCGTGCTCGCCCTACGAGACCTCATCCGATTCGTTCGCTCAAAGCAACGGCATCTCATCATCTCTGGAGCCACTAGGGAGGTTTACAAGGTTCTCAAAAGTTCAGGGGTCCTTCAAACTCTCCAAAAGGGATGTCGGTGCGAAGAGGGAGAAACCAATTTGTTTTTCTATGCTCCGAGCAACCCAAACATTTCAACTCGTGATGCTCTCATCCGGGCTCAGGAACTTCTTGGAACCGATCAAGCTGAGATTAAGATCTTTTTTGATCCTACCCACGAAGTCAAATCCTAGACTTTCTGCTCACGACAATTAATATCGATCCCGTGTCTGATCCTTTTGAAATTCGTGCCCGAGAGGCTCTCGCTCAGCCCCAGAACGTCGGTGAAATGCCCGATGCTGATACCGTCGGAACCGTCGGATCCGCCGATTGTGGCGACATGCTTAGGATGTGGTTAAAGTTTACAGAAAAGGACGGAAAGAAGGTGATTGACCGAGCCTCGTTTCAAGCCTTCGGGTGCCAAACAGCGATCGCCGTTGCATCAATGGCAACTGAACTTCTGAAAGGCAAAACCCCTGACGAAGCAAGAAATCTGAAGCCTAATGACCTTTCCGGAGACTTAGGGCCACTCCCACCGATGAAAATCCATTGCGGTCAGCTTGTTGAAGAAGCGCTCAAAAGCGCTCTCGATGGAAACGACCGATCGACTTCCCCCACCGAAGAGACCTTGAGCGCAAAAATTCAAACTTCTAGTCAAGCTAAGATCAAAATTGTGCCCCTCGGAGACAACGAGATCGAAGGGATCTCTTAGGGATTCGTTGTACCGATAGCGATCTCTCGATAACGAGAGGAGTGAACTTAAAAGCGAGCCTCTACCACCTTATCAGTAAGAGCTTTCTTCTGACCAAAAAGATAACACTCTAAGAAGCTGCGGACTTCAGATGCAACGGGGGGACCAAACCCCCCTCCATGCTTCCCATTTTGAACGGTAATCAAAATTGAAAGAACACCGAGCTCATCTAATTTGTGATCAAGGGCTCGACCCTGCTCGAAG
>JALRJZ010000207.1 GCA_023261045.1 Akkermansiaceae bacterium
ATTTTTTTGATTTTTTGCCAATTCGTTTTTGCGATCAGGTCGCGTGCTTGATCTTGGAGTTTGGTGTGAAGACGAATGTAGTTTTGGCGATGCTCCATCGCCGCCTTAAAGTCGTCTCTTTTTTCTGGAATCTTGATGACGGGGTAGTGGGAGGCGAGATCAAGATCACGTGAGTTGTTGAGGAAAGCCAGAAAGCGGTAGTATTCCTCGTGGCGAATCGGATCGTAGGGGTGATCGTGGCATTGGATGCATTCAAAAGTGATTCCTTGCAGGCCCTTCCACGTCGTGTTGACTCGATCCATCACCGCCATCGTGCGGAATTCTTCATTATCAGTTCCGCCCTCTTGGTTTTGTTGGGTGAGACGATGGAATTTGGTGGCAATGAAGTCATCGAGACTTGGTGAAGGGAGGAGGTCGCCCGCCATCTGTTTGATGAGAAAGTCGTCATAGGGCATATCCGTGTTGAGTGCCCGAATGACCCAGTCACGGTAAGGCCAAGCGGTCCACCTTCGATCAGCGCCCAGACCTTCAGAGTCGGCATAGCGAGCAACATCGAGCCATTGAGAGGCCCACTTTTCTCCAAAGGATTCTCTTGTAAGGAGCTCTTGGACGACTTGTTCAACCGCCTGGTCAGGATCTTTTTGGTAGGCAGTTTCAAAGGCATCGAGTGCCTCAATGGATGGGGGCAGTCCAATGAGGTCGAGATAAAGTCGGCGGAGAAGGCGATTCGGTTGAGCAGGGGGGCTGGGTTGAATTTGTAAGCTCTCGAGCTTTGCTAGAATGAAGGGATCAATGGCATTTTTACTCCAGGTCTTATCGCTAACTTCTGGAGCCTCATGGCGAGTGGGCTTTTCGAAAGACCAATGGTCTCCCCACTCGGCGCCTTCGCGGATCCATTGTTCGATGATTTTCGCTTCGTTCTCGCTCAGAGGTTTTCCGTGATCCGGTGGGGGCATGATCTCATCTGGATCGGTTGAGCGAATCCGGATGAGCATTTCCGAAGCTTCTGGGCGGCTTGGGACGACTGTTGGTTTCCCGGAGTCTCCCGAGGATAACACCTGTTCTCGGTATAAAAAAGAAATGCCACCGTTCATTTTGACCCCTCCGTGGCAAGAGGTGCAGTTGGCTGTTAAAATAGGGCGCACCTCCCTAGAAAAATCGACTTTTTTGGCAGAGCAGAGACTCACGAAAGCAAGGGTAAGGGAAACGCAGAGAAGTCTCATGATGCTTGTTTCTCTATACGAGTGAGTGGTCCACAATCTTCCGCAGCTCGATGATTACCTAAGACAAAAAACCCACCTTGTTTGAGGTGGGTCGTTCTCGAAGAGGCTGCGTTGTCCACCTACTGGCCAAGAAAGTTTCGTGCTTTTTTGAGAAGGTCGTCCATCCCTCCCTCGCTGCTCAAAGACTGCAGCATGCTCTCCATTCCAGGGGGTAGCTTGCTTCTAAAGAACTCACCAACAACCCCTATGACTTGTTCGATCTTCTCGTCGTCGAGCCCGATCTCAGCGAGCTTTTCTTTTAATTCGTCGAAATTCATCGTTTTTTAGAGCGAAAGTACCGGGAACAGGGGTCGAACCTGCACGCCCAAGGGCACTGGATCCTAAATCCAGCGTGTCTACCAATTCCACCATCCCGGCAGCTGAACGCAGCATAATGTTCGGCTGGTTGGATGCAAGAGAGATTATTCGCTTGAGAGATGATAATGATTCGCAAAAAGAAAAAACGATCCGAGGGTTTCGTAGGGTATGCCGAGAGAACAAACAGTCATTCTTGGGGTGGATCTCGCGTGGGGTAGGGTTCAACGGGATGCCATTGCCAGGATCAATCGAGTGGGTCGTCAGATTTCGTTTGCCGACTTTCGCTACATTCAGGGAGATGATGAGTTTCTCGAGTATGTGCGATCGGTCAGAGCAGAACAAGAAGTGAGGCGGGTCATTTTGGCGATCGATGCTCCGACTCTGTGTGTGAATGAGCAGGGTTCTCGACCTGTTGATCGAGAGTGTAGCGCGCTCTTTCGTCGGTTTGAGGCGGGATGTCATCCAGTCAATCTTGGTCTCGTGAAGCGACCACTCGAGCTTGCCAAGAAGCTCCAAAAGGAAGGGATCGCGATTTCCTCTGACTTGAATGCGAGGGGAGACTTGATGATGGAGGTCTATCCGCATCCAGCGATGGTGAACTTGTTTTCTTTAGAAAAGACCATTAAATACAAACGAGGTTCTGTTGAGGCGAGGCGACGGGAATTCCATCGTTATCAGCAGCTGTTTGTGTCTTTTCTTCAAAAAGAGTTTCCTTCCCTCAAACTTCCAGATGAATTGGCCATTCAAACTTGGACGAAGCAAAGAGAGGATCTGTTAGACGCCTCTCTTTGTGCCGTCATTGGGCTGTGGCACTTACATTATGACGGTAAGAAATCCCAAATATTGGGAGATTTGACAACCGGCCAGATGGTGATCCCAAAGCGGACAGATCAATGATGTTGGCAATTCTCTATGGTGTTGGTGGCGCAGGTTTTGCGTAGGGTAAACGTGAGACCTCTTGAATCGAAAAATAGGTGTCCAAGGCCGTGGAGGCGAGGGAGCGGGAAATATCTACAGTGCCATCGGGGCTGTAGCTTTCATCTGGAATTTCCACAAAGCAGACCCGGCCGACGACGAGTTTCGTGTTATTCGAGGTGATATCGATGATTTCCTCAAGTTTGAGAGCAAAGCGAATGGGGCTTTCAAGGACGAAGGGAGCGGTGATGCTCGGATGATGATGCTCGGTGAGGCCAGTCGCCTCGAATTCCGAAGTTTCCTCTGGATAGCGTGCCGAACATTGGTGGGCCTGCGCGACAAATTCTTCGGTGACATGATTGAGGGTCCAAGATTGAGTTTCGAGGATGTTTCGTAAGGTATGTCTCTCGACGGTATCAGGACGAGTGACCATGCCAATGAGGATCGGATTTGAACCGAGATGGGTCACACTGGAGAAGGGAGCAAGATTTGAGCGACCGGCAAGAGAGCGAGTGCCGACAAGGCAGAGGGGTTTGGGGCCTGGGAGAGTCGTGGCAAATTGAACGCGTTGGAGCTTGTCCATCGCAGCGATAGCAGTGGTGTCAAAAATCACGCCCTAAGTTGCTTCGAATCTTCAAAGAGGCAAGAGTCTTACTTCCAGCATTCTTTAGGTATCTCGACCACGCGCTGATTGTTCGCAGCAAAGACCCGTTGCTCTGGTGTCGGCCGAATGGGGTGGCCTCCGGTGAAAGTTCCAAAGGAGGGGAGAATGAGCGTTTGCTGGCGAAGCCAAAAGCAAGGCGCGCGAAGGGAGCGCCGGGGCCCTTCCTTCATCTGAATGACGGGGTGGAGATGTCCGCAAATGGCTGGACCTTCCGCTGCGTCCTCGGGATCATGGAAGATTTGCAGGCCATTAATCTCAAGAGTGGAGACACTTTCCATCTGATATCTTCGAAAGGCCCTACGGTCGTGGTTTCCGCAGACGAGAGTGAGACCTGCTGGGCATTTTTGGATCCAAGAATCCAGAGAATCAATAAGTTCTGGCGAAATTCCTGATGGAGAATGAAGAAGGTCACCTGCGATAATGAGGTGCTCAGCCTGAGTGCTCTCGATGAGTTGAGACATTCGCGAGAGATCATGGAGATCGTCACCTTTGGGCACTGGGATCCCATGAGTTTGGAAGGTGGCCGCTTTTCCGAGGTGAACATCCGAGAGAACTAGGGTGCGCGATCGAGGGAGGTAGACTGCACGTTGCCCGAGTAAGGTCAGTGGATGTCCATGGAAGTTAATTCGCACGGCGCATTATCCAGCAAAGGATTCAAGTTGAACCAGCATTTTTTCTAGCCGCGCGGTGGAGTCCTCTCCTTGATAATGGGCTTGAAGACGGTCTGCCCAGAGAGGAAAGGCCATCGGGGTGAGCCTCTGGCATTTTTGAAAATGAAGGGAGCGTTTGGTGAGCTCGCTTAAGGTTGTCTTGAGTCTTGCGAGCTCAAGTTGCTGATCGAGGATCTCTCTGCGGGCTTGTTCTAGAAGGAGGTTTTGTGGGTCGTAGCGTTCAAAAACTTCGTAGAGAAGGTTCGAGGAGGTTTGCAGGTCTCGTTGGCGGGCTCTTTTTCCAGGGAGGTTTTGGAGGATCAAACCCGATACCCGCGCGATTTCTCGAAATTGCCTGCGCGCAAGCTCGGAGGTATTCATACAGGTGAGCAGGTCTTCAAGGAGGTTGTTTGTGCTCAAGATCTTCCTCCAGTTCTCCTCATCAAGCGGGAAGGATCCTTCGCTGGTGAGACTAAACCCGTAATCGTTCATGGTGACTTGAATGAGCGAATCGTTTTGCTGACTGATTCGCCAAGCAGCCAAGGCCCCCAAGCCCTCATGGACTAACCTTCCGGCAAAAGGGTAGATAAAAAGGTGGTTTTCAGAGCGGATCTTCACGTGCTCAATGAGAAGAAACTGGTCATGCGGAATGAGTGACCAGTTTCTCTGAATCTCTAAGATGGGGGCCACCACCTTCATCTCTGGTTCGGTATGCTCTTGAGTTTGCAAGCGGCGCGAAACGGCTTGTGAAAGTTCGCTAGATAGAGGCATTCGGCTTCCGGTCCAT
>JALRJZ010000208.1 GCA_023261045.1 Akkermansiaceae bacterium
ACGATGGTGGAGCGAAGGCCTCAGGGATCAAAATCTATCTCAATGGTAAGCTTACAGAAGTCGGTGTTCAGGCCGATACCCTCACCCAAACGATCAAGACACCACAACCTTTTCGAATTGGAGGCCGCTCGACAGGCTCTCTTATTAAGGCTGAAATCGATGACCTTCGAATCTACGATCATGCTTTTACTGTCGAGGAAGTGCTATCGGTCGCTGGGAGTGATCCAATCAAAGCCATTCTCGCAAAGGACTCGCCTGAAAGAACTGAACGGGAGTGGTCCACCTTAATTGACTCCTACCTCGTGGGTCATGATAAAGGTTATCAGAACTTAGCCGAAAAACTCCAAAAGAACCTCAAGGAATCCAAAGCGCTCGAGAAGAAACCTGTGACCTCCATGGTCATGCAGGACCTTTCTGCTGACAAAATGAGAATGACTTACATTTTGGATCGGGGAGCCTATGATTCTCCAAAAAAAGAAAAGATCATCTCTCCGGGGGTGCCTAGCGCCCTTCCCACTCTTGCGCAGGATTCACCTCCCAATCGACTAGGTCTCGCTCGCTGGTTAACGAGAGCTGATCACCCCTTAACCGCTCGGGTTGCGGTCAATCGCTACTGGATGCTGCTCTTCGGGGAAGGTCTTGTTCGCTCCGTTGGCGATTTCGGCGCGCAAGGCGCTCTACCATCCCACCCTGAACTCTTAGATTGGCTTGCCGTGGAGTTTATCAGCAGCGGTTGGAATGTTAAGGCGATGATCAAAAGGATGGTCTTATCGGAAACCTACAAGCGAAGTTCTATAATTGACCCCATGCATCTTCAAAAAGATGCTACCAACCAATTCCTCGCTCGTGCTCCACGATTTCGACTCCAAGGTGAATTTGTTCGCGATCAAGCGCTCGCGGTGGGAGGTCTGTTGGTAAAGGACATTGGCGGTCCAGGAGTCAAGCCCTACCAACCCGCTAATATTTGGAATGAGGTTAGCCTCAATGGTGGATTACGTTACCCACAAGACAAGGGAGAGAAGCTGTATCGTCGTTCGATGTACACCTATTGGAAGCGCAGTGCACCCATGCCCAATATGTTGATCTTTGATGCTCCGAGTCGGGAGAAGTGTGTCATTCAACGGCAGCGAACCAATACCCCGCTGCAAGCACTCGTCACGCTCAATGACCCACAGTTTTTGGAGGCGGCCCGGCATTTCGCACGGAGGCTTCTTCGCGACCCCTCGACTCGCGCTGAAGATCGAATTAGTCAGGCAATGATTCTGGCAACTGGTCGCCCAGCGCAAGAGAATGAAATTGATATTCTCAAGGGGCTTTATGAAGCTCAGCAGAAGCGTTTTATGAAATCGCCCGAGGAGGCAAAGAAGTTTTTGTCGGTCGGGGAATCACCAAGAGATGAGACTCTTGATCTTCTTGAGCACGCTTCGTGGACGGTTGTCGCGCAAACAATTCTTAATCTCGATGAGACCTTGACTCGTAACTAACTCAAAACCTGACCCTTCCCGTAAAGATGCATTTCTCAAATCCACTCATCGAGTCCCGGCGCCAGTTTCTGCTCCGCTCCGGAAATGGCTTCGGAGCCGCCGCGCTCAGCACTCTTCTCGATCCATCTCTCATTGGATCGGCGATGGGCGCTCAGACAAGTGCCTTTGGTGGTTTGCCAGAAATCCCCCATTTCCCAGGAAAGGCGAAGCGAGTCATTTATATGTTCATGGCTGGAGGTCCGAGCCACATCGACCTCTTCGATTATAAGCCAGTTCATCGTAAGCTCCATGGAAGTGAGTTGCCAGATTCTGTCCGGCAAGGACAACGCCTAACGGGGATGTCGAGCGGTCAAAAATCGTTCCCCTGTGTGGCTCCGATGTTCGAATTTGATCAATTTGGGCAGCATCGAACCTGGGTCAACAAGGATCTTTTGCCATTCACTTCGCAGATTGTCGATAAGATCACCATTTTGAAGTCTCTTCATACCGAGGCCGTGAATCATGATCCAGCGATCACTTATATTAACACCGGAGCGCAGCAACAGGGAAAGCCTTCACTCGGTGCGTGGTTAAGTTACGGGATGGGAACCATGAATGAAAATATGCCTGGGTATTGTGTCATGATCTCCCGCGGAAGAGGTCAGCTTCAGGCGCTTTACGATCGTCTATGGGGCAGCGGGTTTCTCCCTGCTAAACATCAGGGGGTCAAATTGCGTAGTGCCGGCGAGCCAGTTCTCTATCTCAAAAACCCCGAGGGCTTCGAGAGGGATGCTCGCCGTGGTCAGCTTGATGCTCTCAAGAGTCTCAATCAGCTCAACTATGACCGGTTTGCTGATCCGGAGATCCAGACTCGCATCTCTCAGTATGAGTTAGCGTTTCGAATGCAGGCAGAGGTTCCTGGCCTCATGGATATCACTGGAGAGCCTGATTATGTCCGAGAGAAATATGGGCCACAGGTCGACAAGCCCGGTAGCTTTGCTCGCAACTGTCTTTTAGCGAGACGCATGGCGGAGAAGGGAGTCCGATATGTCCAACTTTTCCACCGTGGCTGGGATCAGCATGGTTCGCTCCCTTCGAAAATTCGCCAGCAATGTGAGGATATCGACCAACCTGCGGCTGCTCTTATCAACGATTTGGATGAGCGGGGCATGCTTGAGGACACCCTCGTCGTTTGGGGTGGCGAATTTGGGAGAACGATCTACTCACAAGGCAAACTCACCAAAGATAACTACGGTCGAGATCACCACGGTCGTTGCTTTTCGATGTGGATGGCGGGAGCTGGTATTAAACGGGGCTACGAATATGGTCGGACCGATGATCATAGCTACAACATCGTTGAAAACCCGGTCCACATTCGAGATTTGAACGCCACGATTCTCGATCGCCTGGGGATCGACCACCGAAGGCTCACTTTCAAATATCAGGGCTTGGATCAGCGCCTCACGGGTGTGGAAGAAGAGGCCCATGTGATCAAGGACATCCTTGCGTGAGTCTAAATCTAGACTTTCCGAACAGAGAATTTTAATGATAAGAACATTTATGAAGATATTGCTCAACTTCCTCTTAGTCCCCTTTCTTCTTGTCTCTTGTGCTCAAGATTCGATGACGGGTGATACCTACAGCAGATCTGGCGTGGGCCAAGCTCAGTCGGTGGAAAGCGGAAGTGTGGTTTCGATTCGAAACGTTCGAATCGAAGGAGGAACTGGAGCCGGAACCATCATTGGTGGAATTGCCGGAGGATACCTTGGGCAAGAAATTGGTGGCGGATCTGGAAGGTCCATCGCGAGGATTGCCGGCGCGACCTTGGGTGCTGCTGCAGGCTCACATGCTCAGAAGCAGCTGGAAGGTCGCAACGGCATCGAGATTGATGTTGCGCTTGATGGCGGCAATCGAGTTTCGGTGGTACAAGAAGTGAACCCTCGCGAGCCTTTCGCCGTTGGCCAGCGAGTGCGCGTTTTGAGCGGTCGCAATGGCACCAAGGTCACACACTAACTTGAATCGGTAGGGTTGCTTGTGTGGACTACTTTACGAGGGCATTGGAACAAATAAGTCCTTTCGTGATCTCGGGGTGAATTCCGTGTTCGAAAATCATCAAGGAGACTTGTTCTAAAATTGGAGACTCTCGCGAAGCTCGAAGATATTTACCTGCTTAATCCTACTACTAAGAAGGGCTGATGATGAATCCCCAGCTCTTGCTTAAAGCTCTTCTTCTGGAAACCTCTAAAAGAAGAGAGTTCTGCCAGAAACACAATGTCGATATCGACATCTTGCTATCAAAGCCCAGTGGAACTCCCCCATTTTTCAATAGGGTGCGAACAGTCCCTATTTCGATCCTGTAATAATTAGAACCTCTAGAAGGACTCTCTTTAGGGGCGGCGTCTCAGAAAGAGTAAGCCAGTTCCCAAAAGACAGAATAAGGGGCCGCTTGGCTCCGGAACTGCATTGATTGGGATGGCATTGGTCGAGAACTGCTGAATTTCTGAGGGAGTCAACATGCGATCGAATACGGCAAAGTCATCGATGAGGCCATCAAAGCCGTTATTATTCGTCACACCCTCAGATCCGAGAGTAATAATCCCTTCGAAGGCATCGAGTGGCTCAGCACCAGCCGAGCTGGCTGCAAGAGCACCATCAACCCAAATCTCCATATTGCCGCCAGCGTCCCGTTGGAAAACGAAGTGCTGCCAGACTCCAGTCGCGACTCCCTGTGCAGTGAGCCGCTGAGCTGGCGACGCGCAGCATCCAGATTGGTCAAAATAGATTGTTCCGTTACTCCAAGGTGTATGAGCCTGAAAACCACGATCGCCAGACCCTGCTGCGACCGAATGGAGCCAGAAAGCACTACTGTTTTGAACATTGTAGTTCAGTTGGTGGAAACTCACGGAGATCGCATTATTATCAAAAGCGCTGTTTAAATGAGTTCCTCCAGCCACGATCGCATTGGAAGCCGAACCCGCAATAGCGCCACCCGCGTTTCCGGCTGTCAAATCAAGTGCCCCACCAAAGCGCCCTGCGGGATTTATCACTGCTCCATTGTTTAAAACGGCCTCCCCCGCATTCCCGGTCGCTTCGTCACCACTTCCATCAAAGGGATA
>JALRJZ010000209.1 GCA_023261045.1 Akkermansiaceae bacterium
ATTGATATAATCCATATCAACTGAGAACTTTCCTCGATTGGTGTCAAATTCAGCGACCAAGATCCCAGGGAGAGGCAAGCTCCAACCCAACAGAATCAATACAATGCAAACAGAGCTTCTCTTCATATCGTCGTACTAAAACGAATTCTATAAAAAACCTTTGTTTCCGTCTGAGCGCCTGCGGGAAGATTGAAGATAACAAGGTCATACTCATCACTTTCCTGGACCCTAGGAGAAACCCCTTCAACAGGCTGCCAATCCTCTGCTGTTTGGGAGTATTCCAAACTAAAATCAACGTCTGTTAAACCAATTGCGATTCTCTGACGAATCTCTGTGGGCGACTGCCCCCCAAAGATCAAAAAAGGCGCTTCGATTTGCCCAAGCTTGTCACCGCCCGCCTTCAGCCCATTTACATAAAGAATCAGATTACTCACTCCATCACCGTCTGAATCAGCACCTGGCCCACTCACCTCATCATTGGTAAGATCAATTTCAGAAAACTGACTCTCTTTCCATTCCTGGTAAGTGGTAAAATCATCCACTCGAAATGAATCAAGAACCTCATTTCCAACCGAGTCGAGCGCTTGAACTGTCAAGAGGCGCCTTCCAGAAAGAGGCCAATCTGCATAGTCTATCTCTAAGGTCTCACCAACGATCTGCCCTGATACGGACCCTCCCCCATCGTTTTCAATCAAAGAATAGACCAAAGTAGAATCAACCCCAGCTTGCCCTTCTGGCAAAGCAATCTCAGCAGCGGACGAAAACCTAAAAAATCGTTCGGCGGTGAAGTTTTCATTCACCGTTCCAGTGACAAGCGGTGTTCCAGAAAATGCCCCTCCAAGATTATAGGGCGAAAAATCAACACCATGATTCAAATCCATAACATTTTGCATCGTTTCACGACTGACTCGCCCAAAAACGGTAAACCCACCATTCTGGAAATCGAGGTTATCAGAATTAGGCGCCGTGCTGATAAACCATTGGCTCGTTGCGCTATTAGGATCCCCCCCTAGCTTCGCCATCGATATTGTCCCAAACGTATTGGAAACACCAAACTCATTGAGAATTGGAGCTTGTGTCGCCACTTGATCAAACTCAGGACCAGCATCTCCCTGAGTGATTGTAAACCCACCTCCCTGAATCACAAAATCCCGCACCCAACGATGAATTATCATATTCTCGTAATCACCCCGGTTGACGTAGCCAAGAAAGTTCGTCGTCGTTATTGGAGTGCGATCACGAAAGAGCAAGAAGTCAAAATACGCCAACCCTGGACTTCCATCAAGATACTTCCACTCAGCGGTCAATCGAACTGCCTGGTCTTGAACCTCTTCGACCCCAAAATGTCCTGACAAATCGATGCTAAGTTTGTTTTCACCCGCATTTCTTACCACATCGGGCAGTAAGGTATTTAAGACAGGAACCACTGGATTCTGCGCCGCAAGAGAGATCGGAAAACAAAAGACGAGGACAATTCGCTTCACTAAGGAGGAGAGTAACGAACTCACTGCAGATTGAAATTCCATTTTCTTCCAGAAACCCTCACCCTTTCCCTGTGCCACCTCGCAACCAATTCATTTTATACGATTTGGATCAAACGATTATCCCCTGGGACACTCAATTAGTTTTCCGAAGCTACATCCTCAGAAAGGAACCACTAAGGCGCCCTCTAACCCTGATCTTTCTCCTCTTTCTACCACTTTACAAAATACTCGGAACAGGAGGGATGAAGAGAGTCTTTCATTCTTATCTCTGGAGGATGCCTCTTGAAGACCTCGAAAATCATGCTGACGCGTTTGTCAGAGACTGGCTTCCCAAAATCATCTACCCCGAAATTGTTGCCAAAATTTCCCAACAAAAGGAGCAAAACCAACTCCTCGTTCTCTCCTCTGCGAGTCCTGAGCTTTGGGTCGCACGCATTGGAAACGCTCTGGGCTTCGAGATCAGCTTCGGCACTCGCTTTGATTGGCAGGCCAAACAAAGACTCTTTCCGGACTTAATCGGCGAAAACCATAAAGGGCCAGAAAAAGTTCGCCGGCTCACGCAGGCAGGCATTTCGCAGGCCGAAGCAGGCTACACTGATTCCAAAGCCGACCTCCCCCTCCTTCAACTTTGCCGTCTCAAAAACCTCGTTAACCCCTTACCTCGCTTCCGCCGAATGGGAGAGAATCATCAATGGACGATTTTGATCCCCCCCACCCCATGGAAGAATCGTTTTTACTTTAGTCTCGAATCGCTCAAACAACTGCTTGGAATTTGGAAACCATGATTCATTGCCTTCACGGAAATGTATCCTCGCAGCGGTCTTGGGATGTTTTTAGAGACCGCCTCGTTGAGCCGATCAATTCAATCGACCTCTGGACGCTTGCAAAAAAGGAACTCACTCTCACTCAAGCCGGTATTCAAATTGCTCAAGAAGCGCAGCAGGGTGACCTCTTACTAGGCTATTCATTGGGAGGAAGGCTTGCGCTTCATGCACTCATCGCCAATCCAGATATCTGGAAGGCGGCAATTATCGTTTCAGCTCATCCAGGCCTACAAACCCAAAAAAAAGCTCGCCTAGAAAGTGACTTAAACTGGTCCGCCCTGGCGGAGCGCAATTGGAGCGAATTTCTCGCTCAATGGAATTCCTTGGAAATCCTGAACAACAACCCATCGACAATCGAAGGTTTTATTCAGGCTTCCAAATCTGATCAGAAGCAAATCTCTTTAGCGTTTCGTCATTGGTCACTTGGCAGACAGATGGACCTAAGACCACTCCTCCCGAAGATTAAATGCCCCATCCTTTGGCTGACGGGAGAAGATGATTCAATCTATTGCCAACTCGCTCAAGAAGCAGTGTCTCAGCTTTCACGAGCCACCCATCACACCATCAAAAAAGCAGGACACCGAGCCCCATGGCAACAACCTCAAAGCTTCTTAAATAAGGTTGACGATTTTCTTTCGACCCTTCCTGACTAGTCATCATTTTCTAGACTCCCTTCGCATGGAGTAAAGAAACCTTGTTCCAGCCCATTGTCATCGAAAAGCGCTCAACAACATTTAACTCTCTCATTTTGTGAATTGGAAAATCTACGCAGCTGGTAAACCAGCCTTGGCTTATGCCAAAAGTGGAATTGGTGAATACCTCAAGCGACTTCAGCGAGGGGCAAAGGTTGAAGTGATTTACCTCAAGGCAGGCGACGCTCAATCAGTTTCTGAGGATCTCCTTGCGCGTTCTCAGGGAACCTACCGAATTGCTTTGGATGAACGTGGGACTCCTTGGAACACAAGCCAACTGGTGCAAGAAGTAAACAAATGGGAAATGGATCCGAACATTAAAACCATTTCACTTCTTATTGGTGCGTCTGATGGACACACCAACGAACTCAGAGAAAAGGCAAATCACCTTTGGGCCCTATCGCCTCTCACCTTACAACATGAACTCGCGCTTGTTGTCTTATTAGAACAACTTTACCGGGTCTACAGTATTAAGAGAGGTGAGCCTTACCATCGATAGATTAACGCAACTCCTCTGGAGGCCGAGGCCCCGGGAGGGCCTCACAAGCCTCCCTCCAATTCGGAAAATTCCAACGATTTGGGAACCCTTTACACTGCTCTGGCTTTACCTCCTGCAATTTACAGTCAGCACCATCGAGCATGATACACTCGGTAGTTCCCTCTTTATCAATGAGCGATAGTCCCTGACGATTTCCCCGCAAGCGGGTAAAGTCCCTGACAAAGTCATAGAGAGGGATGTTTAAAAATGCCGCGATTTGCTCAACCTCTCCTTCTTCTAAAACGACGTCACCCTCCCACTTGCAACAATTGGTGCACCGCTGGCATTGATACCACCTCTGATCATCGTCGTATTTCATTCTTTTTCAATTCAATCGACGCAATCACCTCTCCTCAGGAAGATACGGCCTATTTGCTTCCGTTTGATCGAGCCAATGCAAGAGCTCTTTCTTGAGTTGACCTGCAAGCCCTGCACGGGTCTTCGACAAGTCTCTCGTCTCGCTCAAATCATTTCTTAGATCAAACAACTCGATCCGGTCGTCTTCAAAAAAATAGATCAATTTATGGTCTCCCTTTCTGATCGCAGCACCCAAACGGTTTCTTTGATGAAACGCATAGTTAGGGTAGTGAAAATAAAGCGCCTCCCTCTCAAGACGACCTTTACCAGTGAGAATTGGAACCAAACTTTGACCGTCCTGAGGAATTTGAGCCCCCGGCTTTAATCCCGCAACTTCAAGAAGTGTCGGAAAGACATCGGTGCTAATAATCGGAATATCGCTGCGACTCCCGGGCTTGACCTTACCCGGCCAACGAATCACCCAAGGCACTCGGATCCCCCCCTCGTAGAGGTGACCTTTGTTGGCTCTAAGTGGCCCATTGGAAAACAACGATCCATTGTCCGAGGTGAAGATCACCAGAGTTTCATCTCTAAGCTTGAGCTGATCAAGCTCCTGAAGAATCCGCCCAATCGAGCGATCCATCCCCTCAATCATCGCGGCATAGGCCGGATTCTCAATTTTTTT
>JALRJZ010000020.1:0-13195 GCA_023261045.1 Akkermansiaceae bacterium
GATTCCCACTATCACCAGCAATTAATTTTTTGCCCCAACCATGCCGATCTTGCACATCATATTGAAGAAAAACCATGAGCGGAGAGATCGCTTGGATCCGATGAAAAAAGATTCTTCGATGTTGATCAGTGACAACAACCGGGCGCCCAATCAGTTTACGCGCGTCTGACTTCGTGGAAGGCAGGGGATAGCTTCGGTATTGGTCCGGGACTGGCTCGTCGAGCAAGCCGACCGCGATATCACCGTGGACTTTCGCAACCTCGACCAACTTTCTCTCGAGAAACTTCCCTGTCCTGTCATGAAAGATCACTTGATCACCAACTTTACGAATATAATGAGCGGCCATCACCACATGGCGACGTGAGACGAGCGTGGCTGTCATTTTTGCATCAAAAGCCACCCCTGACATATCCATCCCACGAATCCATCCATCGGCTAATTTCGCATCACCATCACGGCGGTAAACCCGATAGATTTCTGGCTTTGCTTTTGATTCAGGAAGAACGGGGTCAATCAACCTCGGCGCTGAACACGAACAGAAAAATCCTGCCACCAAAATGAGAATGGCACGAGAAGATCGCATCAAGGTCGTGGTCAATGGAAGAATAGATTACTGACTTTTTTGGTCAAAAGTCATCGCGGACATCCACGTTGCCGCAAGTTCAGGCCAAGTTCCCGCAGGGCTACCAATCGCTTTTGTCATTCCATAACCGTGACCACCCCTTGCAAAAGCGTGCATCTCAACCGGAGTTTTAAGACGCTGCAGTTCTAGGTAAAAGCGGGCACTACTTGAGGCCCAATGATCGTCTGATGACACCGCGAGAAAAACAGGTGGAAAACTCTGATCGACTTTTACTTCTGAAGCCAGTTGGTCAGGGTTTTTCTCATCGAGCAAATAAGCTGGGTAAATGAGTATCCCAAAATTCGGACGGCAATCGGCTTCCTCAATCGCATGATCGATTTGATAGGTTCTCTCGGGATTAACGAGGCTCATCGTCGCCAAATGGCCTCCAGCCGAAAATCCCAAAACCCCGATTCGTTGGGGGTCAATCTTCCATTTTGGAGCATTTTTGCGAATCATTCCCATGGCTCTTTGGACGTCCTGCAGAGGCGCGTGATGCTTGGCTAATCCCTCACGACGAGGAACACGATATTTAAGAAGCACTGCGGTGTATCCATGTTTATTGAGCCACTTACAAACATCTGAACCTTCATGTTCACTCGCAAGAATATTATACCCACCTCCCGGGCACACTAAAACTGCTGCTCCATTCGAATGCTCATCAGAGACAGAGAAAAGCTGAATCGTTGGCACCGAAACATCAGAGGTTCTCTCAATGCCATCTTTCTTCTTCTCTACCTTTTGAGTGGAGACCTTCCCTTGCTCCCCCGGAGCGGCTGCCTTCCAGAGCGAAACCTCACCTCTCATCTCCTCTGCAAAAAGAGCTCCCCCGATGAGATTGCTGACCGTAACAGCCATCAAAAAACGATTGAACATGGTCACTACCAAACACGAATTGAAGAAAAGCTCACGCAAAAACCAACCCTCTAAGTGAAACTAAGTGATCCATACCTACAGAAATCCATGGACTCACCAGAGAGAACATCTACGTTTGAAGGGAATTCTGTGATCCTCTCGTTCTTTTATGAAACCTCTTTGTTGTCTCTTTTCTATAGGAATGGCTTTTTTTCCTGTCGGTGCAGAAAGCGCTCAACTTCTCAGGTTTAATTCAGAAATTCGCCCTCTCCTCTCCGACCGATGCTTCCCTTGTCATGGCTTTGATGCCAAAGCTCGCAAAGCAAACTTGCGCCTAGATACTGCTGAGGGAGCTTTTGCCCTTGGAGAAAATGGACCTGCTATTGTCCCCGGCGATCTAGAGCGCTCGCTGATATGGGAACGGATCAACTCTGATAATCCGGATGAAGTCATGCCTCCTCCAGATTCTCACCTGTCACTTTCTCCCTCAGAAAAACAACGAATCAGAGAATGGATTTTGCAGGGCGCTCAATATGAAAAGCATTGGGCTTTTCTTAAGATCCAAAAGCCCACGATTTCAGACCACACCGGGAATGCTATTGATGATCTCATTAGCCAGCGGCTCAAACAAGAAGAGCTGACTCTCTCCCCGAAAGCCAGCGATCGAACATTAATTCGCCGCCTTTCATTTGATCTCCGTGGACTTCCACCAACTCAGGAAGAACTTGATACATTTCTCCAAGACCAATCTTCAGACGCGTGGGAAAAGCTTGTTGATCGCTTCCTCGCAGACCCCGCTTTCGGAGAGCGAATGTCGTGGGCTTGGCTCGATGCTGCCCGCTACGCCGACTCGAATGGCTATCAAGGAGATCGCGAACGAACGATGTGGCCCTGGCGGGATTGGGTGATCAAGTCGTTTAACGAAAACCTCCCTTTTGATCAGTTCACCATTTGGCAAATCGCGGGTGATCTTTTACCAAAGCCAACTCATGAACAACTTCTCGCGACAGGATTTCTTCGTAATCATCCTATTAATGGAGAGGGCGGTCGGATCGCTGAGGAAAATCGAGTCGACTATGTTATGGACATGGCCGAAACGGTCGCAACAACCTGGTTAGGACTCACCTTCAACTGCGCTCGGTGTCATGATCACAAATATGACCCCATCTCTCAAAACAACTATTACGGACTCTTTGATTTCTTCAACCATACTCCAGTGAGTGGAGCTGGAGGTGATCCTCAGACACCCCCCATCCTGACAACCCACAGCGCTGAAGAAGAAACCCTCATCTTAGAACTTCGCGAGCAACTTGGGCAAATCACCCAAAAACAATCTCAATTCAAAGAGTCAGTGCAAGATCGGCTCATTGAATGGGAAAAGAACAAGCTTCGCGAACCCGCTCAAAACGAATGGATCCCATTTTTGTTTACTGAAAAAAACTCAGATCATCCTGAGCTAACATTCAGCCCGCTTTCCGATCACTCGCTGTTAACTTCAGGCTCCACTCCTAAGAAAGTAATCTACACGCTCTCGGCACAAGTTCCACAATCTGGTATCCGAGCCCTACGGATCGATGCACTCCGCCATCCCTCTTTTACCGATGGAGGCCTTGCCCCAAGTGATTCTGGAAACTTTGTCTTAACTTCATTTGAAGCTTACCTACATCTCGAAGGCCAGCCTCGCCGAGAATTAAAACTTCAAAACCCTCAAGCGACATTCGAACAAAATGGCTGGCCTGTGGAGGGGGCTCTTGACAAGCAAGACACGACTGGCTGGGCGGTCTGGAATGGAAAAAGATTTGAGCAAGATCACGCTGCAACTTTTGAGCTTGCAGAACCCATAGCTCCGCAAAGTCAGGGTAAAATTGAATTGGTCCTGCGCCATCAGTCACAACATCAAGCCCATTATTTAGGCCGGTTTCGCATTTCTCATACCTTGCTGCACTCTCCCCAGCTCGAGCAGCGGGCAAGCTCATTGAGCTCGTCGCTAAAGACCCCCAAGGATCAACGCTCACCTGATCAGCAAAAAACCGTTTTCTCTTCTTTTGTGTCTGAACAACCAGAGTTCGGTGACTTCGAAAAACTTGAACAACAACGAAACAGCCTCGTCCAAAAAATCGCCCAAATTGAGAAATCAGCTCCCAAAGTCATGATCATGGCTGATCAAAAAAAACGACGCGAAACTTATGTTCTCAAAGTGGGCTCCTACCAAGAGCCCCTCGGCCGGGTAGACGCTCACACTCCTGAGATTCTTCCGTCCCTTACTCAAAGTCATGAGAAAGCCAATCGACTTGATCTCGCTCGTTGGCTCGTTTCTCGTGAAAACCCGCTAACGGCTCGGGTCATCGTCAATCGAGTTTGGCAGGAGCTTTTTGGCATTGGTTTTGTAAAATCAGCAGAAGATTTTGGAGTGCAAAGTGAAATCCCTTCCCATCCACAAACCCTCGACTGGCTTGCGGCTGATTTTATCGAGCATGGTTGGAATTTTAAACGACTCATCCGCCAAATCGTCACAAGTCAGACCTATCGACAAGCTTCGGAGGTGACATCTCTTCAACTTGAAAAAGACCCTCACAACCGTCTCCTCGCTCGCGCTTCCCGCTTCCGCCTGGCTTCTTGGATGATACGAGATCAAGCACTTGCCTCGAGCGGCCTGCTCCGCAAAAAAATTGGCGGCGTCCCCGTCAAACCGTGGCAACCCGAAGGGCTTTGGCAAGAAGTCACCTTTGGGAAAAAGAAATATACTCCAGACCAAGGTGAAAACCTCTACCGTCGCAGCCTCTATACCTTTTGGCGGCGGATAAGTGCTCCTCCGATGTTTTTTGACACTGCCAGTCGAGAGACCTGTGAAGTCACCTCTCATCGAACCAATAGCCCCTTGCACGCGCTCATCACCCTCAATGATCCTCTCTACTCCGAAGCAGCAAGAGCACTCGCTCTCAGAGCCCGAGCAACTCAGCCGCAAAAACCCATCGCAACTGCTTTTGAGTCTGTCCTTTCCCGAAGGCCTCGGCACGACGAACACGAGGCGTTAAGAAAACTATTTGAACAAGCAAAAGCGAACTTCTCTGAAAAAATTGACCAAGCCAACGCGCTTCTGGCAATTGGAGAAAGCCCTTCAGGGCCTCAAAGCGACACTGTTGAAATCGCAGCCTTAACGACGGTGTGTCTGGCCATTTTAAATACCGACGAAGCTCTCACTAGGGAATAGCCATGAATCCATTACTTCAACAGCAATACCTCACGAACCGGCGCCATTTCTTTGGAAAATCGGCACAGGGAATTGGCATTGCTGCTCTTGCTTCCCTTCTTGGCGAGGATTCCTTCGCCTCCGAAGAAGCGTTACTCGACTCCGTCTCACAATTTGCACCGAAAGCAAAGCGAATCATTTATCTCTTCCAAAATGGGGGGCCCACTCACCTCGAACTCTTTGATCATAAGCCAGCACTCAAAGAACTTCACAACCAACCGGTTCCTGAAAGCTATATGCAGGGCAAGAGGTTTAGCACCATGTCGGCAGCCTCAAACCAGCGACGACTCCTCGCGCCCGTAGAACCCTACCAACAATATGGAGAGTCGGGAGCCTGGGTGAGCAACTTTATGCCTTACACAGCAGGGGTGGTAGATGATCTGTGTTTCATCAAAAGCATGCATACCGAACAGGTCAACCATGCACCCGCGATCAACTTCTTTCTAAGTGGTAGCCAAATCCCAGGACGACCGACGGCGGGATCATGGCTGAGCTATGGACTGGGAAGCATGAATCAGAACCTTCCGACCTTTGTCGTGATGACATCGGTCACCAAAAACACCACTTGCGGCCAAATCTTTTACGACAGCTACTGGAGCTCAGGATTTCTTCCAACACGACATCAAGGTGTCAAACTCAGAGCTGCCGCGAGTCCTGTCCTTTATTTACAAAACCCTCAGGGCATTGACTCATCGCTCCGACGCCAAATGCTCGATGGCATTGCTGAGCTCAATCACGCCAAACTTCTCCAATCAGGAGACCCTGAGATCACGACTCGAATCGCTCAATATGAAATGGCCTACCGAATGCAGACCAGCGTGCCGGAACTGGCAGATATTTCTAATGAACCTCAATCAATTCTCGATTTATATGGCCCTCAGGTCACCGAGCCGGGCACTTTTGCTCGCAATTGTCTTCTTGCTCGAAGGCTTGTTGAGAGAGGAACTCGATTTGTCCAGCTGATGCATGCTGGCTGGGATCAACACAATTCCCTGACCACCGAACTTTACAATCAATGCCGAGACACTGATCAACCATCAGCTGCTCTCGTCAAAGACCTCAAACAACGCGGAATGCTTGATGATACTCTTGTGATTTGGGGTGGAGAATTTGGCCGTACTCCCTTTCTCCAAGGTGATATTAATAATCGAGAAAAATGGGGACGCGACCATCATCCATACGCATTTACAATTTGGATGGCAGGAGGAGGCATTCAACCGGGCATCACCTACGGAGAGAGTGATGAGATCGGATTTAACGTTTCTAAAGATGGGGTGCATGTTCATGACTTCCAAGCGACTCTCCTTCATCTCCTTGGAATCAATCACGAGAAGCTCACCTTCAAATTCCAAGGAAGGCACTACCGCCTCACTGACGTTCACGGAAAAGTAGTCAAACCCATTCTTTGTTAGCTTAGTCATGATGAACCGTCGCCAATCGCTTGCGATCTCCCTCTCTACAATCGCTGGCTTGAGGGCTCGCGCCCAAAAAGGGCAATCAGATCCTCTTGCTGAATTTTTGGAGAAATACCAACCTCCAGGGTTTTCATACATCATCTCGAAAGATGGGAAGATCACACAGCAAAAGGCGATTGGATCAGCCAACTTAGAAGCCGGAGAAAAACTGACCACTGATCACCGGTTTAGAATAGCCAGTGTGAGCAAGCCGATTACCGCCTGTGCGATTTTCAAGCTCCTTGAAAAGGGGCAACTTAAACTCAGTGACACTGCCGTGGGGCCCAAAGGAATCATTCGTCATCAACAACTAGAGGACATCACGATTCATCAACTTCTCACTCACACCTCAGGAGGATGGCCGAATACAAAAAATGATCCCATGTTTCAGGAAATTCAATTGAATCATCAAGAGCTCATCGAATGGACTTTTAAAAACATTTTGCCGACAGAAGCGCCCGGAAAAAAATATGCCTATTCTAATTTTGGCTACTGCCTACTCGGCCGAATCATTGAGCTTCTGAGCGGCCAGCCCTACGAGCAATTTGTTCGTGAACAGGTCTTAAAACCCTGTGGATCGGAGCAAATGGTCATTCTTGGAGGGAGTCGGGAAGTCACTTATTATACCAATCGGCAACCTGACAAATATCCAATGAATGTGCCCCGAATGGATGCCCACGGTGGCTGGATCGCCACACCCCAAGAAATGCTCCAATTTGCCTTATCGGTCGACGGCTTTTGCTTTCAACCGGATATCTTAGAAAAAGAATCTCTCAAGAAAATGACGACAGGATCAACGGTCAATCCATCGTACGCCTGCGGCTGGAGCGTTAATAAACAGGGCAATTACTGGCACGGTGGGAGTCTACCTGGGTTAACCTCTCTTCTTGTTCGCACTCAAAGTGGCTATTGTTGGGCAGCCTGTATCAACACTCGTCAAAAAGGCATTGCGCTGGCCCTCGATCGCCTCATGTGGGACTTAGCCACAAGGTCATCTTCCTGAGTTTTTAGCTCTTAGGTCGACTTCTTCCTGAGAGCTTGGAATCCTCAAGTATTCTCTTGAGTCGCTTCACAATCTCCGGCCTCTTTGAATACAAGTTTAACGTCTCCCCCGGATCTGTTTCTAGATCATAGAGCTGTCCAGGAGCATCAGGGTCATTCTCTGGAAGAGCAAACTGACGCATCCCCCACTCACCCTCTCGCGCGTAATTATTCCCGCCCGATCCTCGATGATCGAGATACTTCCACCTTCCTTCACGTATCGAGAGATCGAGACTCATCGTCTGCTGAAGAAGATACGGTCGCGCCCCTTCATCCATGCTGTGCCCCATCATTTGAGCAAAAAAACTAAAACTATCTTCTGCTGCACCATCGGGGATCTTTGAGCCGACGATACTCGCACAAGTCGCAAAGAGATCGGTTAGACTCACAATCTGATGACTAATACCTCCTTGCTTAACGACACCAGGCCACCGAATGATTAAAGGTATACGATGGCCACCTTCCCACTGATCACGTTTTACCCCGCGCCAAGGACGGGCTCCATCATGGCCATGATCTCTACGCATCGCGATGGTCGTGGGCACCTCGGGGCCATTGTCAGAACTAAAAATAACGAGAGTTTCTTGATCAACTCCTAGCATTTTAAGCTCTTTGAGTAATTCCCCCACAATCCAATCCATCTCTAAAATGAAATCACCGTGAGGTCCCGAACCCGTCTTACCCTTAAAACGATCCGCAGGAAAGGAGGGCAAGTGAACTGCCTGTAATGAGTGAAACAGAAAAAAGGGTTTGTGTGAGCGTTCACTGAGGTGTGATCTCAAAAAATCCCTGCTTTTTTGAAGAAAAACGAGATCGACTTCTTCCAAATCAAAATCAGGAGCGATCATCCCTCGTCGATTATCTCGTGAATAGGGATGCTTCGGCAAATGGGTTTTATCCAACAAACCAGTCGGCTGAACCGGAATCTGATCTCCATCAACATACGCGTATAACCAATCCGTTGTAGGGCAGCTAACTGTCCCAAAAAAATGGTCAAAGCCATGATTCAGTGGCCCATCTGGTATGGCTCTTGTGTAATCAATCTTTTGAACTCCTTCGAGGCCTCGATTGGTGATTAAAGCCCCCTTTGAATCATAGAAGCTCATCCCAATATGCCACTTACCAAACATTGCTGTGGCATAACCCTTTTCTTTGAGAAGCTGCGGCAGAGTCAATCTTCCCTTTTCAATCAGACAGGGTCCCCCAACACCTGCAAAAACACCTCGAAATCCTGTTCTAAACGCCATTCGTCCGGTGAGCAGACTGTACCTCGTCGGCGTGCAGACCGTCGAAGGGCTGTGGGCATCCATAAACTTCATTCCCTCACGAGCCATCTGGTTAAGATTGGGCGTCGGAATCTTTGACTCAGGATTATAACAACCAACATCACCATATCCCAAATCGTCCGCTAAGATCAAAACGATATTGGGTGGTTTTCCGTGGAGAGAGACAGCCATTGCCAGTGCTATAAAGATCCGCTGGATTACAAACATACCTCTCCAAATCTAGACACTAGCACCCAAAGGCCAATCCAAGAATATAAATGCATCTCGATTTTTTGATCGCAACGTTCAAGATCATCGCCATGCACCTTTTTTTTATTCCACTTTTGATGACTCTTATCGCTTCAACGCTCGAAGCGACAAGGCCCAACATCGTTGTGATCATGGCAGATGATTTGGGCTTTTCCGACCTTGGGTGTTACGGTTCCGAGATCCCCACTCCGAATCTAGATGGGCTTGCTCAAAAGGGGCTGAGGTTTACCCAATTCTACAACACCGCGAAATGCCATTCCTCCAGAGTTTCTCTCTTGACGGGATTGTATTGCGATCAAGCCGGATCAGAGAGCCTTACGCGAGGAGCCACCATTGCTGAAGCCCTCAAACCCAGCGGTTATCACACAATGATGGTTGGAAAATGGCACCTCTCAAAACAACCCACAGACTTTGGCTTCGAACGTTACTGGGGACATCTGTCGGGAGCGACGAACTTCTTCACTGGAGATCAAACTTTCCGCTTAGATGGAAGCCCATGGTCTGTTCCAGCGACACTCAATGGAAAACCATTCTATACGACAACGGCCATCACTGACTTTGCTTTGGATTTTCTGTCTGATCACACATCTGATCAGACAGACCAACCCTTCTTACTTTATTGTGCTTACAATGCCCCGCATTACCCACTTCAAGCTCCAAAAAAAGAAGTCGAAAGCCATGATGGAAATTACCGCGAAGGCTGGGATGTTTTGCGCCAACGTCGATATGCGAAACAGATCGCGTCCGGACTTCTACCCGGTGAATGGAGCCTGTCACCTAGAGCAGCTCACATCCCAGCATGGGATCTTATAAACCCATCTCAAAAACAATGGGAAGAAGATCGAATGGAGGTCTACGCAGCCATGGTCAATATACTCGACAAAGAAATCGGACGAATCATTGATTGGCTCAAACAGAAAGACCTCTTCGAGAACACCTTGATTCTCTTTTGTTCTGATAATGGAGCTTGCCCCTTCGACAGAACGAGAGGGAAAGAGAAAAACCCTTGGGATCCAGATTCCTATTGGTGTTACGATGTGGGGTGGGCCTCGCTGGGAAACACTCCATTCCGCCTTTATAAACAAAATCAGCATGAAGGCGGGATCTCATCTCCACTTATCGCTCACCTTCCAACATCGCTGACAACTTCGGGCCGAGAGACCCCTCTCGGGAAAGTCACCGATCAACCAGCACATCTTGTTGATTTTATGGCAACTTTTTTAGAGATCGCCGGGGCTAGATATCCCAAGAAAATTGGAGAACGCCTGATCGACCCTCTGGTTGGAAAATCCCTTGTTCCGATCTTTCAAGGCAAGCAACGGGTGGCGCATCAACCTCTCTACTTCCATTTTGGGACTGATCGCGCTTTACGCTCAGGAGACTGGAAAATCACTTCGGCCAAACTAGGAAAATGGGAGCTTTATAACCTCAAAAAGGACCGCACTGAAACTCATGACCTCGCTCAACAGTATCCAGAAAAAGTCAAGGAGATGGAGGAAGAATGGTTTCAAATCGCCCGAAACCAAGATCGCTTACCAGAGCGATTTTTGAAACCAGTACGCAAGCAACTGACGCCTCAGAAATTTGGAAAACGTCAAGACCCTAGCTCCCAAAAAAGGTAAATCACCGTGCTCTGGCAAAGAGTCGAAAATAAACTCGTGCCCCGCTCTGATCAAAGTAACGAGTCAACATTCTTCGCCCACCGCCAAGGTCCTGTTCTTCAACGCTCACCAATTGAGACTCGGCTGAATGCCAATCTATCAAATCTGTAGAATACTGCACCTCCATGGTCGCCTGATCCGCAGACACGTCACGAGGATATTCGATCGTGGGCATGCTAACGATTCCAGCGGGAGTGGAATGATTGCGGCGACTCACGCTCAAAAAGATAGGTTTCTGCACCTGATCATTTCCCATCGTGTAGTCTAGAAGATCAGCTCGCCCATTGTTGTCAGCATCGCCGAGGGGGTCAACAGGCATCGGACGGCCGTCGTCGCCTCCTGGCGTGCCGCCAACCACTGCGCTTTCTCTCCAATTCTGAGGGTTGTTAAGATCGGGTTGAGAAGAGGGGTTCACCAAAACCAAACCATAGCCACGATCAGCGGCCTCTGGCCATGGTGCTTCATCAAGATACGTAAATTCAAAAACTGTGTTATTGTCCGCATCTTCCAACTTCAAGGTCTCACTAGAATTACTCAATGCAGTCTCATTCGCAAAGATGCCTGCAACGGGGAGTCCCATTCCATAGACTCCCTCAAATGAGGCTTGATGACGCACCACTAAAACATGCTCACCTGGGCCTAAACTCGATACCTTTGAATCAGTGAAATCAAATTCAATCCCCTCAGTAAAACGAACCCCTTCAAGATCAAGAGTCACCGAGTCGCTGATATTGATCAATTCGATAAACTCCGCAAGACCATCAGAACTCGGACGATACACTAACTCAGAAACCCTCAGGTAACGCTGCACCTCAGAAGGATCACCAGCATAGGTCAATTCATCATTGATCTGCCCCAGATCATCAATCAGCTGAATGGTTTCTCCCATATTTGAGAGGTGTCCAGCGTATGGGCCTTGGACAAAAACCCCTTCATTTCCTTTCGGAGAATCTTGACGAGCACGAAAGACCGAAACCTCTGGACTGACAAAAAGACTACTATTGGAAGCAATGACCGTTCCGGGTTGAAAGGTAAAACTTACCGCATCCGCAAGACGCCAGTTTGATACATCGATCGCCGTCGTATAAGGGTTGTGAATCTCAATGTATTCTTCGTCCTGATTTCCTGAGCTTGGTGATACTTCAATCTTTCCGATCTCTAAGCTTGGTTGCGTCGGAGCAACTTCAAAAGAAGCTCCTCCGTATAACTCAGCGCTCAATAAAAAATCTGAACTTCCCACACCATCATTAAACCCTTGGATCGCTAAGATATTACGTCCTGCTTTCAGAGAACTGAGTCTGGAGGATAGATCAAAGATGGTTGCCCGATCAACATCCGCTTCATGCCCCCCCTCGGCAACTGAATTAAACTTAGGAGAAGCGGGAGAATTCTCAGCCAAAAGAATCGTGCCATTTAAAACCGCAAAAAAACCGTCGTCATACTTCATTCTCAGTTCCAGAGAATCGAACTGAGAGGGATCCTCGACGTCAAAAGGGATCCTGATATAAATCGAAGGATTGGAGGTCATCTGCTCGGCAACATCCGTCTTAATGACATTTTCATACCCTGATTGTCTCTCATAACCTAGAGGCATCAATCCAGTCAACCAAGCCGAGTCATCATAGGGTTCTAAAAACCCTAACCAAAGCAATCCTGCCGAATCATCTGTCGGCACATAGTAGCGAACCTCTTCTTGAGGACCTATCAGTGGAGTATAGACAAAACCTTGAGTTGTCTCCTGGGAAAGAGGGATATTTCCGCCCTTTCCTTCAATTTGGGTGTTATAAATATAGTTTCTTCGAGCGGGAAGATATTCATTTCTTAACCGCCCTAGCCCTTCGGCCATCGACTCAATGTCTGTGCTTGGATTATTGTAAGAAACACGTGCTCCGCCACCACCGTGCAACCAAGATCCCCATTTTTCAAAATCTTGTTGAGCATCAGACTTGAAATGATTCGGGTCATCCAGAAGTGCTGAGAATTCGTTTAAACGTCCCTCAATAAAGCGCTCTTCAACTGGAGTTGCAGGATCTTGCAGATAGGTATCCAGCAAGGTTCTGAGACGCCGATAATACATTTCTCGAGTTGTTGGATTCGAAAAGATCTGCGAGACGAGCCGAATCGCTCCCCCGGTTTGCACGTAGCCACCAGTTTCGAGTAAGTTACTAAAATACCTCTCAGGTTGTCTCCAATAGCGCCCAAAAGACAAATCAAGATCCCATGGTAAGATCGCCCATTCGTCGCTTTGACCTGTGTCTTGGTAGAGATACCAGTTTTTCCGGTGCATATCGATATTTCGAATCACCGAATTGACGGCGAGCATATTAATGATTTTGGGTAAATCGAGGTGGTCGAATTGATAATGAGTCAAATCAACACCTGTCAGATCAAGACCATCAATCAGCGCTTGTAGCTCAGCTCTCGATGTTTCCTCTTTGCGTGTTTTCTTTTCGAAACCACTATTGGCACTATCGCCAGAATCCTTGTTGAGGGTATTGTCGTAGACTTTGTAGAGAGCCCCCTCTTTATTAAGACCCGAGCGTTTCAAGTAGGTCTCATCTGCATCTTCCACAAAATCTGCAAGGGAATAAAACTGACCATTTTGTTCAACCCGAACGGTGAAAGCAAAATGAGCATGAACTCCTGCGCGACGCATAATTTCATAGCTTAAGACATGACGAACTTTCGATTTATCAGCCCAATTTGTAAGCAGATCGATATCAGATACCCTCGGCGAATCTTCGTTCCATTGAAAATGGTTCCCTTTATTAAAATCG
>JALRJZ010000020.1:13261-20517 GCA_023261045.1 Akkermansiaceae bacterium
GTTATCGTAAAATTGGCCCAGATAATAGAGAGCTCCTGGCGCGCCTGGATTTCCACTAGGATAACTGCTCTCCGCTTGAGCTGGGTTTTCAATAAACCAATGCAAGGTCGTTAGATTCGTCTGTCTCGTCTCATCGTAGCCCACAGTTCCGTAATACTTTGGAGAGTGGATCGGATCAAAAAATGGAGGGTCATTGGTCTTTGCACCTGCGACATCAACGGCTTCGAATCGCCAGCGAACCATTTGACTTGGAAGAATTTGGTCCTCTGGAATCAAAGCACTAAAAACCCCGTCCTCTGCGACGAAATCTGGGGCAATACCGTCATCTTTCATTAAAACCACTACTTCAGCTGCAAACATGCGCCGATAGATAAGCGAGACTGATTGGATTGGACGATTGACTTCTCGGACGGTGGCAGTCACGCGAAGGCCACCCACCACCGGCTGTTCTGGCTCCCGTGTGGCCGATTGAATCGTTGGCCCCGCAATGGTCGCCGTCGCATTCGCTTGACCTGGAGTTGGCAGGTCAAAAAAAGCCTCCCGCTGCCCACTGAGTCCATACGACCGGTCTTCACGCTGAGATGGATACCGAAGTCCAAAATCTTGGATGATCGTTCGACCATCCAGATCGACCAACGCAAGGTAATCTCCATCCGGATCAAGTTTGAAGTTGGTATGCAATTGCCTCCCAGCAACGGCACGATTTTTATCGGAAGCAAAGACCACGAGGTAACCACCAGGAGGAATTGTGACACCCTCTGGAAAGGTCCATTGGGTTAAATCATCACTGTCTGTCAAATGATAGCCTTGAAGATCGAGCAGGGTCTGATCCGGATTGTAAATCTCAATCCAGTCAGAACGATCACCATCTTCGTCAAGAAGACCGTTGCCATTCGACGATAGAAACTCATTTAACAATGGAGTTCCAAAGCCAAAAGAAGTGAGCCAAATACTGATCCAGCAGAAAATCTTCACCCCTAAACTTTAGGGACTTTGCTAACGATCATCCAGAGAGAACTCTACAAAGTCCATTTACAAACAAGAGAACACGAAGCACAGAAAGGATCGTGAAAGTGATTACCCTTAGATTTTCCACTTTTCGCGGTAGGTTCTCGTTAGCCACTCGGCTGGATGGTGAGAACCCTTTGCAAAGGTATGATCAATGGGATTCCATTGGAAATTGACATGATGCCGATAAGCAAGATTCATCACGTGAGCGACATTAATCGAGCGTGATCCGACAACGGCATTCGTAATCGGCTGCTTCCTTGTTTCGAGACAGTTTAGAAAGTCATTCACATGCCCAGGCGACCGATAGAGTTGAATTTTTGCATCGTTGAGATAGGCTTTTTGAGCCCTATCAAGCTCTTCACCCAGGACACCTCCCTTCTTATCTAAGGACGAAGCCACCACCTTTTGTCCTACTTTAAGGGAAAAACGTCCTCGAGTCACTTGCACCTCTCCATCACTTCCAACAAGGTGCACCCCAATCCCTTGGCCATGAGTGATGACCACATCATCATACAAGACAGCCGCTCCCTTCTCGTCGCCTTCTTTTTCAGGGCGGCGAGCTCCAGTCGGCCCGGAGCGATCCTTGCCAAGAGCCCACTGAACAATATCCAAATGGTGAGCACCCCAATCAGTAATCATTCCTCCTCCATATTCGTGATACATTCTCCACATCGGATAATGCTCATGAATTCCTCTTGGAGATAAAATAGAATGGTATTCGCGCATCGGAGCAGGCCCTAGCCAGAGATCCCAATCTAAGCCCGGTTCACTTTTTTCTCCTGGAAGGTCACAACTTTTAGCCGGTCCTCCAAAATTCACAAAGCCATGGCTCACTTTGCCAATCGCACCGTTACGGACTAATTCACACGCAATTCGAAACTCTCGTGAAGATCGCTGTTGCGATCCTGTCTGCACGATCCTTCCCGTCCGCTCAACCGCTTCCATGAGCAGGACAGATTCGCGAATATTATGAGTGAGAGGCTTTTCAGCATAAACGTCCTTACCGTGCTCGATCGCTGAAAGAATTTGAATCACATGCCAATGATCTGGCGTCGCAATCACCACCGCGTCAATTGCTGGATTTTCCGTAATTGCTCTAAAATCAACGTGAGTTTGACAATCTTGGTTGCCGTAATGTTGATCTACCGTCCTCTTTCCATGATTTCTTCGGGTGGTGTCGACGTCACAAACTGCGGTCACTTTGACTCGAGACTGCTTTAAAAACTCTCGCAATAAAGAAGAACTGCGTTTCCCAATACCCACAAAACCGACTTGAACGAGTTGATTTGGCTTGGTCTGAGCGGCCCAAATACGAGAAGGTAGAATCATCGGAGATCCGATTAGAGAGGACGTTTTTAGAAAGTTTCTGCGCTTCATGGATAAAAATGTTGTTTTCTAAAGATGGACCACCGAACCCACCTTTAACAACAAACGTTTCAAATTCATCCACCTTTCGCTTTTCTTGATGAAAACTCTTCTCCTCATCTTCACCGCCTCCCTTTTTGTCAGTGCAGCGATTGCTCTAAAACCTGAGAAAAAGAGCCAAGCCTTTGTTCAAAAAATCTCTCCAGAGCTTCGCCAAAAGTTTGCTCTCAAGGACCACTATCAAAAAGTCGTCCTGCTGGACACCTTCCCGATCGTTGGCTCTGAATTAGTCGAAGATGCATCCCTCCTTGAAGCCTCTCAAGTGATTGCTTCCATGCTCAAAAATCGCCCTGACATCCTTCGTGAACTTGCAAGCAATCAAGTGAGGTATTCGGTGATGGCGACTTCGGAACGCACCTGCGATCTTCCTGAACATTCGGATCTTACTCCCTCTGCCTACTGGAATCGCCGCGCTCGTGGCCTGGGCGCAACAAAAGAGCGACCTGCCGTCTCATGTGGTGAAGAAAACCTTCTTCATCATCCGGGTGATCCTTACAACACGGAATCCATTTGTGTGCATGAGTTTTCCCACGCGATTCATCAAATGGCGCTCTCGACTCTCGATCCTACCTTTGATCAACGCCTTAAGAAAACTTACCGAACCGCAATCGCTCAGGGTTTATGGGTGGGAAAATACGCAGGATCAAATCATTATGAGTATTGGGCTGAGGCTGTTCAGTCATGGTTTGGCACCAATCGAGAAAACGACCGCGAGCACAACCATGTCAACACACGCCAAGAATTAATCGACTATGACCCAGCAGTTGCTCGCCTCTGTGAAGAGGTTTTTGGGGATAATGACTGGCAGTATGTTCGAGCTGATGACCCCTCACGGGCAAATGAACACCATCTCAAGAATCTCGATCGATCGAAACTTCAGACCTTTTCTTGGACCCCAAAAGAGTTAGCAGACTACGAAAAGGCACAGCGAGATCGTTAAAAATAGAATTCACTGCTTCCATTATTTGGCAGTTATGTGAGATTGTAAGCTGGTCTGTGACAATTATGACACAAACCGCTCAACCACCCCCATCTCTCAATGAACAAGCGCTGGTGCACTTTTGTACTCCTATCTCTAGTTCCTTTCCTTTCTCGAGCAGAACAGGTCGTTTTTAGTGAAGTCATGTATCACCCCACACCGGGGAACTATGAATTTATCGAAGTCCAAAACTTAACGGCGACCCCTTTTGATATTGCCAAGTGGAAGTTATCCGGAGGAGTTGACTTCGTCTTTGACGATTTTAATGAAGGCGCTCCCCTCGATTCTTTTTTGAAGGCTTTTGAAAGGATTGTGCTCTGCAATACCGACCCTGAAACCTTTCGTAACAGTTACAATCTCCCCTCATCAATTCGAGTTTTTGGTCCATGGGATGGATCACTGAACAATGCGGGAGAAAAGATTCATCTCAGGGATAAAAATGATGTCGCTCGGTGCTCTCTTTCTTATGATGATCGTTACCCTTGGCCTCTCGAGGCGGATGGCACTGGAGAGAGCCTCATTCTCAATGACACCTCTTTCGCGATTGACGATTACCGAGTGTGGACACATGGCACACCAACTCCCGGATACTCTCCAATTCTTATCGCCGAAGAGCCGTTTTTAAATCCAGAGATCAACCTTGCGACAGGGATCCCTTTTATTCAATACGCTGATCCTTGGAATTATCATGACCAAAACACTGACTTAGGCACAACTTGGAAGGACGAAAACTACGCTTTCAACACTCATCCTGGCTGGACACTCATCGGCGCTGCCGGAAATAATGGTGGCCTTTACGGCTTTGAGAACTCAGCTCTCCCTGGACCTGGTATTCAGACCCCACTCTTAAACAGTAGTGATGCTGCCAACCATATCACCTACTACTTTAGAAAAGAGTTTATCTATAACGGAGATCCAAATGGTGCAAACCTCACCATTGACATCATCAACGATGACTCGGTTTATTTTTATCTCAACGGGATCCCAATTGGGGGACAGAGAATCGGTCCTGACGCTGGTTGGAAGACAACGTCTTCAGGGACAGTTGGGAATGCAACCGAGGAGCTTGGTGTCGTTAATCACAATGGCAGCGCCCTTAAAAATGGAGTGAATGTGCTCTGCGCTGAAGTCCACCAGACGAATGCCTCAAGCTCAGACTGTGTCTTTGGAGCGAGGATGAGCATTGCAGCTCCCACAAGTCGCTCGTTAGTTATTAATGAAATCCAACCCGGCATCGAAGGGTTTATCGAATTTTATAATCCGACAACCTCTCCCATCGATATCGGTGGTTGGCATCTTTCTGATCAACCAGGAAACCTCACGAAATATCAAATTCCTGATTCACAAGTCATCCCACCTGCTGGTTTTTCTTCGATAGACTTTGTGAATCTCTTCCCCTCGATTCCTTCGAACACCGTCATTTATCTTACCGAATCTAACGGCCTCACAACAGTCAACGCCATCAATGCCACGATCCCTCTCGATGGACGTTCTTTAGGGCGAAAAGGAGATGGTTCTTCAGCATGGTATCTCTTCTCAGAACCTACCCGAGACACTCCCAATGGAAGTTCTTCTTCAGATTTGAGCCTCAAGATTAATGAGGTCGAATTCGACTCTTCAGGTAACACAGTTTGGATTGAGTTGTTCAACCCTTCTCCTGTCACTCTCTCAGCAAGTGGTCTCTTCCTTGCGAGCAGATCGGACCTCGCCGACAAGGTTGAAATCACCGGTAATATCGGATCTCTTTTTTATGCCTCTTTCCCAATCAACTTCTCTGAGAACGGCGGGGAAATGAATCTTTTCCTAACAGACTCCTCCCACAAAATCCTCGACTCAGCTCACTTACGACGTGAAGCACCTCGATTATTTTGTGCCGCCTTTCCCGATGGCTCCAACGAGTTTTATACCAGCACAACCGGAAGTCAGAATCGCCCTAACGATCCCAATCGAGAGACAGGAATTGTCATTTCTGAACTCATGGTTGAGCCCATGACCGGTCAACGCGATGGAGAATACATTGAACTCTACAATAACAGCGAAGAGAGCATTGATCTGACAGGATGGGCATTCTCGCACGGTGTTGACTTCACCTTTCCCAGTGGGACTCTTCTGGAATCCGATGATTACCTCATTGTAGTAGCCAATACCTCTTTCACTTCAGAAGCTCATCCAAGCGCTAAGATCGCAGGGCAGTTTTCAGGAGAACTTTCCAATGGGGGTGAGCTGATCCGCCTTGTCGATTCTTGGGGTAATCTTGCTGATGAGGTTCATTACCAAACTGGCGGAAACTGGCCATCTTTGGCGGCTGGTCTCGGAAGTAGCCTTGAACTTAGAAACCCTAATATGGATAATTCGGTCTCGACTGCTTGGGCTGATTCAGACGAATCGAACAAATCGAGCTTTCAAACGTTCACTATTACTGAACAATTTCAGAACTTAACGACAAGAGGATCGGTTTCTGACTACAAAGAACTTCATTTCCAAGCTGTTGGCGACACCCACCTAGCGCTCCGAAACCTCTCTCTCACGCGCAATGGAGGAAATAATATATTACCTGGTGGCGGAAACTCAGTTTCGACAAATGGCTCGGGCGCAGGAGGATGGCTTTGTCAGGGCACCCACTACGCGAGCCAGAGAGTTGGGAATGAATTTCACCTCATTTCAAGTGGCCATGGCGATGTCAAAGCAAACCGCTGCGAAATCGATGTCACTCAGATTCAAAGAAACGACAACCTGACCCTATCATTCGAAGGTCGTTGGGTCTCTGGCAAACCCACCCTCTTAGTAGAGACCTGGGATCGCTCTTTTGGAGGCTATCTCCACTTCTCAGTTCCTAAGAACTTAGGGACACCGGGCGCACCCAATTCGGCGGCAATCTCGCTGGCCGCCCCCACGCTTTCTGATCTTCGACACCAACCAGCCGTCCCGACTTCGAACGATCCTGTTAAAGTCACCGTGCAAGTGACCGACGCAGAGGATGTCACCTTGGTTCATCGCTTGGACAATACCTCTGGAAATGGAAACTGGCTGACCTCTCCCATGTATGACGACGGGATCAATGGCGGCGATGAAACCGCCAACGATGGAATCTACACGACTTTAGTGACAAACTATCAATCCAATGATGCCATCGTTCAGTTTTACGTGGAAGCAAGCTCTCCTGGAGGAGAGACCATCATACCAAGACCCGCTCCAGAGAAACCCGCTATGTGGGTGGTAGACAATACAAGCCAACCGACTGATCTGCGACTCCAGCGCTTTGTCATCTCAGCACGTGACATCAATGCTTCTGGTGGAGCAGGGGAATCCAGCACCTTCAGTTATGCCTTTCCCCGCCTCTCAAATCATTACTTCAACGCGACCTTCATTGGAGATGATCAAGAAGTGATCTATAACTGCGAAGTTCGCAAGAGCGGCAGCCCTTGGACTCGGGCAGGAGGAGCTGATTTTTCTCGCATGAAATGGAAAACACCCGGTGACCGACGCTTTCGAGGTTACTCAAAGCGCTCAATCGATAATGATGCCGGAACCGGCTCTGCCTATCATAATCGGATCATTCGTTACTGGCTTTATCTCTTTGGTCATCCTGCCAACGAGAATGAATTTGTGCGGGTGATTATTAATGGTGGCAATGCTTCACTGCGTGAAGACGTTGAGCCCAATGCAAATGACTTTTTAAAACGAAACTGGAAGGACGGGCAACTCGGGGAGCTTTACCGGATCGACGACGAATGGTGGTTTGATGACGGCTGGGGACGTTCTAACCAAAGTGCCTCTTGGGTGTATAAAGACACTGATGAATTTGAACGTTATAGCTCGGAATGGATCAAGCGATCCAGAG
>JALRJZ010000210.1 GCA_023261045.1 Akkermansiaceae bacterium
AGGGCCAACATGGCAGTGTATTTCATAATGATGTGTTTTGTTGAGTTCGCCGCTGTCAGCGACACACCAGAAATATCTCTGGATGAATTCTTCACTAATAGTCTCCTGTCACATTTTCGTCACAGAGCGCAATCCCTTCATCATCGAGGTTCATGAGCTCAGAAGCCCATTGAGATCTTCACACGTTTGTGCACGCAAAAACGGGCATCCCGTAAAGGATGCCCGCTCGTTATGAGAAAAAGAAATCGATCTTAGAAGTAGGCGCGGAAAGCTGCCCAGAGAGTCGTCGCTTCGAGATCAGCATTCGTGCCATCCAAAGTTTCATACTCGGCACCGAGCATCACTTTCGCATTATGATCACAAAGGAAATAGTTTAGACCTGCATAGAGAGTCTGGTTGTTATCACCCTTCCCGATTCCGTTATCAATCTTTGAGAGATTACGCTTAGAAGCAGAGAGGACATCACCTGAAGCATTTGCCCACTGATAACGGAAGACGGCCTCAAGTTGATCTTCAATCAGCTCATAAGATGGCATGATCACAATACCATAAACATCTTCAGCACCTGTATCTCCATAGGTCACATTGGTCATCACATCAAAGATGCCTGCCTTCGTTTGGTAGGTCAAAGAACCAGCCCAATCATACTTGTAAATCGAAGCTGTGTCAGCATCGCCAATAATCAAGTCACCCCGAACAGAGCTGTTGTCATCAAGATCGCGAGCAGCAGATGCGAAATAGAAATTGTCGCCATCCCAGTCAGCCAAGTCTTGATCAATGCTGTTTGAGGAAAAGACTCCGAAGGCAAGATCATAGCCACCACGGGTGGCGCCGAACAACGCTCCGGTCGCACGCTTTCCAGCAAAGAAGTTATTCAAGTTTGAACGCTCGATAGTCTTAATTTTCTTGGAAGACGTTGCTTCCTCGCCACCAAAAGCTACTTTAAAAGTTCCATATCCAACAGTCACGTCCTCGAAGCCAGCAACGCTTCCAAGACCGTAGTTGAGGTAGAGCTCATCCATTCCACCGTATTGGAAGGCCTCGTGATTGCGGAAGCCCCCATCATGGATGTTAGCGCGGCCGACGGCTTTAAACCCATTGAGAAACTTCACGGAGAGACCAGCACGCATCCGGCGAATTTCGTCTCCATCTCCAGAAGTTGAAACACCGTTGTTATCAACATCGCTGTAACCATACTGATACTGGAAACGCCCAAAAAAGTCGATTTCTTGGATCAGACCATTCTCACTGTTCTTATAGAGTGGATCTCCAAGAGCTTTGAGATCTTCACACCAACTTCCACCGCTAGATGCTGCGGAGTGATTATTGTCAACAGGCTGGTCGCCAGCTTGGACACCTACAGCAGTAACTGCAAGGGTCGTGCTAATTGCTTTAACGAGTTTGTTTTTCATTTTGTCGAGTTATTCAGCGAATTCGCGGATCTTGCGCCGCGAGGCGGATCTTGTCACGATTCCGTCACAAAACGAAAGCTAATATGTGACACCTTTGTCACATATTAGCTTTCTAACAAATCAATGATGGGATCATGGGCCTGGCGGTAGGCCCAACCGTAGATTATGAAAGATCCCAAATCCTAAAACGAAACACGCGCAAAGGTATTCCATCACCACGAGCGAATATCATCTCCACCGACAACCTCGGAGAGAAAACGATATTCCATTCCTGTTCCGATCACAATGGATGATTCATTCAGATGATAGTTAAAACCAGTATAGAGAGAGGCCAGGCGGCCTGCAGACGTAGACAAATCGTAATCAGAAACAAAGAGGGCCTCTCGACCTTGTTTGGGTATTCCCCACCCGACAACCACACCGCCATCATCGCTGGAATTAGCGTAATCAAATCTTGCTACGAGCCGAATGACATCCTGCTGAAGCCAGTATCCAATTGCTGCGGTGATTCCTGTCATTGAAGATTGCTCTCCACGAGCAAAAATGAGGTCAGAGTAACTATCAAGCCGGCCCGAGCTATACTGGAATCCCGCCGCGATGATGTGCTCGTAGCTCAGGGGAACTGAAGAAACCTCCGAAGGATCTTGATTGAGCAGGTAATCAAGATGCCAACGTTGAAACCGTGCTTGGTTGACCTTTTCACTTCCACCTAGATTTGTGCTATGTGCCAAACTTGCGAGGAGATACCCATTTGCATCCAAAGAAGGCAGGACACGATCCACTTCACTACCAAACCACCCGAGCATCCAACGATTCTTGCCCGATGTGTGCTCTACGAGAGCTCCCAAGCTGCTCGCTGGAGCAACCTGTGTCACCAGCGGAGACAAATCGGCAAACCATCGCCTAGAAGCATCTTGGGAAAACTCCGTTGAAAAGGGAGGAGGAAACTTCCCCAATTTGAGATGGATCCGCTCATTGACATGCCATCCTAGTTGCAGGCGCTCCCACCCTGAATCATTACCTGATCTTGCGAGCAGTCCATCAGCAAGCAGGCTAAAACTTTCATCAATCTCGAATTCTAACCCAATCCGAGTGCGACTAAATCCTGCCTCACTTGAAAAATCCCCCTCTTTATTTTGATATTCCACCGAGCCTCGTGAAGAAAGACTTATCCGCTCTGTAAGATTCGATGAAATCTTCGAAACACCTTTCGTGTTCCAACGAGGCGGCAGCCCAGAGTCAGGCGCAACAAGAAGTTTACTCCCTGAACCATCGCTAGCCTCCGCTGCAACTCGGAGCTGATCTTCATAAATCCCTCGAGCTTCATCCAATTCCCTCTCCAATAAATCGAGGGCCTCATTGCTCCATAACAAACAAGGGAGGAATGTGAAACTGACCAATAACACTTTGATCATTAGATTCCCTCCTTTGAGGTTTCTTTTGCGGCATTTTCAGCGGCAGCCTTTTCGGCCCTCTCACGGCGTAACTCTCTCTCGACAGCCTCACGCTGTTTTCTTGCCTTCTCGGCATCTGCTGCCCGCTGAACCCGACGCAAATACTGCTCAATTGACTGTTTTGATCCTGTCTTCAGCCGAACCGCCTCTTCAAGTCTCGGTAGAGCCTTCAAATACTGACTCTCTTTGACTAACATTTGTGCAATCTTGAGATTCGCTTGATAGGACACTTTTTGGCTTCGATCGTCTGCCGCAACCAAAAGTTCCGTACGAGCTTTTTGTCTCAGTAAATCTCGTTGTGCATCGTTCTCGGCCTCTTCAGCTTGTTGATTCAAAAGATCTCCCAACCGAATGCGAGCCGCACCATTAGCTGGGCTTAGTTCTAAGGCTTTAGTCAAGAAAACGGTTGCCTCATCAAGTTTACGATTTGCCACAGCAATGTCACTCTCCACTTGGAGGGCAAGAACCTCGTCATCCTTACTCATGGACTCACCAACATGCTCGCGTAAACGCTCGACTAGACGAGCAGCTTCAACTGGAGCCTCCAGCTGAAGCAAATAACGAGCTGACTTCAGATTGCGGGAAGGATTAACCTCATTTGATATTTCGATTGCGCTGAGGTAAGCACCAAGCGCTAAGAGTGGTTGCTCCTGATTCGCGTAAATATCACCTAATTGGTTCAGTGAGGCCTCGCTGGCGAGGCCTTTTAATCGTAGAATCTCATAGTTTTCAGCAGCCCTCATCACCTGATTCATTTGGATGAAGCAATTAGCCTGCTGCATCCAGAACATGGGATCATCGGGCGATTCCTCAATGAGAGTCTGCATCATTGAAGCCGCTTGGGACCAATCTTCTTTCAAAAGTAATGCTTGAGCGAGACCCACTTTCCAATCTTTCTCATCCGGCTTGAGAAGATAAGCTTGCCTAAACGCTTCTTCCGCAGCAATCGCTTTGCCTTGATCGAGCATCGCATGCCCCAAGAGGCCAAAACTTAAATGGTCTGCTTCTCCAAGATCAATCGCCTTCATTAAATGAGGCAAAGCCTTTTCAAGGCGATCAGAGTGGGCATAGAGTAGCGCGAGATTCTTGTGAGCACGCCGGTACTCTGGAAATCTCTTAATCGCAATTTGGTAAGACTGCTCAGCTTCAGCAAGTCTCCCATTCTGGTAATAAAGGTTTCCCAAAGTGAAGATGAGAGCAGCAGAAACATCTCTCGGTTCCTGATCTGGCTCCACCGGATTTTTTCTGACTTCAATAAACTCCAAGAGCCGTTGCTCCGAATCCTGAAACTTTCCAAGAGATAGGAGTTCAGACAACTCGGCAATAAGCTGAGCCTCCTCCTGATCAACCTTCGGTTCAACACGAGGAAGAAATCCGTAGCTCCCAACAAAGCGCTGTTTAAACTCCGTCGATCGGAAAAGTTCCGGTGACACCTTAATCGGCTCGGCGCCTAAAACCGAATAACCAAGGGTGATAACTTGAAGTGTGCGAACGAGCATAGGTTGGTCTAGGATGCTGAATTTTTAATCAATGAAATGAAGGTGAACTTGCGTGACAAAGCTGTCACCGAACTCGAAAATTAAAGGGTACTTTCACGCGAGCCTTAGCTTTGCGTCCATTTTTGATCGCCGGCTGAAACCGATATCTTT
>JALRJZ010000211.1 GCA_023261045.1 Akkermansiaceae bacterium
CCGAGTGGGTAATCCATCACTCCTAATAAGGAGAGTTCAGAGTCGACGGCGGCTTCATTTTTGTCTGCGTGAGGTGTGTTTGTCGTTTTTTGCTCATCCTCAATAGCTTCTCGTTTAATTCTTAAAGGAAGGCCCTTGAGAGTCACGAGACAACGGATCGATGATTTGGTTGGAGCCAGTATCCCCTGATCGTTTTTTTTTAGTTCCCACCAGCCAGCGCTCAAAATGGTTTTGCGCAAAGGGTCACGGATCGTTGTATGTCTCTCTGTCGATAGTGTTCTTGTCGACACATGAGAGCGCAATCAGGTTTGAGGGGGGGATTTGGCGGCTTACCGCATAGAATTCGGCAAGCTCTTTTGCCTCCTTTACGCTTTGATTGTAGACGACGAGAACTTGCTTAGGAGCGATCGGGGTAGGATTAGCCTCGATCACAGCCGTCATGATCAAAAAGAGAAGCCCGAAAATAGAGATGATCATCATGGAAAGGTAAGAGAAAGCCCGTCGTAGGCCAGTGAAACCTGCTCAGGAAGTTCTGCGCTTGTTTTCTCCCAACTTAGTTCGTGAGAAAGGTGGGTGAGAATCGAACGATTCGGACGTATTTTTGAGATCACGGATAAGGCTTCGGGGACTGACAGATGCGTTTTGTGGCTTTCAAATCGAAGGCCATCGATAATTAAAATACTCAGGTCCTGGAGTAAATCAAGCGACTCGGTGGGAATAGACTTCACATCAGGTAAATAGGCGATCGAGCCAAAAGATTGATGGTTGAAACGAAATCCATGGGTGCAGATGGTCCCATGAATGACTTTGATCGGGGTGATTTTGAGACCATTAAAGTCAAAGGTTTGGTCGAAAACTCGGGCATCAGGTTGAACGTAGCCTTGTTGAGCTTGGTGTTGCGAAAAAGCCCATGGGAACATTCTCATGAGGCCCTCAATCGTAGAAGCAGATCCGTAGAGGGGGAGAGGCAGCTCTCGGTTCCAGCAAAAGGCCCGAAGTTCGTCAAATCCGGCGACATGATCGACATGTTCGTGGGTGTAAAGAACGCCATCGACCTTAGAGATTTTTTCGCGGAGGGCCTGTTCTCGAAGATCAGGGCCAGTATCAACTAAGAGATTGCCCCATGGTCCTTCGAGAAAGATCGAGGATCTTGTGCGTCGGTCCCTTGGGTTTTCTGATTGGCATGTTGCACACTCACAGCCAATGACTGGAACGCCGACTGATGTTGAGGTTCCTAGAAAAAGGAGCCGGCTTAGGTGAGATTTTGTTTTGCTCCTTCTGCTCATGGTTGCAACGTCGTCGTAGAGTTGCATAATAGGGCACTCACCGCAAAATCCGAATGCTCACTCTCCTTAAGATTAAGAATCTCGCCCTTGTGGACCACCTCGAATGGGATCTTGGCGGAGGTTTGGTTGGAGTCACGGGAGAAACAGGTGCTGGTAAATCGGTTATTGTCGGGGCCCTCAAGCTCATTTTAGGGGAGCGGGCCGACAAAGGAATGATTCGCACAGGAGAAAGTCAGTGCTGTGTGGAGGCGATTTTTCAACTCCAAGATGTCAGTCTTGTGAATCAAGTTCTTGAGGATGCCGGCCTTGATCCTTGTGACGATAACGAATTGATTATCCGACGAGTGATTGGCTCTCAGAGTAATCGACAATTTGTGAATAATGGAGCCTCGACTCTGGGTGTTCTGAAACGAATCGGGTGCTTCCTTGTTGATTTGCATGGTCCTCACGAACATCAATCTTTACTCTCTCCGGAGCGGCAATTGTCCCTCTTAGATGCCTACAGCGATTTAGGGCAGGATCTTGCTCGCTACCGGAAGGTGTGGGAATCTTGGGTGAGAGCGCGTGACGAGTATGAGCTTGCTCGTTCTGAAAGAGAAATCAGTAATCAAGAAAGAGAACTTTTAAGATTTCAGGTCGATGAGATTGATGCTGCAGAGTTGCAGTCTGGTGAGGAAGAGATCCTTGAAGAGCGATATCTACGCACAAGGAACGCTCACCGCCTAGCCGAGCTTACTGGAAAAGCGGTCGGGGTGTTGAGTGATGGCATAGCCCCTCATTTAGAAGAGCTGCAACGCCTTCTGTCTGAATTGCGCCGAATCGATCCTGTGCTGGCGGACACTTTAGATGAGGTTGAGAGCTCGTCGATTCAGATCCAAGAGCTGGAGAGAAACCTAACTCGATATCTCGATGAGCTTGATACTGATCCTGTCGAAATCAACGAGGTTGAGGAACGTTATAATCAATTAACCGATTTAAAGAGAAAGTATGGCCCCTGTATCGAGGATGTGATGGAGCACGCCAATGATGCAAGAAGGCGTCTTGAGAATTCCGAAAATCGGGGGCAATTTCTCACTGACTTAAAAACCAAAGCAGACGAGTTTTTTGTGGATCTTCGTCGTCTTGGGCGCAAGCTGTCGGGCCAGAGGGGAAAAAATGCTCCCTTGCTTGCTTCTGATATTCGGAAGCATCTGATTGACTTGGGTTTTAAGCAGGCCGAATTTGAAGTTGGTGTGGTTGCTCGTGATACTCCAGGGGGCAATGGTTTCGATACTGTTGAATATCTTTTTGGTCCAAATCCAGGAGAGCCACTCAAGCCCTTGCGCCAAATTGCCTCGAGTGGCGAGATTTCTCGAGTGATGTTGGCGGTCAAAAATGCGCTCGCTAATCAAGATTCTACTCCTCTGATGGTATTTGATGAAATTGATGCAAACGTCGGTGGGGAGATCGCTCGTGTTGTTGGGGAGAAAATGGCCAGCTTAGGAACACGCCATCAGGTGGTGGCAATTACGCATTTCCCCCAAGTTGCAGCGGTGGCTCATCAACATTTCTTGGTTGAGAAAACTGTCGAAGGGGGACGCTCACTTTCCAAGATCACCGAAGTGACCGGTGAGCAGCGCATTGACGAACTTGTGCGAATGCTCGGAGGAGGGGAAGGTCTTGAAGCTCGCGAGATGGCTAAATCACTCTTGAAGTAATTGAGTCCAGCGATCGGCTTCCTCTTTGACGTTCTTAAACGAAGGGGCTCCTGTATTGGTTCGCGCCTCAAGAGCTTTTTGAAGTGAGAAAATACTCGAGGCTTCGGAAGTGAAGACGGGATCAATCGTTGTAAGATCCAATTGATCGAGCGGGACGCCCTCACGCAGTGAAGCGGCGACTGCCTTTCCGACGAGTTCATGCGCGCTCCGAAAGGCGACTCCGTTTTTAACCAACCAATCTGCAAGATCAGTGGCTAAAAGGAGAGGGTCAGAAGCGGCATTGAGGCATTCTTGCGTGTTGATTTCCATGGCCTCAATCATTTCAGTATTGATTTTGAGGGCTAGGGTGAGGGTGTCGATTGAATCAAAGAGAGGTTCTTTGTCTTCTTGTAAATCTCGATTGTAAGTCAGTGGGAGACCTTTGAGGGCAGTGAGAATGCTCATGAGGTTGCCGTAGAGTCGGCCAGTTTTCCCTCTTGTTAACTCACAAATATCAGGGTTCTTCTTCTGGGGCATGAGAGAAGACCCCGTGGTGTGAGCATCCGAGAGCGTGATAAATCCAAATTCACTGGAACACCAAAGGATGAGATCCTCGGAAAGCCGTGAAAGGTGAGCACCGATGAGTGAGAAGCTAAATAAAAGTTCAGCAATGTAATCACGATCTGAAATCGCATCCATCGAATTATGGGTGATGCTCTCAAATCCAAGTTCTTGAGCAATGGCGGCTCGGTCTAAATTGATTGTTGATCCAGCAAGTGCCCCAGATCCAAGCGGGCATTGATTGACTCTCTTGCGAGCGTCACTCAATCGCTCTTTATCCCGAGCAAGCATTTCGACGTATGCTAACAAATGGTGGCCAATCGTGACAGGTTGACCTCTTTGAAGGTGGGTGTATCCCGGGACGATGGTTTGGGCGTGAGTTTCCGCTTGATTGACTAAGGAGCGTTGAAGATCACTGATCAACTCGCGAAGGGTGTCTATGGAGGCACGGCAATAAAGGCGAGTGTCCGTAGCGACCTGGTCGTTGCGCGATCTCGCGGTGTGAAGTTTTGCTCCTGCAGCTCCAATTCTCTCGGTCAGAGCACTTTCGATATTCATGTGAATATCTTCCAGTTCAATCGAGAACTCAAAAGTTCCTTCAGTAATCTCCGCTTCGATTTGCCTGAGGCCATTTTCGATTTGCTCGAACTCGTCCTGAGTGAGAAGTCCCGCATTCAATTGCGCTCGAGCGTGGGCGATCGATCCCGCAATATCGTGAGGGTAAAGCCGCCAATCATAGGAAACAGATTCCCCATACTGTTGAAGGAGGTCGGCGGTGGTTTTTGAAAATCGGCCTTTCCACATGCGGGTGAAGTGTTGAACCTGATTTGGAGCTGTTCAAGTCTTGAGCGCTGCTAAATGTGAATTTAAGCGGAGTTCGGAAATCTCAAAACTTAGGGGCTACTTTGAGCATGACGCTGTTCGGGAGTTTGAAGATGGGCAGCGAGAACCCGTCGATGAGGTAGAAGATTCAGTTTTGTTGAAACCTTA
>JALRJZ010000212.1 GCA_023261045.1 Akkermansiaceae bacterium
AGCTGGAGTCGTTCAGCAAGACGCCTGCATCATGAATGGTCCGGACCACAACGCCGGAAGTGTTGCTGCCATTGAGGGCATCCTCCACCCAATTTCGGCAGCTCGACGAGTCATGGAAAAAACCCCCCATGTCATGTTGGTTGGCGAAGGGGCTCGACGATTCGCGCTCAAAGAACATCTGCAGTCCATCGAAGTCGACTCACGCGCCAAGCATGAAAAATGGCATCGCGAACAATCTCAACCCAGACCAAACGCACGACCTGAGGATAACCACGATACGGTTGCTTTACTGGTCCTTGGATCCGACCGAAACATTGCAGGAGGGTGTTCGACGAGTGGCTGGGGAGGAAAAATCCCGGGGCGTGTTGGGGACTCGCCCATCATTGGTAGTGGCCTCTATGTTGACAACAAGGTCGGAGCAGCAGGAGCCACCGGACTAGGCGAGAATGTCATGCGCCACTGCGCCTCATTTTTGGTCGTGGAATTCATGCGCCAAGGGCTCCACCCCGAAGAAGCCTGCCTCAAAACCATCGAGCGGATCGTTGCCGCCGATCCGAGACCTCCTGAAGAGCTTCACATCAACTTCATTGCCTTGGATAAAAAAGGTCGATTTGGTGCCGCCGGCACCGGCAAAGGCTTTGAATACTCAGTGACTACCTTGGTCTCGAGCAAGGTCATAGAAGGGGCGGCCTTTACCTCAAAAGAAGTTGGTCCTGAGGGGGGAAACACCAAGTAAATCCCTCATTCGCCTAGATCCCACTGAGAGTTCCAGTCCCGGAAGAAAAACGATCTGCTTCAATGCCGAGGTGCTGAAGGTAAGACACAAAGAGATTGCACAAAGGTGGAGCCTTATCGGGATCAAAAGCGAGATGCTGACCGTGCTTGAAACGCCCCCCCGCAGCAATCACAGGCAGGTTGCTATTGTTATGACTCGAGGCGTTGCCCAAATTCGAACCCGAGAAAATTGCCGTCTGGTCCAAAAGAGTGTGTTCTCCTTCACGCACGCCATCGAGCTTTTGCATGAATTGGGCAAATAACTTCATTTCCTCAAGCTCGATCATCGCAAGCTTCTCGATCTTCTTTTCGTCTTTTCCGTGGTGGCTGAGATTATGCCAATCTTCATCAACTCCCTGCAAGGTGGGGACGTAATTCCCCCCTGCTCCACAGAAGCTCACCAAGCGCGTCGAATCGGTGCGAAAAGCGAGGAAAATTAAGTCGTACATGAGACTCATTCTCCCCACAAAGTCACCGCGATCCTCAATGTCGCTTGGGGGCTTTTGGTTGACTTTGGGCTTCGGAAGCTTCGCCCACTTTTCCTGAATCACGAGGCGTTCTTCAAGCTCACGCACACTAGTAAGATATTGACCGAGGGTTTCATGATCTTCACGACCGAGCTTTTTGGAGACTGAGCGAGTCTGATCCATGACCAGATCCATGATGCTCTGACCGTCTTGGATTCTTCTCATCTGGGCGTTTTTCTCCGCTTCATTTCCCTCCAAGAAGAGCTTTGCAAAAAGGCGAGAGGGTCTCGTTTCGGAAGGAATCTGCACCCCTGATCTCGTGTAGGACAAACCCGTATGATTGGCCGAGAGAGTCAACGAGGGCACCCTTGTCAGATGTCCCATTCTCTCAGCAGCGTATTGATCGACCGAGATGGAATTTCGAAAACTTGGCTGCCCCGGGTGCGCCGCTCCGGTCAAAAAACTTTTCTCCGCCGAATGCCCCCCGTCCACATCGGGATGCATCAACCCTGACATCACCGTGAACTTCTCGCGCAAGCCTTGGAGTGGTTTCAGATAAGGGGTGACTTCGTAGTCTCGACCGGCTTTCTGAGGAAACAACAAGGGCGTATGAATCCCCAAGGGAGAACAGATCGCAAGCATCCGCCGAACATCCGGCTGCTTCTGCAAGCTCGCAGCACGCAGAGAGCTTGGCAACATGCTTTCTAACAAAGGAAGCCCCATGGCAATGCCGCCCCCCCTCAGGAAGGTTCTTCGGTCCAGTCTCTTTGCGATCATTTAGTTGAACTCTACTGCAGTTATCTCCTTTGGAACATCTCCGATTCCACGACAGCTTGCACCATCGATTTGAGCCCCAGGTTTTTTTGACGTGCTTGGGCCACGACGAAGTTGACAGATGATTCGTCCGCAAGGGTCATCGGCCGTCCTGAGCCGTAGACGAGAAGCTTTTTGGCAATCCCTCGCAAGATTTGCTCCTCGCGCTGCAAGAGCAGCGCTCGAAAATCCTGAAAATCCGCAAAGCGCTCACCTTCCGATAATTCTCCATCCATCACCACATCTGGCCCGATGGTATAGGGTTCACGCTTGGAAATCCGTTTCCCTTCACCAAGCGAGCGGTACCATGAGCGTTCTCCGCCAATCGGATCGAAGCACTCGAGCGCAAAGCCCGGCGGGTCAATTCGGCGGTGGCACCTCGCACACGATTCCTCCTCACGATGTTTGGCTAATTGCTCGCGAATCGAAGTCGCCCCCCGGATATCAGGCTCCACGGCCGGAATTCCCGGCGGCGGGGGTGGAGAGGGTCGGTCGAGCAAATTCTCTAACAACCAAACACCCCGCATCACCGGCGAAGTGGTCGTCCCATTGGCGGTGACCTTCAGGATACTTGCCTGCCCCATCAGCCCCCCACGGATGCTCTCCGGCGCCAAGGCAACGACACGGGAGTGCTCATGACCTTTGACATTATCGATCCCATAATGCCGAGCAATTCGTTCATTTAAGACCGCAAAGTCAGAGTCCACAAAATTCATCACACTCAAATCATGGTCGAGAATGTGTCGAAAAAAACCTTCCGTCTCCCGCACCATGGATTGCTGCAGCATGGGATCAAATTCAGGGTAAAGCTTGCTCGAGGGAGTGGTGAATTCAATCTCGCGAAGGTCAAGCCACTGGCCGGTGAAGTTCTTGATAAAGCGCTCTCTCTTGGGAGACTTTAACATCCGCTCAACCTGCAGGGATCTCACCGAGGGGTCTTTTAATTTCCCCTGTTCGGCGAGGCGCATCAGCTCCTCATCGGGGAGAGAGGACCATAGAAAATACGACAAGCGAGAAGCCACCGCGTAGTCATCAACCACTTCTTCTTGGTTGATCAAAAGAAACTGCGGGGAACACAAAATGGCGCACACCCCAGCCCTCACCGCCTGCTCAAAGCTCCGACCTTCTGCGAGGAGATTGAGGGTGAGCGCCACAAAGGGATCGGCCACTTCTTGAGGCACCGGTCGGCGAAACGCTCTAGGGACAAAGGCTCGGATGATACGCTGCGCATCCCCCTGCGGATCAGAGGAGATCACCTCGTGGAGCTCCACTCCCTTGCGGTGGCGCATCCAGTGGGATTGGTAAGGTTTCATGGAGAGGCTCTCGCTCTCACCAAAAAGCCGTTTTTGAGCCTCCGAAGGAAAGTCTTGATTGAGCGGTCCGTGAGTTTCGGCCCAGACCACTCCAATTCCGGGTTGTTTTTCGTGCTTGTCTCTCCAGGTCACATGATCCGGATACACCCACGGGACAAGGTGAATGGTCTCCCCCTCCTTGAGCTCAGCGACAAAATCGATCACCCGAGGATTCTCTGGAGTGCCGGTGACATCATACATCCCCATAAACCTCCGCTTTCCATCACCGAAGAGGGGGCCAACATAGACCGCCATGGCCAGGGTGCGTTCCCCAGGCTGGTAGGGCCACACCGCCACCCGACATCGATAGGATCCGTCCTCGATGGGGTGGACTTGATCGATCCTCACAGGCGGCCAGCCAGGGGTAAACTTCACCAAAGCCCCTTCCACCTCAATGACCCCTCCCTTCTTTTTTGCAACGGAGTCAAGATTCTCTCGCCCTTCCATCACCTGCATCCGACGAGTCTGGGCCTCGAGAGGGGCAAAGCGCCGAATCACTGCCTCAAAAGCCACATCAGCCGCCTCAAGATAGCGCTCCATCAAGATCGACGAAATCCCCAACCCATCTGACACGTTATCAAAGCCATCCACTTCGCCGTCTTCTGGAAGAAGTTCTTGGAGCCCAACGGTGATGCCAAGCAGATCCTGCACCGTCGATTCATACTCGGTACGATTCATCCGCCTCAGGCCAATGGGCGCAACAAGACCTTCAGACAATCGCTCCCGGAGCTGCCTAACGACGGCCTTCCTCTGTTCTGCGGGGGGCTGTTTCTCCTTTTTGGGAGGCATTTCACCATTGGCCAAGACCTCTAGGACCTCCAACCAACGATGGGACTGCTGACCAGCTCCAGACGGGGCCTCCAAGGTGTCTAGACGCAGGTCTCCTTTTTGCTTCTCAACCCCGTGGCACTGATAACAGTGCTGCTCCATCAAAAGACGAAGCTCTTCTTGGGCCATCAAGGTCCCGGAAAAAACCACCACACGCAGGAGAATCCCCAATAACCTTGTCGCGAGCCCCATGGTCTTCATACCGGTCGAAGGAGACACCTTTGTCATCACTTTTGCACACTCTCATGAGCACTTCGTAAAACTAA
>JALRJZ010000213.1 GCA_023261045.1 Akkermansiaceae bacterium
TTCAAAAGGGTCGTCTCAGTCTTTCTGAGAGGGGAACGATGCCCGTGCCTCTGGCAGAAGGGGCTGCTGGATTATGTAACGGGGAAATCGTCGTTGCGGGAGGAGTCACTCAGAATGCCAAAGGGGAAGTGCAAACCTCCCCCCAAGCTTGGTTGCTTAAGCTAAAAGATCAAAAAGATGAACCCACTCAATTCTTATGGGAGTCTCTTGGGTGGCCTCAGGGGGCGAGGGGGCGAATGTATCCCGTTGCAGGTGTTCGTGGTGGACACTTCTATCTTTTTGGGGGGAGAGATTTTGCAGATCAATCAGAAGGGGGCGTCGATCGTGTCCTCGGGCTTGATTTCCTAAGTGATTGCTGGGCACTTGAGGTCGCAACGAAGAAGTGGAGAAGGCTTGTAGAGCTTCCGGTGGGGAAATCAGCGGCTCCGGGGATGGCGGTTCCTGTGGGGGCAAGCTCACTGGTGATGCTTGGAGGCGTGAGTGCGTCGTTTTTAAAAGAGCAGATTGAGGCTCGTCCTGAGCTCAATGGGCAAGGTCTGGAGCACCCTGGGTTTTCAGGAGAGATCCTCTCGTATCATACGATTACGGATCGTTGGTCTTCTCAGGGGGGGATGGAGCTCGGGCAGCGTCATGTTCCAGTGACAACACCCGTGGTTTTTTGGCCACAAAGTGAGGGTTTTAAAGTGATTCTTCCGACCGGAGAGATTCAGCCTGGGGTGCGTTCTCCCCAGGTCTTGGTTGGCACGATTAAGGGTGATCAGTTGAGCTTTGGTTTTTTTAACTGGGTGGTGGTGGCCATTTACCTCTTGGGCATGGTTTTCATCGGCTACTGGTTCATGAAGAAGAATGAAGCAAGCTCGACTGATGATTATTTCCGAGGGGGGCAGAAGATTCCCTTCTGGGTTGCGGGGCTTTCGATCTTTGCCACGATGCTCTCAGCAATTACGTTCATGGCAGTCCCGGCAACCTCCTATGCGAGTAATTGGAATGCCTTTATTGGTCAGTGGTCGATGTTTGTCATCGTTCCTCTCGTAGTCTTTTTTTATCTTCCGTTTTATCGGCGCCTTAATATCACGACCGCTTACCAATATTTAGAAAGGCGCTTTAATTTAGCGTGTCGAGCGATTGGGAGTCTTGTCTTTATGGTTTTTCACCTTGGTCGGATTGCCATTGTGCTCTATCTGCCCGCCTTGGCGCTTTCGAGTGTGACAAGTATGGATGTTTTCGTTGCCATTGTGTTAATTGGATTGCTGTGTGTCATCTATACGGTGATGGGTGGAATTGAGGCAGTAGTATGGACTGATGCGATTCAGGCCGTTGTTTTGATTGGGGGAGCTCTCTGCTGTTTCGGTTTTGTGGTGTCGCAGGTTGATGGTGGGTTTGGTGCAATTCAATCAGCGATGGTTGAGGGGGGGAAAGGGTTGACTGCAAGCTGGCGTTTTGAAGACCTCTCACTTTCCAAAGGCTCAAGCTCGGGAGTGGTTCTTCTCATTGCCTTTCTTTTTGCAAACCTTCCTTCTTACACCGCAGGTCAAGATGTGGTTCAGCGTTACGTCACGACCTCTTCACAAAAAGAAGCGGCACGTTCCCTCTGGATGAATATCGCAATGACTTTTTTTGGCTCGGCGATCTTTTTTGGTCTAGGAACGGCCTTGTTTGTCTTTTATCAAGGCCAGCCTGAGCTGATGAACCCTGTCTTGCCGGCTAAAGATAGTGTTCTTCCCTTTTTTATCATTCAGAATCTTCCTGCTGGAATTGCTGGGTTAATTGTGGCGGGAGTTTTTGCTGCAGCGCAGTCAACGATCTCGAGTTCACTCAATTCGGTGGCGGCCGCCTTCGTGACGGATGTTTACGCAAGAATCCTGAGACCTCAAAGTAATGATCGGGATCGACTAAGAATCGCGAAAATCGTTGTTGTTTCGCTGGGCGTTACAGGTATTGCCTGCTCGTATTATCTTGCGATGTCAAAGGCGGATGAGGTCTTTATGATGTTTAATCGCTTTATCGGATTTGCGCTGGGGCCTTTAGGAGGGCTCTTTGCTCTGGGAATCTTTACAAGTCGACCCAATGGAGTGGCGGGGCTGAGTGCCCTGCTCGTGGGCGTTTGTTCGGTGATTGGAGCGTTTCTGATGAACGAAATGGGAATGATTGATCTCCTACCGCTGCTCTATGGAGCTGTTGGTTTTTTGGCCACGTTTTTGACAGGTCTTGGTCTTGGAAGATTCTTTCGGGTCAATGAGGGTGAGCTTCATGGCTTAACGATTTGGACACAGGAAAAATGAGTCATTATTCAAAGGAAGAATTAGCTGAATTAAAAAGATTCTATCGAGAGAGCCTGTTAGAAGATACCCTGCCGTTTTGGTTGCCTGAGATTGTGGACCAGGAGCACGGAGGTTATCTTTCAATGAGGGATCAGGATGGAAGTCTCATTGATGATGACAAGTCAGTTTGGTTTCAAGGGCGCTTTGCTTGGTTGCTTTCAACTCTCTACTCAACGGTAGAAGCAAACGATCATTGGTTGGAGGCGGCAAAGAGTGGGGTAGAGTTTCTTAAAGAACATTGTTTCGATCAAGATGGTCGGATGTTTTTTCTGGTTTCCAAGCAGGGGGAAGCTCTGCGCAAAAGACGGTATTTTTTTTCTGAGGCCTTTGCGGTGATGGCCTTTGCGGCTTATGGAAGAGCGTCAGGAGATCAGCGCTGGACCCAGGAAGCAAAAGTTCTCTTTGCACAGTGCGTCGATTATATTGAAGGTAAGCAATCTCCTGGGGAAGAAAAGTGGACAAAAACCCGCCAGTCGAAAGGAATTGGTGTGCCGATGATCTTTTTGCAGGTGGCTCAAGTGCTTGTTGAAAACGGTGGGGACGAATTGGCGGAAAGAAAGATTGATGATTTTATTTGTGAAATCCGCTCTTTCGTGAAGGACGAGCAACGATGCGTCATGGAGCAAATCGGCTTAGATGATGAGATTATTGATCATTTTGATGGTCGAACGCTCAACCCAGGTCACGCGATTGAAGGGGCCTGGTTCATTCTTGCTGAAGCAAAAAGAAGGAACCATGATTCGCAACTCACTGATCTAGGGTGTCGCATGCTTGATTATATGTGGGATCGGGGCTGGGATCAGGAACATGGTGGAATCCTTTATTTTACCGATGTTTATGGGAAACCGGTCCAAGAGTATTGGCATGATATGAAGTTTTGGTGGCCTCAATGCGAGGCGATCATCGCCACGCTGCTCGCCTATCAGCTCACGGGTGAAGAAAAATATGCCCGTTGGCATCGAATGGTGCATGCCTATGCGCACGAGCACTTTCATGATGCGCAGTTTGGGGAATGGTTTGGTTATCTTCACCGTGATGGGAGGGTTTCCTCAAGAGTGAAAGGGAATCATTTCAAAGGACCTTTCCATCTGCCCCGGATGCAGTGGTCTTGTTGGAAAATCTTAGAAGAGCTCTGCTCTTAAGTTCTCCTGCTTAGGCATAATGAGCGACTACCTACAGAAGGTGATTTGGAAGTTCAGTGCAACGCGAGCATCCGACTTGCTCCATCACTTGCTGGAGCTGGCGTTTTAGCATGGCAATTGTATGAGTGCCTCCCTTTTTGCCGAGTGCTCCAACACCGTACATAAAGGAACGTCCTAAGAAGGAAAAATGTGCCCCGCTGGCCAAGGCGCATGCGATATCTGGGCCATTTCGAATCCCACTATCCATCATGAGAGTGGTCTTGTGGCCAAACTCTTTTGCGAGTTCGCTTAGAGGTCTGATCGTTGATTGGCCAACATCAAGTTGTCGCCCCCCATGGTTGGAAACGATCATGCCATCGACACCAAGATCAATCGCCATCTGGGCATCCTCTCGATTGACGATTCCTTTGATGACCAGTTTTCCCTTCCATAGATCCCTGATTGCCGAGATTTTTTCGGCATTGAGCCTCCCCGAAAAGGTTTGGTTCATAAAAAGGCCAAGATGTTTCATGCTTAAGCCTTTCGGGATGTAAGGCTTCATAGTTTTAAATTCAGGGGCTCCATTGAAAAGCTGCCCCAAAGACCAGGTGGGGTGTCCTATCATTTGGAGGATATTGCGAGCCGTCATTTTTGGGGGGATGGAGAGTCCGTTTCGAATTTCCCGTGGGCGCCACCCGAAGGTGGGTGTGTCTGCCAAGATCACAAGAACATCAAGGCCGGCATCTGAAGCTCGTTTGAGAAGCTGATTTCGAAGGCTATCTTCAGCGGGATGATACAGTTGAAACCAGGCTTTCGAGTCGGTGAGTTCGGCTACTTTCTCGATACTTGCAGTGGCCACTGTGCTCAGGATAAATGGCAGATTCTGTTGATGCGCGGCTTTTGCCAAAATCTCAGTGGCCCCCGGCCACATGAGCCCCTGTAGACCAATCGGTGCGATTCCAAAGGGGGCATCATAGCTTACCCCAAATATGTCGGTTTGGAGATTGGGAGGCTTGGAGGCGTTTAAATACCCTGGGCGTAGTTGAACCT
>JALRJZ010000214.1 GCA_023261045.1 Akkermansiaceae bacterium
CTGTAATACTGGTTCATGCCATGGTTCTGCAAGAGGGCAAGATGGCTTCATGATCTCCCTCTTTGGCTACGACCCCAAAGGTGACTACTATCGACTCACTCGAGAGCTTTCTGGACGCAGAATTAACTTAGCAATCCCAGAAGACTCCCTTCTGCTTACAAAAGCTACTGGGGCTGTGCCACACACGGGCGGCAAACTCTTCGAAGTTGATCATCCATTTTATGGAACACTTCTCGAATGGATCCAAAAGGGCGCTCACGATGATCAGGAAGGTGTTGCTCTACCCACTAAGATTGAGATTGAACCAAAACAGTTTCTTCTCGAAGGAAAAGGAAAAATTGTCCCCCTCACGGTCAAAGCAACCTACTCTGATGGAAGCGATCGAGACGTCACCACTCTCACACATTTTACAACTTCCAATGATAGTTCGGTTGCCATTAATGAAAGTTCTGGAGAAGCACGGTCCAAGGCCAGGGGTGAGGCTTTCCTGATGGGGAGATTTCACACCTTCACCGAAGGCACGCAAACCATCGTGATTCCTGATAACTTGGACTACACAAAGCCCTCGCTACCTGAATACAACTACATTGATGGGCACGTGCACGAAAAGCTCCACAAGTTGCGAATCATTCCCTCTGATGTCTGTTCTGATGAGGTCTTCGCTCGGCGGGTTTACATCGACATCATTGGCCTCTTACCAACCGAAGAAGAGCTCACTCGCTTTCTCTCCGACCAAAGCCCCAAAAAGCGAGAAGCGCTTGTTGATGAACTATTAAGCCGCAAGGATTTCACCGAGATTTGGGTCATGAAGTGGGCTGAACTTCTCCAAATTCGCACGACGGGAGCAAATGCCAATGATGTCACCTACAAATCCGCCCTCCTCTGGTATGAGTGGCTTCGAGGTCAGATCGCCGAAAATCGCCCCCTCAACCAAATCGTTTATGATCTCCTGTCAGCAACAGGTGGATCCTTTGATCGGCCAGCAACGAATTTCTTTAAACAAGAAGCTGACATCAAGAAGCTGACCGAAAATGTGGCACAAATTTTTATGGGGACCCGTATTCAGTGCGCTCAGTGCCACAACCATCCTTTTGACCGGTGGACGATGGATGATTACTACGGATTTGCTTCCTTTTTCACCCAAGTGAAAAGAAAACAAGGAGAAGACCCCACCGAACAGATTATCTTTGATGGTGGCGGTGACATTAAGAATCCCGTCACCAATCAGGATGCCATCCCCACCTATTTGGGAGGAGGCCCTGCTGATACCGAGGGCAAAACAAGACGGGAAGCCGTTGCAGAATGGTTAACAGCTCCAGGTAATCCGTGGTTTGCGAGGAATGCCGCTAATATCGTTTGGTCGCATTTCTTTGGAATTGGAATCGTTGACCCCGTTGACGATGTTCGAGTTTCAAACCCTGCCACCAATCCTGCTCTTCTTGAAGCTCTGGGGCAAAAATTCACCGACTACAATTTCGATATGAAAAAGCTCGTTCGGGATATTTGCACCTCACGGACCTATCAACTCTCAACGCGCACGAACGCCACCAATGAGAGCGATCTCACGAATTTTTCTCACGGAAGAATCCGACGCATGCGCGCTGAAGTCCTTCTCGATACGCTCGCTCAGGTCACTGAAACACCCAACAAATTCCGTGGATTACCTCTCGGTTCACGCGCGGTAAATATTGCCGACGGCAATACCTCAACGTATTTCCTGACCACTTTCGGTCGGGCAACCCGCAAAACTGTTTGCTCATGCGAAGTGAAAATGGATCCCAATCTATCACAAGCCCTTCATCTTCTTAATGGAGACGCTGTCACCAATCGGATTACCCAAGGTAAGGTCGTCCAAAAGATGCTTCAAGAACAACAAACTCCGGAATCAATCGTGAGGGCACTGTATTTAAGGACCTTGTCTAGGGAACCAAATACCGCTGAGACAACGAAACTCAACGCCACACTTGCTGGTGCCCAAGACGCAAACGAAACTCGCCTAATCCTAGAAGATATTTTTTGGGCCTTACTGAATTCCAAAGAATACTTATTTAACCACTAGTTCTCTATGTGGAGATTTTTTATTTTACCGATCCTGGCTATCTCGGCGATCGCTCAAGAAAAGGTCACCTTTGACGATCATATCTTTCCGATCTTTGAAGCTAAGTGCCTCAACTGCCATAATCCGGATAAGAAAAAGGGAGATCTCGACTTATCAACCTACTTAGGAGCTCTCGCCGGGAGTTCTGGAGGAAAAGTCGCACTCGCCGGTGATGGCGGCTCCTCAAAACTTTTCACTGTTGTCGTTCAGACCGAAGAGCCCGTCATGCCTCCTGAAGGGGATAAAATCCCCAAAAAAGACGCGGACTTAATTCGGGCATGGATCGACGGAGGACTTCTAGAAAATAAGGGATCAAAGGCTAAAAAGCCCGAAAAACCGAAGTTTGATGTGGTCATTACAGGTGGCAACCAAAAGCCCGAAGGACCACCCCCCATGCCTTCCGACCTCCTACTAGAGCCGGTTGTCGTCACTCAGCGAGCAACCGTTGTTGCAGATATCGAAGCGAGCCCGTGGGCTCCTCTCATCGCAGTCACTGGCCAAAGGCAAGTGATCCTCTATCATTCTGAAACCCTTGAGCACCTGGGAATTTTGCCTTTTGACAAAGGACAGCCCGAAACTCTCTCATTTCACCCGAGTGGTAAATACCTTTTGGCGGCCGGTGGTATTGCCGGCAAATCAGGAACCACAATCACTTGGGATATCACTACCGGCAAAGAGATCATGACGGTCGGTAAGGAGTTTGACTCCGTCTTAGCAGCTGATCTTCGAGCGGACTTGGGTGGAGTCGCTCTCGGTGGCCCCTCACGACTACTCAAACTTTGGGACACCCAAGAATTAACTCCTTTTAAGAGTATAAAAAAACATACGGACTGGATCACTGCCCTCTCCTACTCTCCTGACGGTGTCCTGCTTGCGACCGGAGATCGGAATAATGGCGTGCTAATTTGGGAGGCTCATTCAGGTAACGAATTTCACAGTCTAAGAGGACATCAAAAAGGCATTGTTGATCTCAAATGGCGTCAAGATTCTAATCTCGTCGCTTCGGCGTCTGAAGATGGATCGATTATCTTTTGGGACATGAATCAGGGTAACCAAGTCAAAAAAATCACCGCTCATGGTGGAGGGGTCCTTGCTCTTGATTATGCCAACAATGGAGAACTCGTCTCTGTTGGGCGCGATAAGCGCGTGAAGGTTTGGAAAGCCGACTTATCTCTCAAAAAACAAAGTGAACCCTTCAGCGAGCTCGTCACTGAAGTTTGCTTCTCTCAGGATGCGAAGAAGTTTTTCACGGCAGATTGGAACGGCATCATTTCGGTGTGGGATTCTGAAACAATGCAGAAAATCCGTGAAATCACCGCAACACCACCGAGAATAAATGACCGCCTAGATCTCCTGACACAAAAGCGCCCAACAATCTCAGCCGAGCTTTCAGAGAAGAAAAAAAAGCTCGATTCACTAAGGGCTGTTGTTGAACAAGCCAAAGTGAAAGCAGCTGAGAGCCAAAGATCTCATCAAGAATCTTTGACCAAAGAACAGGGGATGAGCACTCAAATTGAGACTCTTACTGCAACACTCAAACAATTAGAAAACTCAATTACCGAGAAGCAAAACGCGACAAGGGCAGCGTATTCGAAGCCTGTCATGGATGCACAGGTTCATCAAAAAATGCTGAGCGAACGAGCTGAATTACTTCAACAGCAAGAAGTGGCTCAGAACGAGATTCAGACTGCTTCTACAGACCTTCAAACGAAAAGCAACCAGCTACAATTGCTCAAGCAAGAGCTCAACAAAGACCCAAATCAACAAGAAAAGCAAAAGCAACTCGCCGACCTTGAACAAGCGATCCGGGATCAAAGGAAATTCATCGATGAGCGTCGTGCATCATTGATGAATCTTTCTGGCAAGTTCGAGAAGGTGAACCAAGCCATCAAATCATCCCTCGATGCTTTGATCGTCTCAAATGCCACGGTCTCTCTCCTGCAAAATGAATCTCAAACTCTCAAAGAAAAACAAGAAGAGACAATTCAAGCAAGACGCCTTCTTGAAACTGAGCTAGTTGCTCAAAAGAAACAAACCGCTGAGTTCTTTACCAAGTCATCGGTTTCTCAAAAAGAGCTCGAACAGGCACTGTCCGAAGAAAAGCCGATCTCTGAGGACTTTGAGGCCAGTCGTTTAGCCCTTACCGATCTAGACACCGCGATCAAAAAATGGAACGCGGCGGCAATCAACACGCAACTCATCCAAGCACGATCTCTACTAGAGGAACTTAAAGGAGATCTCCCAGCCCTCAAAGAGGAGAATCCAGAGCAAGCTCAAACTCTCGAGCAAAAGATTTCCCTTCAAGACCAAACGGTTGCTGAGCTTCTCGTTCAATATCAGCAGGCCAAGTAGACATCTTGGTTAGCTCGCTGCACCGCGACGCCAACG
>JALRJZ010000215.1 GCA_023261045.1 Akkermansiaceae bacterium
CGGATCAATGATCGCTCCCAAATTATCGCTATTAGAGATGAAGGCATACTGCACGCCTTGATCTAGCAACTGATCAAGCCAACCACTTCCAACGAGAGTGGGATACACATCAGCGTGGCCCGGCGGATACCATTCCAAATCAGGATTCGATGGGTGATCAACAAGCTCTAAAGTTTCTTGCGCAACTTTAGGTGCCCAATTTTGCAACAATTCGAGTTGTGATGGATCCCCCAAACGAGAACTGAACTTTTGCAAATACTGACGAGTATCAAGACTACTCGCTTCGCTATTCATCAAAAGAAAGCGTATCATCGAACCGGTCTGCTCACGCAAACTTAGGATCTGTTGAGCCATCAAATCTAAAAAGGCAAGATCCGGCCTCACCTCAAGAAGGCTTTTTACCTTTTCTAAGCCCATACTCGTTCCAAGACCTCCGTTGAGTTTGATCACTACCAATTGATCAAGGAGTTCACTTGAAACATTCTGAATCTTGGGGAGATCCTCGTAATCCATCACCGAATCTGAGGGCTGAATCTCACTTTCTGGAACTTCCCCACTCTCTCCACTTAACAAAAGGCGGTATGCCCGCTCGAAGGAAAGGATGGCAGATTCCATCACTCCTTTTTCCAACATTTTTTGACGGATCTTGGAGAATTGCTCCTCTGAAAATTTCATAACGACAGGTTAATTAGGCCAGCAACCAACAGGCTATAAAATAAAGTTACACAATGGCATAAAAACTGCTAACGAAATAGTTGACTTCGCGCTTTTCAAGCAGTATCTGTGCCTAAAGCGTTAATGCCTGGCACCTCTCTTCAACAATCGCTCTCTCAGCACCAAGCCTTGGCTCCCCAAATGCGGCAGAGCCTCGAAATTCTGCAAGCGAGCACCTTAGAGCTCAGCCAGCTCCTCAATCAAGCTCTCGAGCTCAACCCCACCCTAGAAGACCTCACCGAAAGTGAATCATACGATGAGTTAATCGCTGATGAATCTCCAAATCCTGACAATTATGAAGACTGGCAGGAAAGCTATCAGGATGACCTCCGCGAGTATGCGATCATCGAAAGACGTAGCCAAGGGAGTGATTCAGATGCAGAAGAACGGCGTGAACACTTCTACAATTCAATCGTCTCTCCTCTAAGCCTCCAAGAACATCTCAAAGCGCAGATTAATGAGAGTGGTCTCTCCCCCGAACAACTTGGTGATGCTCTCATCATCATTGGCAACCTCACCGACCACGGTTACTTAGATGCACCTCTTGAGCAATTGGCCATTCATCTCAGGATCCCTGGTCAACGCCTTGAAGATGCACTCGCGATCATTCAAACTCTCGACCCATCCGGCGTCGGAGCAATAGACCTGCGCGAGTGCCTTCTTCTTCAACTCGATCATTTAGGATTAGGTAACACCCTCGAAGCAGAACTCGTTGATGGCTACCTTGCTGAAATTGCAAAACACCACTACCCACAACTTGCGCGAAAGCTTCACGTATCGATTGAGAAAATCCTCGAGGCGATCAATCACATCCAGACTCTCGACCCATCACCAGGATCCAGATTTCAACTCGGTGGAAACCCTTACATCAAACCGGATTTGATCATAAAAAAAGATGAATTCGGTGATTGGGGAGCCCAGCTGACCGGTAGCTATTTGCCGCGTTTACGAATCAACGATCAATACAAGGACCTCTTAGCCCAATCATCAAACGATCGAAAAACTCGTAACTACCTTCGAGATCAAATTCGAGATGGAAAGACAATCATTCGAGCAATCGATCAACGACAAGAGACCATTCTGGCAATCGCTCGAGAAATCGTGGATCGCCAGAAACCATTCTTAAACAATGGCCCCAGATTCCTAAGACCAATGACGATGAATGATATTGCAGAAATAATTGGAGTTCACCCGACGACGGTTTCACGGGCAGTTGCCGGAAAATACATTCAAACCCCTCATGGATTGATGGAAATGAGGAAATTCTTCGCAACAGGATACCAAACTTCGTCAGGAGATGATGTTTCCAATGAGGGAGTTCGTGAAGCGTTGCAAAAACTCATTGAAAATGAACCCCCCTCTAAACCACTCTCAGATTCTAGATTAGAGAAACTTCTCAATGAAAACGGAATTAAGATTGCTAGAAGAACAGTGGCCAAATACCGGGAACAGTTAGGGATTCTACCCTCTCACCTTAGAAAAAAATACTAGCACCTTTTAAAAAATCACAAACACTCACAATCGATGACAAACGAGGAAATTCGCAGCGCACTCACTCAAGTCAAATACCCCGGCTTCTCCAGAGATATTGTCTCTTTTGGATTGGTAAAGTCTGTCGAGCTCTCAGAGAACTCTGTTTTTATCAAACTACAGATTCAAACTCGCGACCCGAAGATCCCGCAACAGATCTTTGAAGAGTGCCACCAAACCCTCGACCCTTTACTTGGTGATCCAAGCAAGGTGAAAATCGAAATCGATATCCAAGAACCCCCGGGCGGGGACTCAAAAAACTCCACCCAAGCAGCAAACTCTATACCCGGCGTTAAACGCATTATCGCCATTGGCTCAGGCAAAGGCGGGGTTGGAAAATCAACAGTTTCGAGCAACTTAGCGATCGCCCTCTCTCAGAAAGGGTTGAAAGTGGGCCTACTAGACTGCGACCTCTATGGGCCCTCAGTTCCTCTCATGTTAGGAGTGCAGGGACATCAACCTAAAGCCGATGCGCAAGATCGTATTATTCCGATCGAAGCGCATGGCCTCAAGCTCATGTCCATGGGCTTCCTGCTAGGCGACAACTCCCCAGTCATCGTGCGAGGCCCCCTTGCAAATCGATACACTCAGCAGTTTTTAACCCAAGTCGCCTGGGGAGAACTCGACGTCCTCTTGTTGGATCTCCCACCCGGCACGGGCGATATTCAACTGACGATTGTGCAAACCATTTCACTTGATGGGGCACTCATTGTCACCACTCCTCAAGAAGTAGCCATGATTGATGCCCGAAAAGCGGTCTCCATGTTCGCAAAGGTGAATGTTCCAATCTTAGGTTTCATTGAAAACATGTCCTACTTTGAATGCAATCATGGTGAGCGCTACCACCTCTTTGGCCAAGGCGGCACCCAAAAGGAATGCGACCGACTCCATGTACCTCTCCTTGGAGAAATCCCACTCGAACAACTCGTCGGAGAAAAGTGCGATCACGGGAACCCTATCAGCCTGTTAGCCCCAGATCAGTCCAAGGCTTCGGCCGCCTTTCATCTTGCCGCACAATCACTACTCGATCATGTCACCACTTAGATCAGGGAGGTTTTGAAGCTTTCTTAAGTAATCCCCCCACGTGAGATCACGAGTAACTCGAAAGCGCGCCCAACGAAATCAACTCTGGAAAGAGTGCGATGTCACACTACAGATTCTTGAAGCGCCCTGCTTTTACTCTGGCAGAAAAGTCTTGAGAACATCAGACTTATTCAATGGCCACCAATCCTTACCAACGAACTGCAGAAAAGGTCCTTGAGCCACCCAAAAACCTCTCTGGAACCCTCAAAAAACTAGGCCCAGGATTTATCTTATCTGCTTCAATTGTTGGCTCGGGCGAACTAATAGCGACCACCATTTTTGGCGCCACCGTGGGCTTCATTTGCCTTTGGCTGATTCTCTTTTCGTGTCTCGTTAAGGTTGCCGTTCAGATTGAATTTGGACGCTACACCATCTTTTCGGGAAAAACCTCCATGGAGGCACTCAACGAACTTCCGGGGCCTAAATTTGGTAAGGCTGGCTGGGCGGTCTGGAGTCTATTTGTGATTCAAACCTTAAAAAGCTTACAGGTTGGAGGAATTGTCGGAGGTGTAGCCCTTGTTTTCACAGAACTCTATTCGCTGGGAACCTACAGTGACATTATTTGGAGCCTCGCAGCGGCAATCTTTGCCATGCTTGTCGTTTCGAGGGGCGTCTATCAACCGATCGAAAAATGGTCCCTCATCATGATTGGTCTCTTCACGATTTTAACAATCACCTCCATTATTGCACTTCAGTGGACACCCTTTGCAATTTCTTACAACGAGATCACTTCAGGTTTTAGCTTCCGACTTCCAGCAGGCGCCTTGCTGATCGCACTGGGCACATTTAGCATCACCGGAGTCGGTGGTGACGAGATCCTCGCTTACAACTATTGGCTGATTGAAAAAGGTTACGCCTCACACACCGGTCCCGAACCCGACAATTCAGAAGACAGAAAGCAATGGATCGCACGCGCAAAGGGCTGGATTCGAGTCATGCAACTTGATGCGCTTCTTTCCATGCTTTGCTACACCATTGTTACTGCCCTCTTCTTTCTTCTTGGGGCAGCGATTCTCCATCGACAAGGACGTATTCCTTTGAAATCAGATCTCGTTACCGACCTCTCTCAAATCTACACCCAAAGCCTTGGAACATGGGCTGAAAAAATCTTCCTAATCGGCGCCCTAGTCGTCCT
>JALRJZ010000216.1 GCA_023261045.1 Akkermansiaceae bacterium
CCCCACCACAGGCGCAGCGATCGCTGGATTTTCATTTCACATCTCATCACAAACAACTCTGTCTCAGACGATCTCTTTTAATAATGAAAATGGTGACCGTCGTTGGTCGACTCCAGCAAACTGGAGCACAGGAGACCTTCCTAATGATGAGCAAATTGCAGAAATCGCGGGATATGATGTGATTATCGACTCAACAGCCCCTAATCTCAATCAACTGAAAATCATCAATGGATCGGTCACTCTCTCAACTGGTGGCACCCTTTTGATGAGCTCGATGGAAATTGGCCGCAATATCGAAAAGAGGGTCGGTCTCATTATCGAGGGATCAGATGTCGCCTTCGGATATTCAGGGGAGAAGAACCAAGATGAATTCGCGGTTGGCACCGCAGCAACCATTGAGACAAATCCCGATACAAATGGATGCACGCCCCTCAATCTTGGCACTGCAAAATTGACTCTCGATCTCGGCTCTCAGTGGATTCTGGATGGGTCAAATTATTCAGGCCCTTTCAATCTTGGAGACCGTTTTGTCTTAGCGAATTACGGATCTTTCTCTGGAAGCACCGGGGGCATTCGCTCGCGCAATTTTGACCTACCAAGCAACCGCCGACTGAAGCTTATTCAGAGTGAGGATTCGCTCTATTATGAGATCATTGAGCAGACAGCCGCCATCGGGCCTAATATCATTATTATCAACACTGATGATCAGGCAGCAGACCAACACTTTGGCTTTGACGGTCGTGACTGCCTCACTCCTACTCTCGATTCACTTGCATCAACTGGGCTCCGTTTCACCTCAGCTTTCGCGGCTTCTACCGTTTGCGGGCCTTCACGATACTCTCTTTTGACCAGCCGTTGGCCTTCGCGAAATACCAGTGCGCAGTTCCTAGCTCGTTACCCGCTTGGAACACTCGGGAGGTTTGGGGTTTCCGATACAGAACTTGAGCCAGACGGTGAAAACATCGCTGCTTGGCTTCAACGGGCAGGATACCGCACCGGAATGGTTGGCAAGGGTCACCTCATTGATGATGATTTAACACAAACCGGCAATTGGTCTTCAAAGGGCCTGCTCACCTACCCACAGAATGCTGACCCCGCGCTCGACGCGAATACTAACGGGAGGATGAGCCACAACTACCGTATTGTCTGCCAAAGGATGCGCACATTTGGCTTTGATTACGTTGCTAGCTACTACAAGGCAAATTTGGCAGAACTTCGCAGTGAGGCCCTTAACGTTCACAACCAAGAATGGGTCACGAAGGGGGCTCTCGATTTCATTGAGGAGAACCATAGCGAAAGATTCTTTCTCTACATGGCTCCGACAATTAACCACGGACCAGTTCGTGATGACCTCACAAAAACTCTTCGTGCAAATAAGTTCTACACGGGAGCAGGCTACTTGCCGGATGAGGACTATTCTTTTATGCCGGATCGCCAATCGATTATTAATGAGGTCACAAGCGCTGGTAAGAATTTAATTTCGGCGCGAGAAACCTGGCTCGACTACTCGGTGGCAGCGATCATCAACAAACTTGCGCAACATAATCTTCGAAATGACACATTGATTATCTTCACTTCAGACCATGGCGAAAAGACACTCACAAAACCTTTGATCTGGGGTAAATCCTCCCTTTTTGATCTTGGAATGAAGGTTCCTCTCGTCATGAACTGGCCGAACGGAATTCAATCAGCAGGTCGAACATATGATGAGCTTGTCAGCCATGTTGATATTGTTCCTACTCTTCTGTCTCTTGCGGGAGCTTCCAGTCTCCCGGCTCGCCCCATCGATGGAGTAAATCTCACTTCAGTGCTAAACGGTGGCAGCGAAGCAGTTCGGGAAGATCTATTCTGCGAAATCGGATACGCTCGGGCAGTTCGCACAAAAGATAAAAAATACGTAGCGGTTCGCTACACCCCACCCATTGATTCTCTTATTGAGAATGGCCACCTTTGGGAGCGGATTGATGGAAATAACGCAACAGGACAATTTACTGAACCGCGACCATACTATGTCAATAATCCTCAACTCGGATCTCTGGCAGCTAATAGTCATCCAAATAACACCTATTTCGCTGACGATCAGCTCTATGACCTACAGACAGATCCGAATGAAAATGAAAACATCTACGGACAAGAACCGGGATCCGCCTATCATCTTAAGAGGCGTCTTGCCCATTATCTCGGAGACATCCCCAATCGTCCGTTTCGTCAGTATAGTGGCTCATCTTCAGAATTCTCTCCCACCCCTCCATCGACGCCACTCGTCCCTGGCGCACTTCAGATGCAGTTCCTCGATTTAAATTCTGTAAAACTGAACTGGAAAGACCTCTCAGAGGATGAACTTGGATACGTGATTCGAAAGAAGGTTAATGGAGCGCCCCCCGAAATCATCTCGGAGCTACCGACTAACACAGAGAGCTTCACCGTTTCTCTTGATCCCGGAGTTGAAGATATCGTGATTGAAGTCTCGAGCTATAACGAAAAAGGAGATAGCACGGCCAGCATTGACCTCATCGCTTCAGAATCATGGCGCTTCAGGACTTTCGGAGACATTGATCCAACTCTCAGTTTGGCAATTAGCCAGTGGTCAAGTGATGCAGACAGTGATGGGGTCTCCAATCTATGGGAATATGCGTTCGGAACTGACCCAAGATCCCCTTTTTCTGTGAGAAGGCCAGAAGTTCGAATCAGAGGCAACAACGAAGAAATCCAATTCTTGGAATATTGGCTACCCCGAAGCCGACGAAGAGGACTGAACTTTTCGGGTGATGTCTCTTCTACACTTTCTGGTGAATGGCTCAGCGGCCCGCCCCATTGCCTCATCATCGAAGACGAAGAAGATCACCTGCTTTTTAGAAGTGCGGTTCCAATCAACGAGAGTCCAAAGCAATTCATCCGCACCAAGGTCCTGAACCCTCCGAGTGGCTAAAATGATAAAGAACAGAACCCTCGAGGCTCTCTAGAGAACATATGAATCAGAGATTGATAAGACTTCTCGTTTTGAACCCTGAGAATTGCGCGCTCCTCCGCAGAAAGCTTCGAACGCTCTAGCAGCGATCTAAAGCCACCCACCGTACGGGGGAACACTCGGCACGCTTCGATAAGATACGGCCTGAGAGATTTTTTAGTCCCTAATATGGGTGCCTTTAACAGCACTCGTAGGCGTTCAGAGGATCACTTAGGCTGTTAGAGTTTCCCAGTTACTCAGAAACCGCGCCTCGCAGGAAAGAACAGATTGGAAATCCCTCAAGACCCTACTAGACTTGGGTATGACTGGGAGAAAAAGAATTGCAGGCTCAAGGCGAGCCGACGTTTGGTGTTATCCGGAACCTCCGAGTAACAAGGTGAAAACCAGAACTCCCGAAGAATAAAACTGTTCGCCATAAAACCCATCCACTAATGAGCCTGCTCAGCGACTTCTTCATCATCAGTGATGCTGACCTCTCATCATACGACAGGCTCTATCGAGCAAGCTCCTTTTCAATCTCCTTAAACGAAACGTCTTTTGTTTCCGGGACTTTTATAAAGGATTCCACTAAGACCGCGCTGAGTGCATAGTTTCACGTAAAATGAAGACTGCGGCAGCGCTACCTACCGAAAAAGAGATAAGCCCGACAGCGGGACTTGATCTGGATGAGCAATGTGCCCTAGAGCACTTCTATGGCCTAGATCAATCAGCGGCGCTCCGGATGTTTCGAGACGACGCTGATGTCTTACACGTATATTTGGCTGATTTCGTTCACATGGGAGATACCGCGTTCGACTATTATCTGCCAGCGCTAGCCCAGTATCTCGAAGGGTTGTCGGACGAACGATTTGTCGAAGAAGCACCTGATGCGGCAAACTACGTGTTGATCAGATTTTCGGACATTCGAAATCTCCCCACACCATTGGAGAAGCTTATTGAGCTCATTCACAACAGGCTGCGGGATATCCCGACTGAACTGATTCCACGCCTACACAGCCGTCTAGCAAAGGTTCTCGCTAGCTACCGACAAGCCGAACAAGCGGATGCTACCAACAGGCTACCCTCCGAGGAGTCGAAATCGTCATGACCATACAACCTTCAACCCAGAAGTCGGAGCGCGCCCTCGGTCAGGCTTAGGATGACTTCGACGTTGGGCAAGAATTCAGAGAACATCATGCATATGAGAATCGCAGCAACTGTTTTAGCCACAATCGCCACTCTGTGCATTGCGGTCGGGGATGACCTGACAACCGTTACTAAGGAGAGTGAAGCCGAGTTCGACGTGCCAAAAGAGGTCGTGGCTTTCGTGAACCAACTAATCGCAAAGCATCCCGAAACTAAAGCGAAGTACGCCGCAATTATCGCGCCATTGGAGGAAGCTTTCGGTGGTCCACACCGCGTCACAGCCGAACCGTTTATTGCAACCGAATGGCGAGCGGAAGCCGGACATCGCCGCGACCTGACCGAGTCCAATTACGAAGGCG
>JALRJZ010000217.1 GCA_023261045.1 Akkermansiaceae bacterium
GATATAGTTTCTAAATATCGGTCTGGGTTGATTGCCGTCTTCTTGATTGTTTTTCAGAGCGGTGCATGGGGATTACCTCAGGTCTATCAGAAGCCCTCAGACTTTCTTCGAAGTTCATTCGGCGAGATCCCGCCGACACGTGGGATTTCACTCACGCAGTCCCAGCAGTCCAGAGTCCGGTCTATTCTTGGGAAAAACTATCATCAAAAGGTCATACGCTACTGGGCGTCGAATGAACGGTGCGCGTTTATTTTAGAGGCGGTTGGAAAGACGGAGTTGATTACCACCGGCTATGTCATCGATCAGGGTAAAATTGAATCGGTGAAGGTTTTGGTCTACCGCGAGAGTCATGGGAGTGAGGTTGCGAGGAGTTTCTTTACCCACCAGTTTCGAGGTCGGTCACTGGGTTCCGATAATCGGTTAGATCAACAACCTCGAAATATCGCTGGGGCAACCCTTTCGGTTCGAGCTCTCACGAAGATGGCCCGATTGGCTCTTTATTTGGAGACCTTGAGATGAAAAAGGTGAAGACACAAAGCTCTCGGCGGCTGAGTAGAAAGTGGCATCGGGTGCTTGGAATGGCTGCCGCTCTGCCCTTGCTGCTGCTATCAATTTCTGGGCTCCTTTTAAACCATGCGGATTCCTTGGGGCTTCATGAGCGAATGGTGAGCTCTCGATGGGTGGTCCATTGTTATGGACAGATCCCGATCGGTGAACCGGTCATGGTTGAGGTTGGGGAACGAACAATCGTTGAGTGGGATCGTCGGATTTTCATGGATACCCAAGAGCTTGCTCTCTCAGGACGATTGGTGGGCGCTGTGGGATTCAAAGATCAACTAGCGATCGCTCTAGAGGAGGTGATAGGGATTTATGATGGGCATGATGAGTTGGTTTTAACGCTCGATGAATTGAGCCTTCCCAAAGTGCCCATCACTGGAATTGATGTGGTTGATCAACGCTTGTTGGTTCAGTCAGGATCGACGTGGTATCTGCTGAGTGAGGATTTCTTTAGCGCGCAAGAGACCAACCAGAGAGATCAAGCTCAGAAGCCCAAAAAGCTCTCGCAAAAGGCTCTCAAAGAACTTGAGGATGGGATTGTTCAAGGATTCTCAATACCGCTTTCTCGGCTCATTGTTGATGTTCATTCTGGAAGGTTATTTGGTTGGCCTGGCTGGGTGATTACCGATCTTGCGGCGCTTAGCCTCATTTTGCTGATTATATTAGGGCTCCGCCTTCTGCCAAACCGTCGGTCATGAAGCGGCGAGCGATCTTTCAGAAAACTCCAGGATTTCTGGGCGTGCTGTGCTTGGGAGGGTGCAAAGGGGAGAGGAGTCTCAAGAGGTGGAGGGGAGTTTGTATGGGCATTGAAGTTTCGGTGACTTACCGAGATGAGGTTGCCCTTGAGCCAGTCATCGAATTGGCTCGAGAGGTCGAAGCTGCCCTAACGACATGGGAAGGAGATTCTCCCCTGAATCGCTTAAACAAATTCGGGTATTTGGAGAACCCATCGAAACATCTTCTACAGTGTTTTGAGAAATCACGTGAGCTTTTTCAAGCCAGTGAAGGGCTCTTTGATCCAACAATTCGAGCGTATTTGGAAGGGTTAAAAACCTGGATCAAAGAGGGTCAGAGTTTTACGGAGCAAGAAGCTGACGAGCTCAGGAAACTTGTCAATTTCGAGCGGGTTGATTTTTCAAAGAAGCGAGTGTCTCTTCCGAAGGGGATGGCTCTTGATTTTAACGCGCTTGCTCAAGGATATCTCACGGACCTCATTGCAGAAGTTCTCGAGCCCCATGACACTCTTGTGAATTTCGGAGAGTTTCGTGTCTCAGGAAATCAATCTTGGCCCGTTGAGGTGGGTGCGAAAACGGTCCATCTCTCCGATGCGCTCGCCGTCTCAAGCGGAGGTGGACACCGCCTGTCCGCGACTTCTGAAGTCAATCATTTGATTGATCCTTTTTCAGGAAAGAGCCCGGAGGCTCATAAAGTTTTTGCAATTGAGGCAGACGAAGCATGGCTTGCAGATGGACTTGCAACACTGACTGCTCTTGGGGGAGGGATTCCTAAGGTCTACCAACAGAGGGCCCGGAGGGTCCTGTAACTGGTATCCGATTAGGTGAGTAGAAAAGCTCCCAAACCTGTCATACAAAAATGAGAATCTTACGTTTTTGGGTTTATTTTTCGTTGTCAGGTTGCGAGCGCGCCATAAAGTCGCCGGACCTTTTCAGAGAGAGGGCGGGGTTGTAAACCACGTCCTCTTTCAGTTTTTTAAAAACACCTCAAATTGTTTTATGTCCGTTAGCACGTTGATTACTCCCATTGTAGGACTCTTGGGACTTGGTATCGCCTATGTTTTTTTTGCGAGTATTGCAAAGCGATCCGGTGGAGAAGGCGTGATTGCCGAGATCGCTGATAAGATTCACAAAGGAGCGATGATCTTCATGAAGCGTGAGTTCATGTTGATTTCGGCTTTCGCGGTGGTCATTGGAGGGGCGATCTTCTTTTTTCAACCAGATTACGGTCCTCAGCAGTCAGTTGCTTTCTTTCTTGGGGCGCTCGCGTCTTCATTCGCTGGCTTTGTTGGAATGTTCACGGCAACAAAAGCAAACGTTCGAACAACCCTCGCAGCAAGGCAGGAAGGGCAGGGCGCGGCCTTATCCGTTGCTTTCTTTGGTGGAAGTGTGATGGGGCTCACGGTCGCATCAATGGGCTTAATTGGTCTTGGAGGACTTTTCTGGTATTTTTCCGGAAAAAACGAACATGTTGCTGAAATTATGGAAGGCTTCGCGATGGGAGCTTCTCTGGTCGCACTCTTTTATCGAGTAGGTGGCGGAATCTTCACCAAGGCCGCAGACGTGGGGGCTGATTTGGTCGGTAAAGTGGAAGCCGGCATCCCTGAGGATGACCCTCGTAATCCAGGGGTTATTGCTGATAATGTGGGAGATAATGTCGGTGATGTTGCTGGGATGGGCTCTGACATCTTTGAGTCTTATTGTGGTGCCCAAATTGCCACAATTGCGATTGCGGGAGCAATTGGGGCTCGTCTGGGTGCCCCTGAGACCGTTGAGTTTCTCAACAAGATTGGGACTGAAGACACAGGCTTACTCATGCAGTTACCCCTGATCCTGACTACCGTTGGTCTGTTGTGCTCTGTCCTTGGTATTTTGCTGGTCAAAGCGATGTCCTCAAGAGAGCCCGCTGGTGCTCTGAGAGTGGGGACAATTGGCTCAGCGATCCTCTTTATTATGAGCTCGTTTGTGACTGCAAAGTATTTGGGCTTAAGTTCTGCGGTGCCTCTTTGCGTGCTCAGTGGTGCGGTCGGAGGGATCATCATTGGTCTGATCACCGAACATTACACGGCTGGTGGCCCCGTGAAGTCCCTCGCTAAACAAGGAGAGATGGGAGTCGCGACGTTGACGATCTCTGGTCTTGCGATTGGTTTGCGCTCTGTCGCTGTGCCTCTACTTACGATCGCAGCGACGGTTTTCATCTCGTATGAATTTGCGGCACTTTATGGTGTGGGAATGGCCGCGGTGGGAATGTTGGGAACGGTAGGAATTACGATGGCAATCGATGCTTACGGTCCCGTTGCTGATAATGCGGGAGGAATCGCTCAAATGGCTGAAATGGGAGAGGAGACCCGCAAGATTACCGATGGGTTGGATGCTGTCGGTAATACGACCGCGGCAATTGGTAAGGGCTTTGCCATTGGTGCCGCTGGATTAGCCGCCCTTGCGCTCATTACTGCTTTTATTCAGAAAACCGAAGTGTCGCTTAATTTAACAGATCCTGAAGTCCTTAGAACTTTCTTTGTTGGAATCTTCATTGGAGGTGTGATCCCTTTTCTGAATGGAGCGATTACCATGGAGGCCGTCGGAAAGGCAGCCTTTGATATGATTGCAGAGATTCGCCGTCAGTTTCGGGAAATACCAGGAATTTTGGAAGGAAAGGGTGAGCCAGATACCGATCGATGTGTGGATATCGCAACCAATGCGGCGACCAAAAGGATGATCCTCCCTGCTTTACTTGCAGTAGGAACGCCCCTTGCTGTTGGATTTGGATTTGGGAGTCATGGTGCGGTTGCCTTGGCTGGAACTCTTTGTGGAGCTCTTGTAGTCTGTATTCTGTTGGCACTAATGATGTCTAATGCCGGTGGTGCCTGGGATAATGCCAAGAAGTATATCGAAGAAGGAAACCATGGGGGTAAAGGCTCAGAAGCCCATGTGGCTAGTGTGGTTGGAGACACCGTGGGTGACCCTTTGAAAGATACCTCTGGGCCCTCGATGAACATTCTCATCAACGTGATGGCAATCGTAAGCCTTGTGATTGCCCCCTTGATTGCCTAGTTTTCTAGGACCTTGGGTTACTTTGTCGGTGCTGCGTCTTTTGAGTGCGCTGGGCGCGGTGATGTGGGTCACCGTCAATTCTTGCACTCAATTCTCCCACT
>JALRJZ010000218.1 GCA_023261045.1 Akkermansiaceae bacterium
ATGACGCTGACCGGGAACTTGCCGCGGTGACCATCAAAAGAGATGCCAACGCCCTCGCAATCACCTTAGAGCCTTTTGCTGGACCGGCCATTTCTCAAAAAATCTTTGGTTTGGGGGTCCTTGGCATGGCTGTTTCCACAATTATCATTCTCATGCTCATCAACGGACTTGCTTTCCAAGAACTCTTCTTGGGGTATTCGCAACAGAATGAAAACAAAGAACCCAGTAAAAAGGCTTTCTACATTGGCTGCCTCATCTCCGGGCTTGCTGGAGCCTGCTATCCCTTCTTGTGGACTGGTGAGTCAAAAGCAGCCCTTGCTGTTCCCACCTCGGTGATCGGAGGCTCACTGATTCCAATCGCCTACTTCACCTTCCTTCTCATGATGAATTCAAAGAAGGTTCTTGGCGACAAGCGCCCAGAGGGGAAAGCCCGCTTAATTTGGAATACTTTGATGATTTTGGCAACAGGGGTTGCCACCTTAGGCTCAGTCTGGGTTCTTTATGGCAAATCACAAAAAGCCGATTGGAGCGGTTCTGCTGCTACCGGAGGATTAATCTTCTTAGCGATCCTCTTTGTCGTTGGAACCCTCTCATTTATCAAACACGAGAAAAGGGGTTAACCGATTCAAACTCAGCCCCTAATTGGGTTTGATTATCATTAAACCCAAGAAGCTCGTTAAACCCTTCGCGCCTCTTTGGGTGGTCAGTGTCCTCGAAGCTTGCGACGGCTCAAAAGCACTCTTTGATCCGGCTTAACCCCACCGACGTCCCTGCTTCAATCGTGAAGGACAGAAGACTATCCTTATTATTGGAATTAGTGATTCACCAGTTGAAAACTGATTCCTTGATGGAAATTATTCTCTCTTTGAGAAACTAAAAAAGAAGGAATCCCAATGAGATTCCTTCTTTGAATTTTTTGTAAATCCGGAGCAATTCAGATTAGCGGGGTCCTGGTCGACCTGATCGAGACCGAAGGGTGACACTCCGCTTTTCCTGAGTGCTTGAGCTCCCACTTCGCCGCTCACCATTCCGAGCAGATGGAGTGGCGTTTTCCACTTCTCCGTCAGGCATCGTCCCCTCCTCTGGCAGAACACCTCGAGGAGGAAAGTTCTCAATCACGTCACCACTAAACTCGGTTGATTGCTCATAATCACTTCGGAAGGCATCCATCTCTGTGTTTGATTTGATGATGCGAGGCTGAATCATAATCACGAGCTCTGCTCGCTCGCCTTCGAGCTCCGTCGAACCAAAGAGGCGACCAATTCCAGGAATCCGACTTAAAATTGGCAAGCCACGGTTTCCATCTCTCTCGGTCTCAGTAATCACGCCGCCGAGTATGACCACAGAACCATCATTCAAAGTAATCGAAGTACTCAGCTGCTGCGTATTAATATCTGGGACGATCAACTCACCGACGTCGCGATCATTCCCCACGGAATCCCTGACGAGTGAAATTTCAAGGGTCACCTTGTTATCATCATTAATCAGCGGCTGAATGAGGAGTTCAAGAGTGACATCACGGTATTCAACATTGGTATTCTGTCCACCTGTGGTCGTTCCCACAAAAGTGCTCGAAGGAATAGCAATTCGTTGACCAGAGGACAATTGTGCAACCCGATTGTTTCGAGTCGTAAGCACTGTGCGCTCAAGTGTCTTGAACTTATTGGTATTTTCCAACGCATTGACAAAAAAGCCAAATTCATCTTCGACAAGCCCGTAGAGAGAAACACCTCTCCCAGCGAGGCCCTGAGCAGTAAGCATTTGACTCAGATCATTCAATGTCCCTTCAGCCAAAACAGGTGCACCACTTCCGAAAGAACTCCGGCCTCCCAGCTGGATCGACGTATTCGTCGAATCCAAGATCTGAGCAAGATCGACTCCGAAGTTTAAACCATTTCCAATCGAGTAACTTCCAACAACAGCAGAGAGCGCAACCTGCTGGGACTCGGTATCAAGGTCTTCAATCAAATCACGAACCAATTCAATATGGTGCGGCGGCCCATTGACAATGATGGTGTTGGCAACATTGTCACCCACCAGGAGGGTATTTCCAACCCGACTTGAAACGGGTTCGGTGGGAATATCCTGCTCTTGAATGCTTGCGCGATTGCCTCCAGCTCCTCCTCCACCAGCGGTCTGTCCCGTCGTTCTTGAATTGGAAACACTATTCGTGTTTGTTCGGCTGTTTGTTGAGGTTCTATTATTGAGACTATTATTGGCAGCACCACCTGGTCCATTTGCGGCACTACTATCCCCCAAGATCACGGTAATGGCATCTTCAGCGATTGGCAGGAAGTCGTTGACTCTCAGATACCGCAATCGGAATGTCATACGATTCTTACCACTACTAGGAATATCAAAACTCTTCACCATTGCTTCAGCGGCAATGAGATCGGTTGGGCGTCCAACCAACAGAATACGACTCGTCCGGCGAACACCGATAATCTTAATGGGAACATCTTCCCCAGCCGTTGTCGCTCCAGGAACAGAACCAGGAGCGGGAGGAGTATTTGTTCGAGCAGCACGGGAGGCTCCTCCACGCGATGAAGCTTGGTCGTTGTAGATCTCATTCATTCGCTCTGCAATCTCATCAACATCTCCATAGGTCACATCCACCCACTTCTCTGCAATTCTTGTGGGAAGATCGATATCCTTTTGAATCTTGATCATCTGACGGATGAGGTTTGAGTTCTCAGTAATCATCAAGGAAGCCGCATTAGGAACAGCAGTGATATTTCCAGAAGCACTTAACTGCCCAAGCGCACTTTGAAAGACCTTCAAAGCATCTTCTGGTTTCAGATACTGAAACTCCATTCGGTAAGTCACCAACTCGTCTGTGGTTGGGAGCTCAAATTCGTCATTGATGTAACCCTTCGGGATCGCCCCTGTTCCATTGATCGGGCCGGATGGTTGAAGGCGCACGATATCGGGATCAAGAGGATCTGGGATAAAGGCCAAACCATCTCCCAACAAGGACTTAGTGAGAAGATCAACGACCATCTTGTGAGTCATCGGGCCTCTCTGGACAAAGAAAACCTCAGCCTGAGAGACTTGAGCACTCATAATGACGCGCTTTCCGGTATGTTCCTCATACAACTGCGCCGCCCTTAGTCCACTCATATTTGGCTCTTCAATCCCGCCGCCCTGTGGATAAGCAATCGCATTAGGATCTGGTGGCCCCGCTGGCACGCTCGATACGGCAGCTTCAGAGGGCGCAGCAGCAGGAGCAGGGTTGATCGTAGGGACCGGAGCAGGAACTGCTGGCCCTTCAGTGGGATTACTGCCCGGAGGGGGTGGCTCTTGAGCGAGAGCACTCAAGCTCAGACAGATAAGGAATGTAATTGGTCGTTTCATGCGATAAAAAAATTGAATCAAAAGGTGTAAAACACAGCCTACCTTCTAGGCCGAGGAACGTAGCGAGTTCTCCCACTACTGGTGCGAGAAGAAGAGGTTGTTGGCCTTGCAGAGGTGCTTGTCGTTTGCGGAACAGGAACCTTGGTATTTGTCGTCGTCGGGCTACTCCCCGGCACGGGAGGTGTTTTCCCTGGTGTTGGCGGCGTTGGCACGTTCTCTTTGGTATTTCCAGAAGGTTTTGCGGCCACTTGAGTCGGCGAAGGGCGATTTTGCTGAACCGGAGCAGTCACCGCTTTTAAAACAAGATACTTTGGGTCGAAAGTCACTACGCCAGTAGAGCTACCTTTTTGCAAGGTCACTTCGCTCTTTAAAAAAGGCTCATATTTCACTTCCTTAAGAGCAAAGCCCTCCTCGGTCGCCTTTGCACTTGGGATGACTAAGCGGTTGGTGCGATCCTTTGTATTTAGAATGGTCACCTCAAAGCGGCCCTCATACTTACGAACACCAACTAAAGTCCACTCATCGAGCTTCGGATCCTCCTTAAGTGGCTCCTCGACAATGGGCTTATCAGTGAGCGCGGAATTGCGATAAAGATCGATATAACGGGAAGGAGGAAAATTCTCTGGGGTTTCAGCAACGGCTGAAACCAACGTTACGAGTAAAATCTTAATAGAGAGCGCTTTCATCCTTAGAGAACGGGTTCGGTATTTTCTTCGTCGGCAGTGATGATCCACTTTTCGACCTCAACAGTAATTTCGACCCGGGTAAGATCATTGTTCTGCGGCTTAATTTCAAGCTTTGTGACAACCTGCCTCTGCCGCGGCTGATGAACCGTCAAAAGCCACTGAATCACCCGGTCCTCCATTCCAGTGCACTTATATTGCACTCGAACACGGTCGTAATTAATACCTGGGATATAGGCTAAGATCTGCTCATCACGAGTCTCGAGACCACGAGCATCGGCCTGTTTGCGTAAATAGGACTGGAGCTGAGATTGTGCTAATTGCGGGGTACTCGCCACGTTTCCCGTCCCCTCTAACCAACGAATGTTGGGTCCGAGATC
>JALRJZ010000219.1 GCA_023261045.1 Akkermansiaceae bacterium
CTCACTGGCAAAGCTTTATGACAGGAGGGCAACTCAACCTGATTTCGACTGGACACGGGGATAATAAGGGAAACCGCGGTGAAGTTGATTTTGCCACAAATCCTGTTGTCGGACAATCCTACACCCTCTCGTTTGATGGCCGCTGGGTCTCTGGAAAGCCTCGGGTCATTTTCCAGACTCTCGATCATGGTTTTGGAACAAGTTTTCGTCTCCCAATTCCTGAAAACCTAGGAACACCAGGAAGAGTGAATTCCCAAGCAACTCTGACTCCTGCCCCAACTGTTGAAAAGCTCACCCATAGCCCAGCGGTCCCCCAACCTGGTCAGTCAGTCACTGTTTCCGCTCAGATTCATTCCTTCGCTCCTCTTGATTCTGTCGAGCTCGTCTATCGTCTCGATAATAGCAGTGGGAATGGACCATGGCGACGGATTGCCATGGTGAGTGACGACTCGGGGCTTTACCGCGCGAACCTCAACCAAAACACCTCCGACGGCAATATCACGCAATTTTACGTGGAAGCCAAAGCGGGGGGATTGACTGCCACACAACCCCGTTTTGGAGCTGAGCGGCCTGCAATGTGGATCGTCGATGATCAAATACTGCCCGAAGGACTACTTAAGGAGCGCTTCATTATCTCACAACATGACCGACAAGCTCTGACCACTTCAGTTGGTGGTGGACCTGCCTTTGGATACAACTTCCCGCGAACCTCCAATAACTTTTTTAATGCGACCTTTATCTCCAACGAAAAAGAAATTTACTACAATGCCGAGATTCGAAAAAGCGGCAGCCCCTTTACCCGATCAGACAATGCAAATATTGATCACGGAAAATGGAAACTTCCTGGTGATCGACTCTTCAGGGGGCGGCGACGGAGCGTGATTGACGCCTCTGGAACCTCTGAAGGAAGTGGCACACCAAGGTTTTACGATGACCGCATTGCGCGATATTTCCTCTACCAACTGGGCCATCCCACCAATGAAATGGAATTCACCTACACGGTGATCAATAACCTTCCCGTCAAGCGCCGGGAAAGCCATGAGCCCATTTCAAACGACTTTTTAAATCGCAATTTCTCCGATGGTTCAGACGGGACACTTTTGAGGATCGATGACGAATGGCGCTTCTCAAATGATGATGGAAATACCCGTTCTGCAAGAGATGCGGATTGGTCTTACAAGAACTCTGAAAACCCGATTGCATACCACAGCGAGTGGTTAATGCGTACTCGAGAGGCTGACTACGATTATGGAAACTTCATCGAATTGACCAAACTCTTAAATCAGGGACAAACAGATCAAGAATCCCTCAATCGTATCACCAACATCGACATGCTTGCTCTGAACGCGTCAGTTCGAGGTTACGATGCCGATTGGGATACGATCACCGTTGATCGTGGTAAAAACGCTTACTTCTACCGACCACCTAACAACGACGGCTGGATGCTTCTCCACTGGGATGGAGACCGCGTCTTCCAAAATACAGGACAAGCAATCCTCGGAAACCGCACCGGAGTGAGAACCTATTTCAACCTTCCTTTTGTCCGCCAAAAGATGAACTACTACCTGACAAAGCTACTCAATGAACACACCAGGGGGTCAGCTCGGACAGTCGCTTGGATGGATGCCGAGTCAGCTGCAGTCGCAGGCACCGGAGTGACGATGACCAAAGCTCACTACACCAACTGGTTTAACAACCGAGAATCTTATGCTCGTAACTTTGTTACCAATGCGGTCACCAACACGAACTTTGCTATCACCACTCCAAACTCCGCAACGACTAAAGAACTCATCACCCTCAACGGAACCTCACCACCTACTGTTTATGAAGTCCAAATTGCTGGTCAAAATCAGACCAACTTCCGTTGGTTAACCAACACGTCTTGGGAACTTGAGGGAGTGATTTTGGCTGAAGGTTCTAATGCTCTCGCAGTGATGGGAGTCGATCACGATGGCAATGTCATGGAAGAGGCAGAGTTTACCATCACAAAAACGACCAACTCTCCACCGGTCGTCCTCCTTGAGACTTCGCCGAAATCTCTCAATGTTGAGCTAAGCCAGACCCTTGAGGTCGATGCAACCAAAAGTTATGATCCCGAGGGTCAAACTCTGTCTTACACCTGGGATCTTTCTCCAAAAAGTGGTGCCTCCCTATCACCTGTAGACTCTCATCTTACGGTCTCTTTTACCCAGCCGGGATTCTACCTCCTCACCTCTCATGTGACAGATCTTTCGGGAAACACTTCCTCTAAAACACTTGGAATCTCAGTACATCTCAGTGAGGATTTTTCAAACTTTAGCAATGTTGTCTTAGAAGACTTCTGGTCTACACAACAAATTGAGGCTCACGGAAACTCACCAACTTCGGCCTCCTACAGTTTAGAAGACCATGCTGGACGACTGACGATTCAACTTCCTCTGGGTAAAACGCCCCTTGCCCTTCCTGAGCCTGAACTACCTGATCCCGTCAACTACATCGACTTCGATTCGACGTGGAAATACGACCAAAATTTAAGTAACACGGACCGTGGTTCTGCATGGCGGGAACCAGATTTCGATGACTCTGACTGGCTTGAGGGACCGGGACAATTTGGAAGAGAATCGGGAGTTCTTTTCGGCACCCCTTGGTCAACTGGAGGTCGAATCACCTACTACTTAAGAAAAGAGTTTGAGTTCAATGCTTCGCCATTCTACGCGCTGATGGATATCAGCGCCTACCTCGATGATGGATGCGTGGTTTACCTCAATGGGCAAGAAGTTGCGCGCGTCAACCTCCCTGCAGGACCCATTAATTACGACACTCCAGCCAATGCCAATGGAGAATGGAATGAACTCATCGAGATCGCTTCGGGAGTTGATGTCAGTTCATCGATCCGACCGGGAAGAAATGTCCTCGCTGTTGAAGTCCATAATCGTTCGGCATCGAACAGTGATATCGCATTTAATGGAAAGATTGACCTCGCGGCCAACCCAGCCGGAACTGGACCACCCTCCCTCGACGATGCCTCATACCCATGGATCCGAAGGACTTTACCTTCAGGAGATTGGGTTCTTCAAACGGAGCTACAACTCGAAAAAACCCAATTCGGTGAGTATTTCACGGGACTGCTCATCGAAGGCCAACAGGGAGAAAACCAAGTTCGCTACGGTCTAGGGTTCAAAGATGGAACAAGTATTTCTTCATTGAGAATCAACCCGTCCGGAACTGCTGAAATCTTGGCGTCTCTTCCCTCTCTAGCCGATCATCAAGCAGTAATCCGGATTCAAAAAATAGAAAACACCCTTGGATTTTTCTGGCTAAAAAATGGAAGTTTCCAACAAATTGATCAGATCACCTTACCTTCTGACACCAGCTTTCAGTTGGGAGGATTGATGGCGAGCACCGTGATTGAACAAAGCCTCGAAGTCAGCTTTGACTATCTTATGCTGATCGACCCCAATGCAGATTTTAGTTCTTGGATGATCGCAAATGGTTTCACCGATCCGAACGCAACTTATGGAAACTCATCAATGAGTAACTTACTTGCGTATGCACTAGGCAGAGACCTCAACCCCGTCGTGCATCCCACCATCATCAACCAAAATGGCCAATTAGGATTCCGTTACAGACACCGACTCGATGGAGGGCAAGTGATCTATGCGGTAGAACGCTCAACTGACCTGATTCATTGGGAGCCTGCAGGAGACCTCTCGCCCGTCGAACAACCCGTTGAAAACACCGACGGAACTTTCACGGTCACCCTTATGAGCAACCTTCCCGCCTCAATCACTACCAAAACATACTACCGCTTGGTCGTGAGCCTTCAGTAGTGCAGGTTTTCATCACTTAGTGTAGCGGAGCTCTCTTACAAGCGAGAAGCTCTAGCTAAAAAAGTTGGCGATCCCTGAGCTTAAGCCGGGGGCTTGCCACTACGCTTTTTTGAAGTCAACATTCAGCAATGAAGTCACTTCTCTTCTTTATTTGCTACCTTCAAACTCTGGCACTAGCCAACTCTCGAATACCAGCAGATGAACATTTCAGAGTTGATACAATCGCGAGTGGTTTTGTTGATGCAATGGAATTGGCTGTGGCGCCGTCCGGAGAGGTCTATATCATCGAACGCACAGGCGCCCTCAAAGTTGTTGATCCAGAAAATGGCAATACCAAAACGATTGAGACTCTCTTAGTCGAACTTCGAGATGGAGAATTTGCTCGGGAAGCCGGACTTTTGGGGATCACACTAGATCCAAATTTTCAGATCAATCAGTGGGTTTATTTATATCATTCGGTGAAAGGTAAAGGAGTTCATCACCTGACGAGATTCCAAATCATTGAAGAAAAACTCACAAAGCCCCACACCTTACTCGAGGTCCCCTACGATCGAGAAAACGCCACCTGCCACGAAGGAGGAT
>JALRJZ010000021.1 GCA_023261045.1 Akkermansiaceae bacterium
GGAGAAGTCTAGATATGTTGTTTTTGCTGCACTGCTGGGTATTTTAATGCACCATTTGAAATTGGAGAATTCTGATATAGACCCAGTGAATGATTATTTTAAAATACCTGAAAATCATGAGCATCCTCGATCCTTAATTTTTTAATTCTGTGCATTATCGACGCCCTCCGTATCAATTTCAGAGGGAGGGGCATTTTGGAGCTCTAAAGGCAAGTCATCGATGGATTGACCTTCTTGCTCTGTCGATAATTCAGCGGATTGTTTGAGTTCAGAGAAGACCAAATCTCCGATTTCTGGGTTCCCGCGAAGTAAGTCAGCAGCAAAAAAGTCGCGGATTCTCTCACCAGAAACCTTGAGAGATGCCTGTCGGCTCCCGGTGCCTTCAGATTGAAAGATCTTACCTAATGGGAGGGAGCCTGGTCCATATTTCTGGATGAGAACAAAGTTCCCTGTGCTGGAGACCGAAGCAATTCTTCCGACAATCTTTCGCTGAGGTGTGAGTTGGTCTTTTTTGTCTTCTGGCGCCGGTTTGCTCGAACAAGAAGTAAGGTGGAAGAGGATGATGAGAAGAGAGATCTGGAACTTCATGGAGAGATAAATAAGCGCGATTCTTTCCTACGAAGACGAAGTCCACCGGGCAGAGAAAGTGCTGGAGGTCCTTCAGAAGGGATCAATTCCGCCGCTTTTCCAATCAAGAGCGAGGACAAGTCAGGGATTTGGTGTTTTTTTAAATAGAGAAAGACAACTTTCTTTTGAAGCTCTTGAGAAAACTCACGAAGTTTGGGAAGAAAAAGCCGGCCTTGGGGATCTGAGAGCTGGAGGTGATGAAGGGTTTCGTTGAGTATTTCTTCACTAACTTGGAAATGTTCTTCTGCTCTGAGGAGGGCTGGCACGGGGTCTCTCCCCATGATTTCTTGAAGAAGGGGAAGAATCTCGTGACGGAGTCGATTGCGTGGGGTGATGGGGAGGGCATTCGTTGAATCTTCGCGAAACGGCAGGTCGTGCGATTGGAGGTAGAGGTCAATTTCACTTCGTCTGATCTGTAGCATTGGACGAAGGAGTTGAATGGAGCCAATCGTTGTAAAGGGCTTCATCGCTTTTAAACCAGCAGAACCCCGGAGCAGATTCAGTAAAATAGTTTCAGCTTGGTCGTCTTCATGGTGAGCAAGTAGAACCTCCGTGATGCCTGTCGCTTTGCTACAGCGATCAAAAAAGTCGTGCCTTGCTTGGCGCGCAGCGACTTCGAACGAGATTTTTTTTGTTTTTGCTAAACAAGCAACATCGATGAACTCGCAAATGAGTTGCTTGCCAAGAAGGTCTTCCAAAAAAACCTGATCAGCATTCGATTCCTCCCCTCGCAGCCCGTGATTGAGGTGGCAGTAGATTAAGGAATGAAATTGATGACTCTTGAGCCAATGGTGTAGAAAGACGGAGTCTCTTCCTCCTGAGATTCCAACAAGATATGCTTTGTCGGGGTCGAGCCAGGATGGTGGGGGAATCATGGCTTACGGAAGATTAAAAGATGCTGCCAAGGTAAATTATCAATCGTTTTCTCCCATTGGAATCCGACAAATTCTAATTCCTTGCGAGCTTGAGATTCGGTCATTTTGTGAAGAGGTTTGATCAAAACATCAGGATCTTCTCCTCGATACTCAAGGAGATAGATGCGCCCTCCAGGCCGGAGTGCCCGGTAGAGAGAAGTCATCATTTCATACGGATGTGAAAATTCATGATAGGCATCAACAATAAGGGCTGCGTCGATTGAATCTACCGAAAGTCCCGAGTCGTCGATTTCTCCGAGGTGTGTTTCAAGATTATCAATCGTAAGTTTTTCCTTTTTGCGCTCTAAAAACTCAATCATCTCAGGCTGAATATCGACAGCAATCACTTTTGACTGAGGGTTTTGCATGGCGAGGCGAAAAGAGTAGTAACCAGAGCCAGCGCCGATATCAGCGAGGGTTTCATTGGGTTTAAGCTCGATCATGGTGATGGCAAGTGAGGGGGCTTCCTCGCTCTCTCGGTTTGATCTTTCGAGCCAATCGATCGCTTGGTGGCCCATGACATGTGCGATTTCTCGTCCATGGTAATATTTTCCTATGCCATCTCTTGTTTTAGGCCCTTCTTCGTAGAGCTCTGAGAGATCTCTCTCAACAAGAGGGGGCTTCTCTTTGAGTAAATCTTTCGTTTTCGTCTTTTGGATTTCGGTGGGTGTTTGCGAAGTTGGATCCCAAAGTAAAAAACCAAACACGAGGATAAAGGAAAGAGAGGAAAGAAGGGGGACTACTTTCATGATAGGTGAAGAGTTGAACAGGTTGAGCTTAATTCAGGAGCAAGAAGGTTGAGGAGCTGTTGGAATTTTTCTTGAGGACCTGTTGTTTGAATCACAAGGGATGCGTTTTGGTCCTTGAATGGTTTAAGTTCTTCGACCCTTCTGGCAATCGCTTCACCAGTGTCGATAAATTGGATTTCTTGTGGTAATCTTTTGCGAAGAGCGTTTTTTAAAAATGGATAATGTGAGCAGCCAAGAATCAAAACATCGACCCCCGCTTCAATTAAAGGATCAATATATTGCTCAATGGCAAAATCAATCTCTGGTCCGTCTAAGGTGCCTGCTTCTACCAATTCGACAAAACGAGGACAGGGCTGCGTGATCACTCTCAGGTTTTGAGCGTGGGTGGAAACAAGCCGAAGAAATTTCTCACCGCTGAGTGAGGCTTCGGTTGCCAAGACTCCAATCGCATTGCTTTTTGTGAGTTTTGCCGCAGGTTTCACACCGGGCTCCATTCCTATAAATGGAATCGGGTAATGTGCTCGCAGGTATTCAATTGCTGCAATGGTTGCTGAATTACAAGCAAGGACAATGAGATCAGCTCCCTGTTCAAGGAGGTATTCGGTGAGGACACGAGTTCGAGAGATAATCTCTTCATAAGACTTACTCCCATAGGGGCACCAAGCCGTATCCCCAATGTAGTGGAGTGAATGATCGGGTAAATGGGAATAGATCTCTCGTAGGACTGAAATTCCCCCGATTCCCGAATCAATCACGCCGATCATTGGAAGTATTCTGAAGGTGATCTCGCTTAGAAGCAAACGACAAAAAAACCTATCCTGGCGGATAGGTTTTTCGATGAAATTGATCGCCTAGAAAGACTATTCTGACTCGGCAGCTTCAACACTGACGCTGAGAGAAGCTGTCACATCACCAGAGAGTTTGACCTCAATGTCGCTCTTGCCGGTGGTTTTAATCGGCTTCTCAAGTTGAATCGCATGACGATCGATCGAGATTCCCTTATCTTCAAGAGCCTTGTGAATATCGATTGAGGTGACTGAACCAAACGCTTTGCCGTTTTTGCCAAGCTCAAGGGTGAATTTCAGCTTTTGGCGGGAAATCTTGCCAGCTAACTCGTGAGCTGCAGCCAATTCTTCGGCCTCACGTTTGCTGCGGGCAATTTGAAGATTCTCAATCTGACGAAGGTTTCCTGCAGTTGCCTCGTAAGCCTTTCCTTGTGGAATCAAGAAATTGCGTGCGTAGCCTGCCTTCACTTTGACAACGTCAGCCTCGGCGCCGAGGGAGTCGATTTTTTCGCGGAGAATCACTTCGGTAAGAGCCATAACTTTAATAAAAATTCGTTGGTGGGCGGGAGATAGGGGGCGAGGGCCGCGGAGTCAAGGAATAATGAGAATATGAGCGAATCTGTCTGAATCCTTAGGATTCTTGATTTTCAACCAAGATTCTGGGAAAGACGGGTTTGGGTTTACCTGTTTGATGCCCTTGTTCGAGAAGTCCCCACTTAAGGTCATCAATGGAAAGTTGGCCGAATTCTGGTTTATTGAGCTGCGCCAAGATTTTTTCAGCGGCTTCTGGCAAAATGGGTCGAAGCAGGATGGCCAAATGTGCACAGGATTCCGCTGTATGGCTGAGCACTTCTGCGACTCGAGGGAGCAGGGCTTCATCCTTTTTCATTTCCCAAGGTTTCTGACGCTCGAGGTATCCATTGCAATGTGTGACATGCTGGTTGATGGCCTTGAGGGCTTCGGACACCTCACATTGATTCATCGCACTTTGGTATTCTTGGGTTGTCTGTGAGAGGGATTTTTTAAGCGCAAGATCCTCTTCATTGTCGGTTTCAGTTGAGGCAATCGTAGAGTTGCAGAAACCCTTGGTCATATTGATCGAGCGATTGAGTAAATTGCCGAGATCGTTAGCCAGCTCCGTATTGTAAAGCATGATCAGTCGGCTGGTGTCAAAGTCGCTGTCTTTGCCGGCTCGGATATCCCGGCAGAGGTAGTAACGTAATGCGTCTACTCCGAATTGATCGGCGAGTTGATCAGGGTCGACGATGTTGCCAAGGGATTTTGACATTTTGTCTCCTTTGATATTCCAAAAGCCGTGCACGAGAAGGGTAGGCATTTCGTGAGACTCAAAACCCATGGCATGGAGCATGCAGGTCCAGTAGATGGCATGGGCGGGAACGAGGATATCTTTTCCGATGATTTGAAGATCCGCAGGCCAAAGGGTGTCAAATTCTGGTAGGTCAGCGCCTTCGGTTTTCCGGTATCCGGCAAACGAAATGTAGTTGATGAGAGCATCGAACCACACATAGGTGACAAAATCGGGATCGAAGGGTAGAGGAATGCCCCAAGACATTCTCTCTTTTGGTCGGGAGATGCAGAGGTCAGTATCGGCAGCTCGATCGATGGCATTGAGGACCTCAGTGCGCCGAAACTCGGGAAGAATTTTGATGTCATTTGCTTCTACGGCTTTCTTGAGCCAGTCAGCGTGGTCGGAGAGCCTAAAATACCAGTTTTCTTCTTCAATTTCGATGACCTCACCCCACTCACTCCCAAAATCGCCTTGTTCGTCTCGATCACGGTCGGTAAGGAATTGTTCCTGGCGCACGGAGTAGAAACCAGCATACGATTTCTTGTAGAGTGCTCCTTTGGCTTCGAGATGACTGAGAATTGCCTGCACGCAGGCCTTGTGTCGATCGTCCGTGGTTTCTACCCACCCGTCGGGACGCACATCAAGTTTATCCCAGAGACGGATGAAGCCTTTGGTGTTTCTTTTGGTCAGGGTTGCGACATTGACTCCTTCAGCCTCCGCAGTTTTGACCATTTTCTGGCCGTGCTGATCGACGCCTGTTAGGAAGTAGGTTTTCTTTCCTGTAAAGCGATGGTAGCGGGTCAAAACGTCGGCAAGGATCTTCTCAAACGCATGTCCGATATGCGGTTTGCCATTGGGGTAATCAATCGCAGTGGTGATATAAAATGACTTCATGAATTTCAGAGTTCTTTGCGCTTAGCGAGGTGTCTTCCTGGCTGTTAGTTTGATTCGAGCTTGGTGACTTTGCCTCCCATCGAAATGATTCGAGCATTCGCTTTCGCTGCTTCAGCCTCCGCAATTTGCCCGTCTTGAACATACATTTGCGAGAGGCCTGTCCATGCCAAGAGATCATCTGGTCTCAGTAGGGTTGCTTTGAGGCCGCATCCGATTGCTTCTTTGAATCTTTTTAATCTCAGCAGCGTCATGGCGAGAGCTTGCCAACCATCAAAGAAGTCGTCGTCGAGCTCTACAGATTGACGGTAGGCTGATTCTGCCTGCTCTAGTTCGCCGAGAGCTAAATGAGTATGCCCTTGCTGAAAAACGAGGTCACGCGGCGTCGTTTGCCTACCCATTTGCTTAAACAATTATTCCGCCTCGGTTACTTGAACCTTATTTGCGGTGTATTCATCGTAGAGCCAGTTTTGAAAGGCAACATAACGAGTTCTGTCGGATTCCCTCTTAAAGGCGTTTTCAATACCAGTGCTGTAGGCTGCGTCTTTTAGAACTTCCCGCTTGTTGACCAAGATAATCAGGGCGCGATCTGGGCTCTCATCGGTCGGATCAAGCTTGAGAGGGGCAAGTTGGCCTGGGTTGGTATACTGTGCGGCTGTAAATGTCGTGGAGTTGCTTTGACGGGTGACTTCGGGAAGCTCAACGGCTTCGCATTCGTTTTCTTTGGCAACATCTGAGAAAGACTTTCCTTCTTTGATGGCAGCGGCGAGCTTTTCATGGAGTTGCGCTGATTTTGAGGAAAGAAGCTCCCGGGCCATCTTCTTTTTAAGATCTGCGGTCACCATACTTCTGGCTTCTTCAAAGGTGAGAGGCTGAGAAGGGGTAATCTCATCAAGTCGAATGACAAACCAGCCATCAACTGTTTGATAGGGGGCTGTAATCTTTTCATCGCTGCTTCCTTCAGCAGGTAGCTTGAACGCCGCGTCTGCTAGGGTGCCTACGGCATCATTGGTGACCCTCGTTCCGAAGGGATCTGGAGCTTCGCCTTTGGTGAAGAATTCCGTCTGGATGATCTGATAGCCTTTTTGTTCGGCTATTTTGTCAAACTCCTTACCCATCGTGTCGATGATTGCATCGTCGAAAGCAGTCAGTTCTGGATTGAGAGCCGAAACCGCTTCAGCCTTTTCGAGTGCACTGAGTTGATCTTTGGGTGATTGGGCGATGGTGGCTTCAGGTTCAATAGGCGCTGCGGGAGTTGCGGGAGCTTGTTCTTCGGAGGATAGAGATTCTGAAGCTGCTTCACCGGTTTCACCAGTTTGACCCTGTTCGCCTGATGGGGGCTCTGAGGTATTTGGGGTTTCTGGGTCCTTTTGAGTGTTCTCGGATGGTTGGGCAGTTTCAGGGGCGCTTTCTGAAGGGTCCTTCTCTTCAGGTTGATTTTTATTTGCCTCTTCGGCAGCCTTCTTAGCCTCTTGTTCTTGTTGCTTTAGCTTTGCTTCGTCCTCGGCCTTCTTCTTCGCTTCCTCTTCTTTCTTTTTCTGAACTTCGGTCAGCTTCGCCTGCCAATCGGGTTCAACGAAGATATAGGAAACCTTCCGCTTCTCATCCGAATTGTAGTTGGCCTGATTTTCTTCGTAGAAGATTTTGATTTCTTCCTCTGATGGGGTGACTTCGGCTTCAAATTTCGCAGACGTTAAGCTGACTTGTTGGACCGTGATCTTTTGTTGAGAAGAATCGTAAAGAGCTCTGACTGTTTCCATTTCAGGAGCGAGACCTCCCCCAATGAGTTTAAATAAATTCTGCGCAGTCAGAAGATCTCTAATATACTCATTAAAGCCGCGTGTTCCGATTCCAAGCTTGCCGGCTTTTTCTTCGAAAAATTCGCGACTTGCCTCTTGGTCAAAGTTTCCCTCGCTGTCTGCAAAGATGACATTTTCGACAAAGCTTTCAACCTGCTCATTGCTAGGCGTGACTCCATATTCAATGCCGGCCTTTTGGATTGCGACTCGGTTAGCTAAAAGTCGTGTCGGGTTTGGGTCCAGAAAGAGACCCATTTGTTGAATTACGCTCTGAGAAGTCACATAAGGGCTGTCAATAATATCCTCACCCAAATAGTGACTGGCAAGGATACGTGATTCCCTTGGTAAGAGGCCATTCATGGGGAGTTCACTCGCGATTCTCTGGACATCGATCGCGTTGCGTTGGAACTCCTTCTGAGAAATTCCTCGTCCATTAATCTTCATCACAGGTTTCCCAGAAAATGAATTACCAACTCCATCGCCTAAGAAAACGAGTCCAATGAATAAGAGGACCAAGACGACAATCATGAGGCCTGTGTATTTACGAATATTTTCGATCATGGTAGGTAGAAAAAGGGATGCTGAAGACAGGAGTCCTCTCGGCTGGAGCCGAGTAAACGAGGAACAAGCACCGGGGGCAAGTCTGATGCGCCAAATTTAGGTCAGAAAGTGTTTTTTTAGAGGTGATTGGAGGCAAAAAGCTTTGTCATGCCATGGGAAAGCTTTTTGGGAATGAGAAATCAGGGTTTGGTTTTCTTCTGACTAGAGGTAAGCTTCAACCATGCGTTTGATAGTTGGCCTTCATCTTTTTCTTTTTTTAGGGATTGGACTTGGGGTTGCTGAGCGGGTGTCTGGGGAGGGCTTGAAGCCAAACCGCTTGATTCACGAGAAGTCACCTTATTTACAACAGCATGCATACAATCCAGTGGATTGGTATGCTTGGGGGAATGAAGCTTTCGAGAAGGCAAAAAAAGAAAAAAAACTCATTTTGCTGAGTGTGGGCTACTCGACCTGTCATTGGTGTCACGTCATGGAGAGAGAGTCTTTTCAGAATCAGGAAATCGCTGATTTTCTAAACCAGCACTACGTATCGGTGAAGCTCGATCGAGAGGAGAGGCCTGATGTCGACCAGGTTTACATGTCGGCCTTTCAAGCGATGACGGGTCAAAATGGAGGCTGGCCCTTGAATATGATTTTAACTCCCGATTTAAAGCCTCTCACCGGTGGGACCTATTTTCCTCCAGTCGAACGTAATGGATTGCCGGGATTCGGCTCGATCCTCCGTAAGGTCTACGGCGTTTGGAATGAGAGCCCTGAAGAGATCGCCAAGCAGGTGAGTGATGGACATTCACAACTCCAAACATTTTTTGATCAAGCCGTTGAGTCAAAGGAAAATGGCAAGTTGAATTCGAAGCTTGTTGATCAAGCAACCAAAGAGTTGATCGATAAGATGGACCCAACTTGGGGTGGGCTTGGTGAGGGGGAAAAATTCCCTCAAGTAGGCATTTTTCGATTTTTGCTCCATTCTAGGGATCCAAAGGTCATCGAGGCAGTGATTAAAACATGTTACCACATGGCTAACGGCGGCATTCATGATCATGTCTCAGGTGGTTTTCATCGCTACACAGTGGATCGTCAGTGGGTTGTGCCCCATTTTGAAAAAATGCTCTACGATCAAGCTCAACTTTTAGAGCTCTATTTGGATGCATGGCAAATCACCAATGATGAGTTTTTTCGTGAGGTTGCCACTGGAATTGCAGATTATGTTCTCAGAGAAATGGTTCACCCTGAAGGCGGGTTTTACTGCGCTCAGGATGCACAAAGTGAGGGTAAAGAGGGGAAATTTGCATGTTGGACTCTCAGCGAGCTAGAGACGTACTTGGATCCTGAAGAAGTTCAATTTTCCCAAGAGGTGCTTGGGGTAACCCGGGAGGGGAACTTCCTTGATCATAGTGATCCTGATGCCTTGAAGAATCAAAATGTTCTTTTCTATCAGAAACCTCGTCAGACTCTCACTCTAAGTGAAGTCAAGTTGGCTAAGTCGATATTTACGAAGCTCTCAATTCATCGCTCTAAGCGGGTGCAAGCCGCGACTGATGACAAAATCTTAGCGTCCTGGAATGGGCTGATGATTGGTGCTCTCGCCAAGGCAAGTTTAGTTCTCGGGCAAGAAAAGTATCTCAGGGCAGCAAAAAAAGCTCATGCTTTCGTTAAAGCTCAGCTATGGGATGAGAGTGATGGAAAACTTTTTCACCGATGGAGAGAGGGGGAGAGAGATTCATCACTGCAGGCGGGGAGTTATCTCATGTATCTCAGCGGAACACGAAAGCTCTATGAAGCAACACTTGAAGAAGCTTATCTTGAGTTTGCCCTGAGGCTTGCTGAGGCTTCGCTTGAGGTTTTTTACGATCGTGAAAGCGGGGGATTTTTCCAGGGAGAGCAGAGAGATGATTTGGTTTTGAGGCTTAAAGGGCAATTTGATGGTGCCATTCCCACTGAGAGTTCTGTTGCAGTTCGGGAATTTGCGATCTTAGCAGAGATCACCGGCCGTTCCGATTTGCGTGAGATTGCCGAAAAAACTCTCAAATCTTATCTTGGCTTAATGGAAAGCGCTCCTTCTGGGATGGGAGAGATGCTCTCAGGGTTGAGGTTTTTCTTAGCGAAGCCGCCTCGTTTGGTGATCGCAGGTAAGGACGGACGAAGGGCTATGAACGATGTCGCGGCGCAATCATTTGATCCCCAGCGGATTGTGATGGGTAATGAAGGTTTAGTAAGTGAGTTTACCGCGGGCCTTAAGCCAATTGATGCCAAAGCAACCGCTTATTACTGTGTTGGTCAGTCCTGCCAACTCCCTGTCAATGCCCCTGAGAAGTTGAAGGCTTTGCTCAAGAAGATGAGCGAAGAGTCAAGATAGCAAGTTCCGGTGGGCAAGCGAAACGGACCCGCGGACCGACTGTTCCTATACCACGACCAACCCAAAGGTGTGATTCTTCATGTTGATAATGCCCGTAGAGGTATTTTCGGCCATATTTTACTTTGACTGGCGCGACTCCAAGGATGGGAATTCGGCATTGTCCTCCGTGGGTATGCCCCGAAAGTTGTAAGTCGATTCTTTTTTCGGCTCTTAATTCATCGAAGGGATCAGGTTCATGAACGAGGGATATGACAGGAGTTTCCCCTTGGTGTTCCGACCAGGCGTGATTGATGAGGGGCTGACCTGCCCAGATCGAATCAAGGCCATTGATGAATATATTCTCGCCTTTAATGTTCAGTTTAAGCCCTTGATTGCGAAGGTAGACAATCCCAGCTTTTTGAAGATTTGTTTTGAGTAGATAATTAGAAACATGCCAACGGTCATGGTTTCCTGGGCAAGCAAAGATCCCATGCTCGGCCGATATTTTTGAAAGCTCTTTGCAGAGGTCGGTGATTACGGAATCGTCAGAGATGATGTAATCTCCGGTGAGGGCAACAAGATCAACGGGTTCGTTTCTAAGGTGTTCAATGGCCTTTTGAAGAAGTTGCGCATCCTGCTCGGGTCGGTAATGAATGTCGGTTAATTGCGCGATGCGAAAGCCATCAAGCGATTGAGGCCAGTATTTTAGAGTGATCTCTTTTTGTGTGATTGATAGCCTGTTTGGCTCAATCGCGGCGGCCCAGATGCCGCAAGGAATAGATGTTCCGAGTGCTCCAAAAAATGAACGTCTTACGAGAGTGTTTTTAGGAGAGAGAATAGGCACAAATGAGAGCTGATTTTAGACAAAGCGACTCCGTCCTATAATTTGTCTCTTTGGTGAGAGGTTGCACTTAAGTGCTCACAAGAGACTTTTTCATCCACCAATGATCCAGAGGATCGGTTCAGCGCTAAAGGCGAGAACAATCAGTAGAGCAGTGAGAACTGATAGCGTGTAGAGTGATGAAACGCTAATTTTAACAGGGGTCTGATCGAGTGCTTCTCTCCAATACATCGCCCTGATGATCTTGAAATAATAGTAAAATCCTGCTGCGACTCCAATAAAACCAAGTGAAACCGGCACCCAATGGGATGAAGTAATCGCGATGTTGAATGCGAGGAATTTTCCTAAGAAACCAGCAGTTAGCGGAATGCCTGCAAGAGCTCCAATGATGACAGTCGTGAGGAATGCTAAAAGTGGATTTCGAGATGCAAGTCCATCGAAGCCTGAAATGTCATCTGAGCCTGTATTCTTTGCAATTGTCACCAGGACAAAAAATCCAGCGAAAGTCATCACGAGATAGACGGCCAAGTAAAACATCACCACTTGAGGTGATGAGAGTTCACCATCTCCCCCCTGATTCCACGAGCAAAGAGCGAGCAAGATAAAGCCAGCATTTGCAATGGAAGAATAACCAAGGAGCCTTTTGAAGTTGCGTTGGTTAATGGCCGCGAGATTACCAAACAAAATGGTGGCTCCAGCCAAAATGGAAAGAATCAAAATGACGCTGTCACTGAGGTGAGATTCGAGAAATGGCTCGAGAACACGAATAGCAACGCAAAATCCTGCCGCTTTCGAGGCTACGGAAAGAAAGGCTGTTGTGGGTGTTGGTGCCCCTTGATAGACATCGGGGATCCAAAGGTGCATGGGAACCGCTCCGATCTTAAAAGCAAGCGAGATTAAGATCAGGGAAAGCCCAAAAAGAACGTAGGTTGGATTTGCCTTTTCCAAAGCATGGCTCATCACTTCGAGATCTGTCGTGCTGGTTGCCCCATAAAGCCAAGCGATTCCGTAGACTAAAAAACCGGTGGAAAGGGCTCCGAGGATGAGGAATTTGACACCCGCTTCTAGGGAGCCCACATTACGCCTCATATATCCAACGAGAATATAAGAAGTGATCGTGGTCAGCTCTAGTGAGACAAAGAGCGAGACAAGGTCTTTTGCGGAGGCCATCCACATCATCCCTGCACAAGCAAAGAGGATCAGGCAGTAATACTCGCCAGTGCCATCATCGGAATCAGGATTTGCCGTGAAGCGAGAGAGGATTTTACGATAATCAATGGCAAGCAAGAGGGTGAGAATGCCAGACATAAGCGTCAGGCTCTTGAAGAACTTGGCTTGAGCGTCCCACGCATAGAAGCGATCGAGTTCTTGGTTAAGGTGGCTAAAATCCTGTGCGATAAAGGTGAGGATTAATGCAAAGACAAGAGGGAAAATGGCACCCACTGCAATGGTTGTCTTTCTCTTGGGGGCAGCAAAGGCCTCGATGCAAAGAAGGGCAAGTGCCCCGATTAGGACGATGATTTCAAGCCAATATGCGGACATAAATTGGGAATGCTAAGAGTGAGAAATTATTTGGCAGTTTGCCCAAGGGGAGTCTTGCTTTCCGGCTCTGCTAAATGACCTAGAAGACTTTTTGGATAGAGTCCGACGACGAGGAGAGCAAGACAGAGGATCGCAGCAGGAATTTGGCAAAATGGACCAAGATCATGAACGGTTTGTTCACTAGTAGCTTTAACCGTTTCACCGTGAAAGGTTGATCGGTAGGCTCGTAGCATGTAGACAGCGCTAATCACCACGCCCCAGAGAGCGATAATGGTGGCGATTTGAAGTGTTCCAAGCTCCTGGCCTTGATACGAATGAAATCCAGAAAGGAAGACAAGCACCTCGCCCGAAAAGTTGGCGAGTCCAGGCAAACCGATCGAGGCCATGCCGGCGAGTCCGAAAAGAAAGGCAAGCCTCGGAGCAGTTTTGGCCAACCCGCCGAGTTCTACGAATTCAACGGTTCCGGTTTTGCGTCGAATCACATCAGTGAGTGAGAACAAGAGGGCAATACTAATGCCGTGTGCAAACATTAAGGTGACTGCGGCGGGTTTCGCTAGTGGATTGCCCTCTAGGCTACCAGCTTCAATCAGAGCTGCGAAGGCCAAGAAGATGTAGCCCATATGCATCACTGACGAGTTGCCAAGCATGTGATCAAGGCGCTTTTGGTTTATTGTCACAAAACCAACCCAGATGATATTGAAAAGAAGAAGGACAATTAGCCAGTGAAGCCAGCATTGCATGCCGCTGCTGACCATGGGATAGAGTCGAATCAGCCCGTAGAGACCAAATTTTTTGAGAATCCCAGCATGGAGCATGGAGATCGGTGCGGGCGCTGACGCATAGGCTGGAGCTGCCCATGAGTGAAAGGGAAAGAGCGAAACTAACACTCCAAAGCCAATGAGAAGTAGTGCGGCGATCCCTTTTTGGGAGTCTTCATCGATCGAGGATGCTAAGAGTGAACTATAAAGCCAATTCTCAGAACCGCTCGCTGACACCAACCATATTAACCCTGCAAGAAGGATGATCGATCCCAAGGCTAAATAGATCGTGATTTTCCAAGCCGCTTCCTTTCGATCTCCGGTGCCAAGGACCCCGATCATAATAAAAGTCGGAATGAGAGCGAGCTCATGAAAAGCGTAAAAGAAAAAGAGGTCTGTCGAGAGGAAGGCTCCGATGCCACCTGCTCCCATAAGAAGAATGGAGCCATACCAGAGCATTTCCCTCCCTTCAGGGCATTTTCCTGAGAAGGTTGCACTTACGAGGACAAGAACGCTCATTACGAGCATGATCACACTCATTCCATCATGAAATCCGAATGCAAGATGAAGGCTCGGGCTCGACAAAATCTCTACCTTCATCGACCAGACATCGGCTCTCCAGCAGAAGACGCTGCCAAGGCCTAAAATGCAGTTGATAGTCGATGTCGCAATAGCGGTCGACTTGGCCTTGCTGCCCAGAAAGATTGCAAGAGCCCCTAGAAGGGGGATGAGAACAAAAAGTAAACTCATGGAACAAATACCGTGATATAGATAAGTAAAATGACACCAAGGCCAAAGAGAGTTGCGTAGCCGTGCAGATTTCCGGACTGAAGCCTTCCGAAAAGCTTTCCGAAGCCTTCAGCTGCTCGGGAGCACCCACCCACGATCAATCCTCCAATAATAAGCTCGTCAATGAAGTGGACGATAGCAGCAACGCAATCCTGCCCGAAGCGAACGATTTGAGCGTAAAGTTCATCAACGTAGAACTTGTTTCGAAAAACCAATGCGATCTTCTTGTCGCTCAGCGGGTCTGTCTCGGCGTTGCGATAAAAGGTGAAGGCAAATCCTCCTCCGACGACAAGGGCAGTAAGTGATGCCCAGAATGCAGGTCCGAAATGGAAGTCTACATGGTCATAGAGAGGCGAGAGTGCACTTGCAACGAAAGGGTAGCCCGAAATGACTGCTAAGACGGATAATGTCACTAGAGGAATGAGCATGAGAGCGCCAACTTCCTTCGCATGATGGGAGTTTTTACTGCGATTCTCTCCTAGAAAGGCGACCAGTAAGAGGCGTCCCATGTAGAAAGTGGTGAGTGTCGCAACAATGGCGGCCATTACGAAGAGTGGAGTGCTTTGGTGCAGAGCAGCTTCGAGAATCTGTTCTTTGGAGAAAAATCCCGCCGTTAGAGGGAAACCCATCAAAGCGAGAGTTCCGATTGTGAAGGTCAAGAACGTCAGAGGCATTTTCTTTCTAAGTCCCCCCATCTTCCATATATTTTGCTCGTGATGGCAGGCATAAATGACCGCTCCAGATCCCAAGAATAAAAGAGCCTTGAACCAAGCATGAGTGAATAGGTGAAAGACCCCCGCCTGAGCATTGAGGAGGCCAACAGCCATGACCATATAACCAAGTTGAGAGAGGGTTGAGTAAGCCAGAATCTTCTTGATGTCATCTTGCTGTGTCGCCATCAGCGCGGCAAGAAGTGAGGTGATCCCTCCGATCCAAGCAATGGTCTGAGGGGCGAAAGCGATGATCTCCAGGTCAACAGAGGTAAAGAAGCGCGCAAGCATATAGACTCCCGCAGCAACCATCGTAGCTGCGTGAATCAGGGCAGACACGGGAGTTGGTCCTTCCATTGCGTCGGGAAGCCAAACATGGAGTGGTGCCTGTGCTGATTTTCCGACAGCACCAGCAAAGATACACAAAAGGGCGATACCTAGATATGTGGAATTGAAGGGGGCTGGAGTTGCTGACCAAAGCTCAAGCTCACTAAAAGTCACCGTGCCAGTGATTCCCCAGAGCATGAGAATGCCGATCATAAATCCGAAATCTCCAATGCGGTTCGTGAGGAAAGCTTTTTTGGATGCATCCGCAGCAGATGGTTTTTGATACCAGTGACCAATCAGAAGGTAGGAACTAAGGCCAACGAGCTCCCAAAAGATGAACATCATAATGAAGTTCGAAGCCAAGACGATCCCGGTCATAGAAAACATGAAAAGCGAGAGGCCACAAAAATAGCGGGCTTTCGCACGGTCGTCCTTCATGTAGGTGAGCGAAAACAAATGAACTAGAAAACCAACTCCAGTGACGACAATAAGCATCCCTCGAGAAAGTTGGTCGATTCGGAGTCCGATTTCGATACCTTTGAAATGCTCTCCCATCGCTCCAACCCAAGAAAAGGCCGTCGAGGTGTCCTTTCCATTACCAAGAATCACTAAGGATAAAATTAAGGTAATCAACGCTGACGAAGTCGCGATAAGTGTTGATAGTCCTTGATTGCGTTTGAAACCTAAGTGAATGCAAGTTGCAGACAGAAGGGGGAGTCCAAGGATGAGCCAAGCGATGGTGTGCATAGTGAAATGATAAAAAGTTTATCCCCGCATTGAGGTGAGGTCTTCCACGTTAATCGTTTGTCGAGCTCGGTAGAGAGCGACAATGATTGCCAGGCCAACGGCAACTTCCGCTGCCGCAACAGTAATGATAAAAAAGACAAAGACTTGGCCGTCGTAGTCAGGAAGGCCGTTGGATGAGACATTAAAACGCGAAAAGGCAACAAGAGTGAGACTTGCGGCAGCAAGCATCAGCTCCAAGCACATGAAAATAACAATAATATTACTCCTGATAATGACACCAGCGAGGCCGATGGCAAAAAGGAGGCCAGAGACAAGGAGATAGTCGTTGAGAGAGGCCATGTGACTAGTTTTGCTTATTTGCGTTTTTCGAGCTGCGTTTGGAAAGAACGACAACCCCAACGGTGGCAACAAGGAGGAGAACTCCCATGATCTGCAGGGGCATGTTGTAATGCTTGAAGATGGTCTCTCCAATCAAGTTTGTGTCAGGAAGTTTCGGAGAATCCTGGTGGGCGAGGCTGCGATAAATCGCGGTTTGTTCACTTGCTGGGAGAAGCTCACCATCGCTTTTAAGAGCAAATCCATCAGCAGCCTGTTGCAGTGTTTCTTCTGTAATGAGTGGGAACTTTTCGCTGTGCTCGGCAGGTCCCTTTTGAATAACACCGAGGACCTGAATGGCGAAGAGGAGGGGAATTGCCAGCCCACCTAAAATGGTGGCTGAGCGAAATTGAAACGGCTTTTCATTATTGAGGTCGAGCAGCATGATAATGAAAATGAAGAGCACCATGATTGCGCCTGCATAAACGAGGATTTGAACGATTCCCACGAAATAGGCATTGAGGCCGATAAAAAGTCCGGCGAGACCAATGAAGGAGACGACCATGGAGAGGGCACTCGAGACTGGATTGCGAAATCCAACTAGTAAAAGACCACCGCCTAAGGCAAGGAACCCAAAAAGATAGAACAAGAATTGGTCCATAATGACTATTTAAGATCGTTCCACTTGTTGACGAGGCCGACACGTTTGCCGCCAATCTCATAAAGGCGATTTTTGTCGTGAACCATGTCTTTTCTGCTGTTGCCCGTTACCACGTAATCAGGCCTGAGATAAATGGCCTGTTCAGGGCAAACCTCTTCACACATCCCACAATAGATACAACGAATCATATCGATGTTGAACTCCTTCGGGCGCTTTTCAACCTTGGCCCATTCGTTGTCGCTAGGGATCTCACCCGGAGTGATTTTAATGGCCTTTGGAGGGCAGATAAATTCACAAAGTTGGCAGGAAACACATCGTTCACGGTCTTGTTCATCGGTGACTAGGGCCGGTGTTCCACGATAATACTCGGGAAGCTGATGATCCCATTTTTGCTCAGGATACTGCATGGTGATCCCAATTCCCGACGAGTTAAGATCACTTGCTCCCGTCGATTTTCCAAGAAGAGAGCGGTAAGCATGCCGAAGGGTGATTAGCATCCCCTTGAAAATCGCTCCGAAATAAATCTTCTCTCCGGCGGAAAGTTTGGGGCGTTCTACTTTGATCGTAGCCATTGAATTTTGGGGTAGGTTTTAGATCGTGCTGTGGCTTGGTTTATCAGCTGCACTCTTAGCGATTTTGATCAGAAGGATCGTGACAACAAAAAGAAGAGCAAGGCCTCCTAAGAAACCGCCTGTGCCGATACTTGGACGCGCGATGACGAGGGCAGCAAGAAAGACGTTAATTAATGCGGCCTCAAAGAAGACAATCCATCCGAGATTCATTAATTGATCGTAACGAAAACGGGGAACGGTCCAGCGAACTAGAATGAAGAAAAGGATGAAAAAGGTGACCTTGGCTAAGAAGACGGCAATGTGAAGGAGAGAGACCCACCATTCACCCATCGGAAGCATTTGATCGATGCCAAACCCCAGCGACCAACCTCCAAAAAAGAGGGTCACAATTAGGGCGGACCCAACAACCATTGCAGCATATTCGCCCATAAAGAAGAGAGCAAATTTCATTGATGAGTATTCGGTGTGGTAACCGCCGACTAATTCTGTTTCGCACTCTGGGAGGTCAAACGGCATCCGGTTCGTTTCTGCAAAAATCGAGGTTGTGAAAATCACAAACGCGATTGCCATTGGGATTAAAAGAATCCAGCGCTGTAGCTCTAATCCCTCACCCCATAGAGGTAATAAAAGCCAACCGTGGTGAGTTTGGTATTCCACGATGTGTCCCAAGTTGAGTGTTCCAAACATCATAAGGACCGGGATGATTGAAAGCCCCAGCGCGATCTCGTAAGAAATCATTTGGGCACAAGAGCGAACTCCGCCGAAGAACGGGTATTTGGAATTAGAAGCCCAGCCAGCAAGCGTAATTCCGTAGACCGAGAGTGAGGCAATGGCAAAAATAAAGAGAGGTCCGACATTTAAATCCGCGACCGCCATGGGAATGTAATGACCATCAAGTTCAAGTGGGCTTCCGAAAGGAATGACAGCCATCGTAAGAAGTGCAGGAACAACCACCAGAGCTGGAGCAATCCAGAAGAAGAACTTTCGCACGTAAGAGGGAGTAAAATCCTCTTTGAGAATAAACTTTAAACCATCCGCGACTGGCTGGGTAAGACCTCCAATCGGAAGAGCGAGGTCCTTCTTGAATCCGAGGATAGAGAGGGGAACCATGGTTCTGTTGGGGCCGACTCGGTCTTGGATGATCGCCGAAAAGCGACGCTCAAAAATGACACAAACACTCACGAAGCTCATCGTGATTCCGATGAAAACACCGATTTTCAATGCTGCAGCGATTAAAAAAACTGTATCCATAGAAGATTCCTACATTTGGTCTAGCCAACGATGATTCCCGCAGCCTTGCGGGTTTTTTCCTGCTCTAGGAGAGGAATGGTGATTCCGGTTTCTGTGATCTGAGCACCAAGATCTCCAATGGTGTTGAAAGATTGCTCGGCAAATTCTTCGATGTCCGTAGAGATCGAGTCGAGGACTTGGTCCACTGACGAGTATAACGGAATAGTAGAATTGAGCTGAGTTGCGAGCTGAGCCAGTGTCTCCCAATCGTCGCGAGCGTGACCCGGAGGAAGGATTGCTTGGTTTGCTCTTTGGAGTCGTCCAGTAACGTTGACGTAGGTCGCACGCTTTTCTGCAAAAGAAGTCCCTGGTAGGACAACGTGAGATAAGGCTGCCGTTCGGTTCGTTAAGATATGAGACGAAACAAGGAACTCAAGATTTTGGAGGTCTTGTTCAGTGAGCCCGCTTTGCTCAAGGAGGTCCTCTTGTAGAGTGAGAACCGCTTTCACTTTTCCGGAGCGAATCCCTTCGATGATTTCCGGGTATTGCTCTGCGGGGTTTTGCTGGCCCCAGATTAATTGAGCGCCTGTCGTATTCGGGTTTTGATCCGCTGAAATCAATTTGCCGTCTGACTCTCCGATTCGCGGCACAATTGAAAGAAGCTCTGTATTGAGTGCCGATGCAATCAGTTTGGCTAGATAAAGGTCTTCGTTGCTCAAACGAGCGGAGGCGATGATGGCGATTTCCTCAGGCTGTCGATCTTTCAATCCTTTGCTCGTTGTTGAGAGCGCCTCGCTCCATGAACACTCTTGGTGAGGTCCATTTTTCTTGATGAGTGGGGAGGTGAGACGCGTGCCTTCTTGAATCTTTTTAAAGGCAAGACGATGGCTGTCGGGCATCCAGCAAGAATTGACCTGAGAATTCTCACGGGGTGTCACGCGAAAGATTTCATTTCCGCGAGTCCAGATCGTCGTGTTTGCTCCAGTTCCACAATTCAGATCGATGCTTTTGGTTTCTTTGAGAAACCAGACGCGCATTTGAAAACGAAAATCATTTGAGGTGAGTGCCCCAACCGGACAGATGTCCGCAGTATTGAGGGAGTAATTGTTATCTAGACGATACCCCGGATGAACAGTCACGGAGGTGTGAGTGCCACGTTGAGAGAATCCCAAGACAGGATCTTCGGCAACTTCATCCATGAAGCGAATACAACGGCTGCACATGATGCAGCGTTCATCATCGAGGCGAATGTTTTTTCCAATATCAACATTCTTAGGCTTTTTGACCTTATTTTCTTGGAACCTTGAGTTGCCCCTTCCGTGCTCCACTGAGAATTCTTGAAGCTTACATTCACCGGCCTGGTCGCAAATTGGACAATCAAGTGGGTGGTTGATAAGCAAAAACTCCATCACGCCCTCGCGGGTCTTCTCCACAAGTTCACCCGTCGTGCGAATTCCCATGTTTTCTGACACCGTGTTTGCGCAGGCAATGACTGGGCGTGGCATCCAGCTAATTTCCTGAAACCCATCTTCACCGTATATCGGATCTTCGCCTGGGGCGGGCCGAGGGGGCATCCCCATTTGCACAAGACACATGCGACAGTTGCCCGGAGAGGAAAGCTTTGGGTGGTAGCAATAATGAGGGATTTCTTTTGATGCAAGTTTGGCAGCCTCAATCATTCGAGTACCTCGGGGCACTTGAATCCAGTGACCATCAATTTGCACGTTTACCATGCCCTTTTCAGCAGCAAGGTCTTTAGGAAGCTGTTTTTCGGCTGTCGCACTGGCTGCCGTGGCATCTTCACTCATGATTGATAGACAAGTTTAGTCAGAACGCTCCAGACCTACCGAAGACCCGCAGCGCTGAGACTATGCAAGGCCTTTTGGGGTCCGTAAAGCGACTTTGTGAAATTTTTCAC
>JALRJZ010000220.1 GCA_023261045.1 Akkermansiaceae bacterium
TCGGCCTGTTTCGCGCTGTGGACTATAAAAATTCTGAGCCAGAACCCCATCAAGGTCTCCGTCTCCGTCAAGGTCTTCTAAGATTACTCCAAAGGCCGGTGAAATCTGAGCAAATCTTGGCAAGGGGCGCCATGTAAAGCCGGCCTTACCATCATTGATCAACATTCCCGACTCCAGAGTATTGACTTCAAATTTTAAGGCACTTTCAAGACGACTGTCTTGGTAAAGCTCATTGAGAGCTGAACTCGCGAAGTTGTGGAACGTTCCCACTTTGGCCTGGAGTGAGGGCATGGCACTTTTCGAACAACTAAATCCACGGCGAGGAAGGAGCTTTCCATCGGAATATTTCGCCTCCACAAGGTGGGGTTGCCCACTCCCATCAACGTCGCCATAGTAAATCATAGCCGGCTTTTTAGAAGACGCCTTATACTTCGTATTTAATCCAAAATTAGTCACCAAGTAATCAAGATCTCCATCACTATCTACGTCACCAGCGGCGATTCCATTCCACCAACCCGAGCGCTCGCTTAAACCAGCAGCTTCGGTCTTATTTTCAAAAAGACCCTTCTCACTCTTGAGGAAATGAATCGGGCCCCATTCGGTCGTGACCATGAGATCAAGCCAGCCGTCTCCGTCTGCATCAGAAAACACAGCCCCAGTGACCATGCCGAGCCCAGTCACCAACTTGGAAGTGAATTTCCCGCCCTCATTGATTAAAACCTGACTTGGAGGCGCTTTGGGATACTGACCGGGAATGAGCCTTCCTCCAACAAAGAGATCGAGATCTCCATCACGGTCCACGTCGGCACAGGCAACTGGCCCCGAACTCATGGGTAATTTGGGAATGGTTCCATCGGGAGCTTCCGAGAAATTTCCCTGGCCATCATTCAAGAAAAGCTGATCGCAGTAGGATGAATGACCGGGGGCCTCTTCAGAACTGCCGTGTGCCACAAAGAGATCAAGATCACCGTCCCCGTCACAATCAAAGAAGACAACACCCATATCCTCGGACTCCATCCATCGATCAAAAACAGGCACCTCTTTTTTGGAGAAACCACCCGCCCCATCGCTCACGAAGAGCTGACCAGCTTGCCCCTTGGCTCCACCGAGGAAAAAATCCCGATCGCCATCCCCATCAACATCACCCCAAGCGCTACCGGGACCATTTTGGGAGAGCTTGTTGGGAAGAAGAGGCTGCAGTTTAAAATCGTTAAAAGGAGTTTCCTTGTGAATCGCACCGACCAAGTGGTTCGATTCCACAAAAAGCGACTTGGGCTTAGCCGGTTGCACGGGTGCAGGCTGCCCCACAGGCTCGGTGATGGTATAATGCTGATCAGCGGCCAAGCTCTCAAAAACTTGCCTCGTGCCACCGGGCCAAAAAACTTCCAAACGATCCACCTGCTCAGCCTCACCAAGGCCAAACAAGACGGTCGTCTCACTCGAGGAAAGCCACCCCCGGGAGGAGGTAATGGTTCGAGTTTGCACTCCTGCCGATGTCACCATGCGGATGGTTGCTCCCAGCCCTTTTTTATTGCTCGCAACCCCCACGAGCTCAATGGCCACCCGCTTCTTTGCTTCAGCATGGTTTCGGTAAACTGTGACTGGTTCGCCGGCATTACTCACAATCAAATCAGGATCTCCATCTCCATCAAAGTCCGCCGTTGCCGCACCAAAACTCACCCCATTGTGTTTTAACCCCCATGATTCACCGATCGATTCAAACTTCAGATCTCCGAGATTACGGAAAGCAAGATTGTCTTCCTTGCGCATCGGTTGCTCCACCCAGAATTTGATATATTCCGGACTCCCGGGCTTTAAATTCTTGGTGGCATAGGCCGTGAGGTCCGAGTTCATATTATCGCGCATCACTCCATTGGTGATAAAGAGATCTGCGTGCCCGTCTTGGTCAAAATCCTCAATGCGCGGAGACCAAGTCCAATCCGTGCTCGAGAGACCCGCGATAAAAGCGGCTTCGTTAAAACTCCCCGCTCCCGAATTAATAAAGAGAGCGTTTCTCATATATTGACGCGGCTCCGCCCAATCAAGGAACCAAGCACTATCGTCCATGTTGCCCATCATCACTTTATCCCGGTAGTGGGAAGTGGCTGACATGTCCGAGGTCATCAGATCAAGCAGACCATCGTTATTAAGGTCTCCGACATCGCTCCCCATTGAGAACCACGGGGTGTGAGGAACGGCATCGAGGATCACATTCTCGAAGGTGCCATCCCCCCGGTTTCGATAGAGGTAATCAGGCCCGGTAAAATCATTGGAAACATAAAGATCCTGATCGCCATCGAGATCATAGTCGAACCACGTGGCTGACAGGGTAAAATGAGCCCCTTCGATTCCCGCTTCTTTGGAGACATCGACAAATCTCCCATTTTCATTGCGAAAGAGATGATCATACTGCCCAGCCTCCACCTTTTTAACCTTATCACCAGGCAGATAGAGAAGTTCCCAGTATTCTTGAAGCTCTGGGAGCACCTGAGGGACTTCCACTCCATCACTCTCCCGTGGAACAAACTTCACTTGGAACTTCGTTCCCTCTGGTGGGGCCACTGCTGTAGTGGCGAGGTAGCCATCGAGATCGCCATCGTTATCAATGTCAGCAAAACTCATCATCATACTTCCGCCGGTGTAGGCAAGCCCAAGCACTTTGGCTTGATCGGTGAACTTTCCTGAGCCGTCATTGACAAAAAGTTTGTTCGGGCACTCATACCCACACGCGTAGAGATCAAGATCCCCATCATTATCGATATCAACAAAGGAGGCACCAGTCCCCCAAAAATCTGGATCGGCAACACCGGCCGATTCAGTCACATCCTCAAATTTAAAGTCACCAAGATTTCGAAAAAGTCGGTTCCCGCCTTTGGGACTGGTGATATAAACATCGGGCAGACGGTCACCGTCAAAATCGCCCGTGCAAATCCCCCCTACGGGTGTGATAAAAAGAAACTCTTTTAAATGATCAGCGGGATTACCCCAATCGAGCCCATAATTGATCCCCGTCTGCTCGCCGGTAAGCTGTTCAAAAAGCGTGTCCACCTCCGACTCCTCTTGCCGAGCCAAAGGACGAGCGGTGATCGTCCCCTCTACCGGAGTGATGACCTTTTCTGGAAGTCGTGCCTCAGCCTCTTTTTTAGAATTGCATGAGGAGAGAGTGAAAAATGAGACGGCAAAGAAAGTTTTCTTCAACAACGAGGTCATGGCGAAGTGTAACAGAGATCCCTGAAGAAAAAAACACCCGCGCCGAAATTTCGGGCGGGCGTTTTGAAGAATTTTTAAATCCGTGATTAGCGGCGGCGGAAACCAAGTCCCATCATGAGACCCACGAGACCGAGAAGAGCTGAACTCGCCTCTGGAATCGCAGCAGCATCTGCACCAGCAGCATAACTTGCAGCAACTTGATCACCGGTGAGGGCGGTGTTGTAAATACGGAATTCGTCAAAAGTTCCGTCGAGGTTACCATCATTCAACCAAGTGGAGCGACCAAGCCAGTTGTTGACGTCATTCAGGTCTCCGAGAGTCGAATCAACGCCACCGTCGATCACTTGATGAACGCCATCACGCCATAGGTTGATTGTGCTGGTTCCATCACCATCGTTCGCCCAAGTGGCTGCGAAATGATACTGAACTCCTGCTGTCGTCGTTGCTGTCGAGTCATAAGTATGAATATTCGTTCCGCCATCAACGTTACGGACCTCCATTCGCTGCGTATTGTAGTCGTTACCAACAGTTGCACTGAGGAAAAAGTAGTCCATACCTGCGGTGCCACCACCGTTGGTGTTTCCCGGACCAGTCACTTCACCTCCGACACCACCAGGTTCAGTGCTTCCGAAGTCAAAAACGCGAGCCCATCCGTTGGATGTCGCATCAACAGTGACCCAACCTTCCACGGTCACCGCGTCGTGCACCGAAATAAGGTTATTTGGAAGATCGCCATATGCGGCAGAATCAGAAGCGCCACCTGGTAAATCAAGGCCAGAACCGGTAAACACGGCACCAGCACCTTGGACAACACCGTGCGCACCACCAACAGAATCGGTCAGTTGAGCGCCGGAGGCATCGCCCGCAGCATCATTGAAGCTGTAGCGATGAATAAGAGCAGCTTGCGAGCCCATGGAACCCATGGCAAGGAGCCCTGCAGATAATACGAATTTTTTAGTCATATCGATGTGCGTAGTTAAAAAAGTAGATCAGGAGAAACACTCTTCCGAAAACTATTACTTAAACAATACAAATAAATTAGAGAAAACCTAGGCAGTTTACGTCTTTTTTGTGTAAAATTACGCCAAAACGACTCCTCAGGGTATTTACTCTTTCACCGTAAGGAACTGGTTGGCTGGGACATTTTTGAGAACACTGA
>JALRJZ010000221.1 GCA_023261045.1 Akkermansiaceae bacterium
CAAATCGCCCAAGAAGGAGTACTCGCGCAAAATGCGTTTGTTTCTGCGCCCTCTTGCACTCCTTGTCGTGCCTCGCTCATTTCGGGAAGACACTTCTTTGCCAACGGTTCTTGTTCTCAACTCCACCACCGCTGGCATGGACCTGAAAACAATGACCCTTGGAACAAGATTCAAGGATACGCGCACCTTCTAGAAAATTCAGGATATCACATTGGACTCACTCACAAAAATCACGTCAAAGGCAATCCCTTCGGAGCGCAATATTCGAAAGCAGGCCGCAAAGTGAACACCTTTTCTCAGAATGTGAGTAAGGCCGGTGATATCGAACAGGCAAAAAAACTCATCTATGATGAATGCCGAAAGAACTTCCAAAGCTTCTTGAAAGAAAGAAAGTCAGGACAACCATTTCTCTATCACTTTCATCCGACCAATACACACCGTAAGTGGGTCGTAGGTTCTGGGAAAAAACTCTGGAACCTTGATCCTAACCAACTCAAGGGAAAACTTCCTCCCTTTTTACCCGACGTCCCCACAGTTCGCGAAGATATGGCTGACTATTTGGGAGAAACCATGGCATTCGACGAATGTTGCCGAATCCTCATCGAGGAACTCAAAAAAATCGGTGAATATAACAAGACTCTCATCGTTATTTCGGGTGATCATGGCGCCCCTGGCTTCCCCCGAGGAAAAACAAATTGTTACGATTTTGGTTCTCGCGTTCTTTTCGCTGCACGATGGCCCGGTAACATCAAGCCTGGGCAAGTGATTGAAGAGCCCATTTCCCTCATCGATTTAGCGCCTACCTTTTTAGCTGCAGCTGGCATCACCAAGCCCTCTTCGATGCATGGCGAAAACCTTCTTCCTGCCTTGAAGGAAGGCAAGCATGACAACCTTCGTTCATGGGCCCTTATTGGCAGAGAAGTGCATGTCGAAACAGCTCGCCATCTCCAACTCCCCTATCCCATGAGAGCAATTCGCACAAAAGATTATCTCTATATTCTAAACTTCAAACCAGATCGCCAGCCCATGGGGGATCCCCTCTCGCTTTTTAAATCCAACAAGATTCCATTCGAAGAGCTCGCAAACAATACTCGTCTTAGCTTCGCAGACGTAGACGCCAGCCCTACAAAAGCTTTTTTTATTCAGAATCGAAACCGTCCAGACTTTAAATACTTCTGGGATCTTGGTTTTGGGCCCCGCCCCTCAGAAGAGCTTTACGATCTTAAAAACGACCCCCACCAACTCAGCAACGTGGCCTTGAGCCCTGGATATTCCGAGGCTCGCAACGAACTTAAAAAAACACTTATGGACGAGCTGCAAAACCACCAGGATCCGAGAGTCTTTGGTGATCAGTTTGACTTCCCCCCCTACAGCAAAATCGGTCTTCCTCAAGAATAGAAGCCTCCGCAGTTCCAAAACTCTCACAAAAATCCCAAGCGAGAAAGCTCAATAGAGAATTTGATACGAGAGCGAAGAAAATGATTCTACTCATTTAGCTCTCATGAAGCTTTGAATGACATCTTAATTATTGAAGAAAGGCTCAATGGTTGATATAAGACGGAGAGATACAAAACTGACTCCCTTTTCACTATGAAGAAGCATCATTTCTTTCTTTTGCTGAGCCTAGCAACTCAGTTCTGTCGTGCAGATCTCATTGCTCACTGGCCGCTTGATTTTGATGCTACCGACGCAAGCGGCAATGGCTTTAACGGAACTGTCGTCAATGGCACGGTTGAATTTGAACAGCCGGGAGCAAATGCCAAAACGGGTGGAGCAGCCTCATTTCCTGACTTCGGTAATATTGACATTCCATTTGACGCAGCACTCAACCCAGAAAGCTTCACTCTTGCTCTCTGGGTCAATGCCTCAAGCACATTTGGACCGCATGCTTCTCCCATAACCAATCGGGATGACTCTGGGATTTCCACTCACGGATTCATTATCTACAATGCACCTGGGGGTTCTTGGGAATTTTGGACAGGAGACGGCGACCCTGGATGGGACAACCTCCCAGGGGAATCCGTGGCTGCGAATGTATGGACTCATCTTGCCATCACCTATGATGCGATTACCGACACAAAAAACCTCTGGGTCAATGGCGTCTTATCAGCAACTGACACCATTCCTCAATCCGGTTCTACCCAATACTCTCCAAACGGAACCCAAGGGTTCAAAAACTTTCATCTAGGATCTGGAGGAGATCTAGGAGATCAATACCACTTCTCGGGACTAATTGATGACGTTGGCCTTTGGGACGATGTTCTCAGTGAAGCAGTGATTCAGAGTATTATGACCAACGGGATCACTAGTGGTCAGCCCGACCCTGCTCTTTCGAGCCCCGGAATTCTTGAGATCGATCTCGATGGCAGTATTCAAACCATTCAGATTCCCGTTTCTAATAGTGGTCAAACTCAACCACTCAATCTCATCGATGCACAATTTGTGCTGAGTCAAAACTTCACCGTCATTGCCTTGCCCGACTCCATTGCCCCCGGGGGCTCTGATGAGATCACCGTGCAATTTGACCCTCGCGGTTCGAATGGACTTTTCGAAGGCCACCTCACCCTTAACAGCGACGATAGCTTAACCCCATCACAAACGATTTTAATCAGAGGGTCCATTCATGATCCAAAGATCTACCCCCCCCTCTCCGTGAGTTTAGGCAATGATACGGCGGGAGTCGTCCAGCTCATCAACCAAGGTGCGACTCGATCTTTAGAAATCGCCTCAATTGAAATTACCGGAGAGGATTCGGATCATTTCAGCCTTGGAACCATTCCAACAACAATTCCTGCGGGCAATCAAAGCCGTGAGGTAACCATTTACTTTGACCCGCTTCAACAGGATGGCTCTTTTAAAGCCACCCTCATCCTCACCACAGATGACCCCATCACTCCCACCGTCGAAATTGAGGTTCAAGCCATCGTTCCAATTGCCAATCCACTTGTCGCTTGGTGGCCTCTTGATGTCGATGGAGTGGACGCAAGTGGAAATGGCTATGATGGACTCTTAGTGGGCAATCCTATTCAAACTCAAGGGGCAACGGATCAATCAAATGGTGCTCTTTTATTCGACGGGTCTTCGAGGATTGATATTCCATACGCCTCGGCTCTCAATCCCGAAAGTTTCACAGTCACTTTGTGGGCGAAAGCCGAGACGACCGGTGGATTTGCATCACCAATTACCAGCCGTGATGATGTGAGTTTGGGAGCATCTACCCATGGTTATATTCTCTACAACGATAGTGGAGGCACTTGGAATTTTTGGACTGGCGATGGCAACCCCGGATGGGATTACCTACCAGGTGAGCCCGTCGCAATGAACACATGGACTCACCTAGCCATCTCCTACGATGCCCTTAGCCAATCAAAAACAATCTATATTAATGGTATTCAAATGGCTCAGGATATTGCCCCGAATCAATACTCCCCAAATGGCTCCGTGGAAATGGAAGACCTTCACATCGGCGCAGGACAAGATGATGGAGAGAATTTTTGGTTCAGTGGTGCGATCGATGATGTGGGTCTCTTCAGAAAAGCTCTTTCTCTGGAAGAAATCAATGCCATCATGATGAATGGTGTCGGCGACTTTTCTGGAGTCGGCGGCGCCCCGAGAATCATCGATATTACTCGGAATTCTATTGGTGAAACCTCCCTTACTTTTTCGTCGGTTGCAAATGCTCAATACGTCATCGAACGATCCTTAGACCTCGGTCATTCTGACCCATGGACCGCGGTTGGAGATCCTCTTTTGGGACAAGACGACACCACTCAGTTTACCGATCGCGATCTCCCTCAGGGCGCAACAAAACTCTTCTACCGAGTCTTTCGAAAATAACACACACCCTTATCGGACCAGATCGCTTTCAAAGCACGCGAATTCACTAAAGAGAGATGCATCACTCAAAAACAAAAGTTCTGCACCTTACTAAAAGCTCCCTCATTCTCTTTGCTTGCTCTGTGGGATTTGGAAAGGAAAGCGAACTGAGTGAAATCGAATACTTCGAAAAAAACATCCGCCCTCTACTCATTGATCATTGTTACGAGTGCCACTCGAAAAATGCAAAAAAACTAAAAGGAAATCTTTCTCTTGATTCTCGCGATGGCTGGCAAATTGGCGGAGACTCAGGTCCAGCCATTGTCCCTCACCATCCCGAAGAGTCCCTTCTGATCGAAGCGATTTCGCACCACAATCAAGATCTTAAAATGCCGCCTAAAAAACGGCTCTCGAATGAGGAGATTCTATCCTTCAAAGAATGGATTCAAATGGGTGCTCCTGATCCTAGGGGTGGAGAAGCTCCGCAAAGGCACCATGAAATCAACCTCGCTGAAGGGCGAAAATTTTGGGCATTTCAGGCACCTG
>JALRJZ010000222.1:0-4044 GCA_023261045.1 Akkermansiaceae bacterium
AGCTGGAGATCCATAGTTGGATTTACCGACTTACGGATGGTCGCCTTCGTTCCCTGGCAGATCCTTTGATTGGTTAAGCCCGGGCTTGCCAAGTCGCTACTCGCCGAGTGATACTGAAACCGTGATCGAAACAGAGCAGCCCTTGGTGGGTGTGGTCATGGGAAGTGATTCCGATTGGCCCACAATGGAGAAGGCCGTTGAAGTTCTTCAGCAATTTGGCGTACCCTATGAGGCCAAAGTCGTGAGCGCTCACCGTACTCCCGAGTTGTTAGTGGAGTATTCTAAAAGTGCTCGTGATAGAGGTCTCAAGGTCATTATTGCCGGAGCTGGCGGGGCCGCTCATTTGCCAGGAATGGTTGCGTCCATGACAACACTTCCGGTCTTAGGGGTCCCAGTCCGATCAAAGGCGCTTAGTGGGATGGATTCTTTGCTTTCGATTGTGCAAATGCCCAAGGGTATTCCCGTGGCCACTTTTGCGATTGGTGAAGCGGGTGCCGGAAATGCGGGGCTCTCCGCGATTTCAATCTTGGCGAATTCAGATCAACGTTTGGCTCAGGAATTACAGGATTTTCGTGATCAGCAAAGAGATAGCGTTTTGGGTAAGGTTCTCCCGCCAACGAATGAGAAGTCATGACGCTGGGAATTCTTGGTGGGGGGCAGTTGGCGAGAATGTTGTGCCTTGATGCCCGGCGTATGGGGGTGCAGACTGTTGTTTGGAGTGGCACTCATGAAGCTGAGCCAACGGAGGGGGTCGCTGATCTTCTCCTGAAGAAAAGCTTCGATGATTGCGGTGCTCAAGCGGAGTTTTGTCGTGAGGTTGATGTCGTCACGGTAGAGTTTGAAAATATTCCTCTGGAAACTTTGAAATCCATTGAGCGTCAGAAACCCTTGTTTCCCTCTGCTTGCTCAATTGAAATCACGCAACATCGTTCTCGAGAAAAGGAGTTTCTCAAAAAGCATGAGATTGCATGCGCTCCCTTTGCGATGGTGAATTCGCTCGCTGATTTAGAGAGTGCCTATGATCAGATTGGTCCTGTTGCTGTTCTCAAGACGGCGGCTTTTGGATACGATGGGAAAGGTCAGGTCAAGTTGACCCACAAAGACCAACTCGCCAGTGCGTGGGAGGCCGTTGAGGGGCAAGCTTCTGTGTTAGAGGGGTTTATTGACTTTGATTGTGAAATCTCTGTGTTGGTTGCGCGAGGCAAAGATGGTGAGGTTGTCGCCTTTCCAGCGGCTGAAAATGCCCATCGCCATCATATGTTGGATTTGACAATAGTTCCGGCTCGGGTTGGGCAAAAGACCTTGCAGCAGGCTCAAGAGGTGGCTCTGAAGTTGGCTTCTGAGTTGGACTACCGCGGGTTGCTCGCAATTGAATTCTTCGTCGAAAAATCAGGCAATGTCCTTGTGAATGAAATGGCCCCCCGTCCTCATAATTCGGGTCATTTTACGATGAATGGGTGTGTGACTTCTCAGTTTGAACAACAACTTCGTGCTGTTTGTGGGTTGCCTCTCGGTTCTCCTGAGCTGCTGACTCCGACGGTAATGTTGAATCTTTTGGGGGATATGTGGAATCCTCACTTGGATACTGATCAAATCGTTTCCACTCAGGGCGCCAAGTTACATCTCTATGGTAAAACAGATCCAGGGGTGAGACGGAAAATGGGTCACGTGAATTTCGTTGGAGAAGGAAAGCTCCTCGAACGTGCGGAGCAGTTGAAAGCTCAGCTTTTGGGGCTTTGAATCTCTTAAGAGTGCTCTAGGCTCCGAAGAGTGAAGAAACTTCAAGTTTTCCTCTTATCCCTTTGTTTGTGGACTCCTTGCTCGGCGCAAGGCCCGCACTCGGTTGTTTCTTATAATATTCGTTATGCGGCTCGTGGAGATACCGGCCCAAGGCAGTGGAGGCAGCGTTGCGATCAAGTTGCCGATTACCTTCATCGGTCTGGTGCAACCTTGATTGGCTTACAAGAAGCCCTCAATCACCAGTTGAGTGATTTAAAAAAGGGTCTCTCAGGCTTTCAATTCGTAGGTGTCGGGAGAGACGATGGTAAGGAGAGGGGCGAGTTTTCTCCCATTTTTTATGATCCCAAGACTTGGGAGCTTGATGCGAAGCAAAGTGGAACTTTTTGGCTTTCAGAAAGTCCGGAAAAGCCCGGAAGTATGAGCTGGGGTAATGAGATTCCGCGAATCTGCACGTGGGCCCGGTTCATCGATAATGGTGGCAAGGGGCTATACCTCTATAACACTCATTGGGATCATCGGAGCCAAGCTTCAAGGGTAAAATCTGCTCAACTCATCGCGCAGATGATTCAAAAACGTCAGCACCCCAACGATCCTTACCTTGTCATCGGAGATTTTAATGCGACGACCGAAAATCCGGCAATCCTCTCTCTCATGGATTTGGCTCAGGTGACCACATTTCAAGAAAACCAAAAGGCTTCGTTTAACCATTGGAAGCCCTTGCTTGAGGAAGGACTGAGGATTGATCATGTGTTTACCTCGAAGGGGGTAAAAGCGACAACGTTGGCGGTGGAGGCTAATGGTGACCCAGTGGGCTCTGACCATCATCCGGTGATTCTTCGAGGGCTCCGCTTTGAGAGCCGGGAAGTAAAATGAAGGGGGCGATCCTCTCCAGATAAGTGTGAGAAAGAACTCAACGAGGTGTCGGGCTTATATTGGGAGATAGCTCTGGAGTATTTTTGCCCCTTCGTGAGTTTTGAGAGGGGCGGCCATGCGAGGTAGTAGGAGGAAGTCTCCTCTGTGAAATGAGCGTCCTTGCTCAGAAGTCACTTCCCCCTCGACGACACAAAGAATGGAAAAGATATTTGAGGGGTTACTAAGGGTCTCCCCTGATTCAAGTTGGTGTTCATCAACGACAAAGTAGGGGCACTTTGCCAAGGTCGGTCCGGTTGGGGTGTCCATTGTCGGCTCAAAATCGGTAAAATCGATTGAAGCCATTGATTCTTTGAGATGAAGTTCTCGGGATTTGCCATCAAGCCCGAGGCGATTCCAATCAAAGACTCGGTAGGTGGTGTCTGAGTTTTGCTGGATTTCGTAAATGAGAAAACCCGCCCCAATGGCATGAAGGCGGCCCGACTCAATGAAAATGGATTCTCCTCGCTTGGGTGTAATGGCGTGAACTTTCTCGGCGACACTTCCTTCCTCAAGAGATTGTTCGAAGTCGCTCTGGGTCACGCCTTCTTTGAGTCCAACGTAGAGTTTCGCCTCTGGAGTGCAGTTAGCAATGTACCACATTTCGGTCTTTGGATCCCCACCAAGGGTTTGGGCGACTTCTTTGGGCGGGTGAACCTGGATGGAAAGATCATCCTGCGCATCAAGAATCTTGATTAAGAGGGGAAAGCGCTCTCCCGAGAGATTGTCTCCAAAAAGCTCTTCGCGGTGATTGGTCCAAAGCTCATGGAGGGTTTTTCCTTTCCACGGCCCATGGTTGACGATGGATTGTTCCTGTTCTCGGTCGCTGATTTCCCAAGACTCGCCGTAAGGTTGGTCATCGGGCAGTGTTCGTCCAAAAGAGGATTCGAGAGTTCTTCCGCCCCAGACGCGTGTCATGTAGAGGGGGGTGAAGGTCAGAGGCTCCATACCAGAAGGATGCGAATCATGATGGGATAAATCAAGACAACGATGGGCAAAAGCGCATACTTCATTAACTTTTGTTGATTATGTGTATCCTTTAAGTTCCTTCTTGCCTGAGAGGGGGGAGTTGTGGGATAGTTTTTCTACCGGAGTTCTAGCTTCACTTTTTTTGATTATGGCCAAGAGAAAACAGGTTCGAAAACAACATGCTGTCTTAGAGGGAGAGGGAACTCAGGAGTTGGTTGGTATCGGCCTGATTATCGTGGGAGTTCTCCTGTTCATTTCCTTGCTCAGATTCACTCCTGTGGATTTCGTCGATTGGGCTTTTGTGGGGAGTTTTGCGCCTGAGGGAGCGGTTGACGCTCCAACGAAGAATTTGATTGGTCCTGTGGGTGCATTGTTGGGTTTCGTTTTTGTGAGCCTTTTCGGGGCGGCGGCCTACTTGATTGCCGC
>JALRJZ010000222.1:4054-4322 GCA_023261045.1 Akkermansiaceae bacterium
CCTGGTTTAAGAGTCGTCTTGGGATTCGCACGTTGATCGGATTTTCTGTGCTGATGTTGACGAGCGCGGCTCTCTTTAATGTGTTGGGGTGGGCCGGGAGTCCTGATTATGGAAGCTGGGCTGGGGGTGCCTTTGGTGAAGGGTTGGGGAAGTATTTCTTTAAAGGTCTTCTTGGGACCATTGGATCCGCAATTGTTTTGGTTGGGATTTATCTCACGAGCCTCATCCTTTTGACTGGGTGGCACCCTCTTTCATTTTTTCGCTCTCT
>JALRJZ010000223.1 GCA_023261045.1 Akkermansiaceae bacterium
TTGAGCACTGACAATATGAACGAGGCTAGATGTGAAGGTGAGAATGACGGCGAATCTTTGAAGCATAGGGCGATGGCGATATGAGTGCGAAAGAGCTCGGTAGCCAAGAAAAGAGTTTTTTGTCAATCGGTCAATCGAGAGAAGATCTTCATCGAAGGTTAAAAAGGGTTCGGACTCGATCGAAATGGGAAGTTTTTCGATAGAAACAACAATTTGATTTCAAATGAGGCCTGATCTGGGGATCGTTCTCGTCTTCTTCCAAGCTCTCGTTAAACTCGCATTCGTTAAACGTCAATCTGATGAAGCTTCTTCTTCTTTTTCTCTTCCTTGTTTGTCCGCTTAGTGCTCGACCTCGAGTCATTGTGACCACTGATGGAGAAGCCGACGATCGCTGCTCGATGGTGAGGTTTCTCCTCAGCTCTAATGAGTTTGATGTCGAAGGGATTGTGAATAGTAGTTCTCAGTTTCACTGGGTTGGCGGTGAGGGGTGGCACGCCTTTCATCCTGTGGAGTGGGTGCGAGAATCCATTGATCGCTACGGCGAAGTCTATCCAAATCTCAAAAAGCATGATGCCAATTATCCTTCTCCTCAAGAGCTGTTGGCTGTCTGGAAGGTGGGAAATATCCAAGGCGCTGGAGAGAGCGAGCAACTCACCGAGGGGGCAAAATGGATTGCAAAAGTTCTCTTGGACCAGAGTGATCCTCGTCCAATTTGGGTGCAGGCCTGGGGAGGGTGTAACACCATTGCAAGAGCCTTACGGCTTATTGAGCAAGATTACCCCCACAGGATGCGAGAGGTGGCACAAAAGCTCAGGCTTTTTTTAATCTGGGAACAAGATGAGACCTACCAGAACTCAATCCGCCCGAAGTGGGAACCATTGAACCTCACGACGATTATTTCGGACCAGTTCGACTGCATGGCCTACATTTGGCCAAAGGTGTTGCCGCCGGAAACTCAGCGCTTTTTTAAGCAGGAGTGGATGGAGAAGCACCTTTTGAAAAACCATGGTGCTCTCTGTTCTTCATACGAGCATCTTAATAGAGCTTTTCATGCTGAGGGTGATACCCCAGCGTTTCTTCATGCCATCCCAAATGGTCTACGCAGCCTCGAGTCTCCGGGCTATGGAGGATGGGGTGGGCGCTACGTGAGAGTCCGCGCAAATGTGTGGATGGACCCTCCACCAGATCCGAGTTGGAAGCACCCTGATGGGCGTTGGACAATCGATAAAAGTTGGGCAAAGAAGTTTGAGAATGCCACTGAGCCTGAGGAGCTAAGAATGAGGGAGCGCTATTTTCGCCCTATTACTCGTTGGTTAGAGGCGGTTCAAAATGATTTTGCAGCGCGCGCAGATTGGTGTGTGAACGATGTCGCTTCTGCGAATCATCCCCCAGTGGTAACGCTCAAAGAAACACCGCTTAATCTTGTCGTCTCAGCTGGAGAACAAGTCACTCTGGACGCGTCAGCAAGTAAGGACCCAGATGGAGATGAACTGCATTACCGTTGGTGGTGTCATCAAGAAGTTAGCCATGGTTCGAACGATCGGTGGCCTGTGGTTTTGAAACCTCAGGCAAAGTTTGTCATTCCCACCGAGGTGCAAGCTGGCGAGGTCATTCACTTCATCTGCGAGGTTCAAGACTCGGGGCAGCCTCCTCTCACAAGATACGCCAGAGTGATCTTAAAGATCAAAGAATAGATCGGTGAAAGGCAGCGAAGAGTTTCGCTGACTAGCGAGAGGGCGTCAGTTTTGCTAGAGATGTTTGGAAGGTGAGATGCTGGGGGGATTTCCCGCTTTCAGTGACACATCGGTAGGTGACTGTCGGGTCTTGAACGGAAAAATCGAAATCAAGCATGCCAAAGAAGTTGCCCTTTGTGTACGAGAATAAGGCAAAAGGATTTGAAGGATGAGAGTGATAACCTGTGACTTTCGCAGTCTCAAATTCATAGAGTGGGTAGCCGACATCAAAGTTGATTTGGAACATCTCGTGTCGATGACGGTCCCCTGAGAGAAGAAAGACGCCAGGAATTTTGGCATCTCTGATGAGCGCAAAGATTTCATCGCGGTCCTGGCGGTGACCGGCCCAAGAATCGAGGCCATTGTCAGCATGCTCGGTCCACAAAGTGCCAGAGCAGAGAACTTTGAACTTCGATTTTGAGGAGGCGAGTGTTTGAAGCACCCAATTCTGTTGTTCTGGGCCAAGCATCGTTTGTCCTTTTTCCCGATAAAACCTCCCATCGGTCATGATAAAGTGAACATCTCCCAGCGTGAAATCGTAAAAGCAGCCTGGGTAGGCCCCTCCACCTGGATAGGAGGGGTTGTTCCAATTCTCAGCGAAGACGTTGAAATTATGGAGCTTCCAGGTTTGAAGGATACCCGCTCCACCCGCTTGATCATTATTACCGAAGTCGTGATCGTCCCAAATGGAGTAAATCCCAGTGGATGCTGTCATGACCCGATACGATGGGTGGAATTGCCTCCGGTAATAATGAACGCGTTGTATGTTTTGGTGCTCGGGACGATCAATATAGAGGTTGTCTCCGAGCGTGAGATAAGCGAGGGGGTTTTGTTGGGCGATCACTTCCCAGATTCCCTCGAGTTCAGGGACAAATCGTGAGCAGGCGCCAAAAGCGACCGAGAATTTCTGCCGCGCCCCAGCGGGAGGAGGCGTTGTGAACGTAAGTTCACTGGGGAGAGGAGAAGCGATTTGTCCGTCGACGAAGATTTGATACTGATGTTGAGCGAAAGGCCTTAGACCAGTGAGTGAAATCGTGCCTGTAAGATCGGTTTCAAAAGAAGTCAGGATAGGGCCAAAGGTCTTGTTGCCTACTGAAATTGTTACGGACGCTGGACGAGCCGTTCGGAACCAGACGGTGGCCGTCGTTGGCGTGAGTTGCCCAAGAGTTGGCCCCCCCAGAAGAGTGATCTTTTGTCTTGTAAGGATGTCTTGATAGGTCGGGTGTGATGCTAAGGTTTCTAAGGAAGCGGTGGTATCACTAGAACCATAGATTTCTTCCATCCAAAAGGGTTCTAGGATCAAAGGTCGGATGACTTTTGTTCGAAAATAAAGTCGATGGTCAGAGCCAGTCGGGCGAGAAAACTGGAGTCGTTGGGTTCTCCCGTTATTGAGTAGAAGAGTTTGGTTCCCCAAAGCGGGTGTCCACGATTCTAAGTCGGAACTTTCTTGAATCATGAAATTGATGTCAGTGGCACTGCTTGCCTTCTGAAAGGTGAAACTAAAAGAGGGTGATTTTGGATCTGGAGTTAAGAGAGCTTGGTCATTGGCCTGATTGGGGTCCGATCCGATGGCATACTCGAGAAGGTTATCGAGTCCATCTTGATCAGGGTCAGCCGTGTCAGCAGATCGTCTGGAGTTCTCGAGCGTTCCGAAATGAGTTTGTCGCCAACTCTCAATGGGCGTTGGAGGGGCTGTTTGTTGAGCACCAAGCGTCCCGATGAAGATGATCAAAGTAAAAAGCCGCTTCATTGAGACCCCTCTAGATTGACCCAAGGCCAACCGTTTTTCCAGAATAAAGGTCTCAGGGAGAAGCGAGATGCTCCACGATGGTCTTTACTGTAGTAGTGATAGCACAAGAATTCTTGGTCATTTCGCCGGAGGATCGATGCGTGTCCGGGGCCTATCTCATTTACATGACTTTCTAAGAGGATCGTTCCTCCAGCTTCTCTGAGATCTTTTCCCTCTTGATCAAGGTAAGGCCCCGTGATCGATTGACTCCGCCCGACACGAATTTCATAGGTGCTTTGTAAGCCTCGGCAACAAAGTCCATGGTTCACAAAGAGATAATAGTATTTTCCCTGTCGATGGAGAAACGGGGCTTCAATTTTTGGCGCCCAGGCGATCTGAGTATGGTCTTTTTGCGGATGTAGAAGCTTCCCTGTCTCTGGGTGAAGCTCAGCAAGGTAAAGACCATTCCAAAAGGAACCCCATGTTATCCACAGTGAACCATCGTCGTCCCTAAAAATTGCAGGATCAATGGCATTAAAAGGTGAGTTTTGATCCGAGGTAATAATGGGGCCTTGATCTTCCCACTTCCATTGAGAGGATTTCGGGTTGAGGGTTTTCCCTGTCAGCAGCCCAATAGCAGAGCGTTGTTTTCCGAAAGAGGAAACGGAGTAATAAAGAAAATAGGTCTCTCCAATTTTTAAGAGATCGGGGGCCCAAAGATGCCCACGATTTGCGGGGACGAGCTCTTGATGCCAAGTGGGGAGTTTCCCTCTTTCAAAAGCTGATGCGATGGGAAGCCAACGGGCGTCAGGTTGTTCTTGCACGAGAGAAATACCGTGCCCCGTGCTA
>JALRJZ010000224.1 GCA_023261045.1 Akkermansiaceae bacterium
GTGACCTTAGAAACTAATTCGGACAATTCCTGATAGCTCCAGTCTTTGCCCTCTTCTCTCCAAGCACGTCGACATTCTTGAACAAGCCAAAGACCATTGATGTTTTTTAAAAGACGAATATTCCCAAAAACTCCTGCTTCATTAGTCAGGTTTAATCGTTGTGCTAAGAAACCAAAATCCGGCTCATCGACCTCAACGCCCAACAGGGACCAAGTTCCTGAGCTCAGGTAAGCATAGCGAGCCTCATGGATCGCAGGGACTGCCGCGACAGCAGAAGCAGTGTCATGACTCCCAACTGCCACAACCTTGGTCTGAGGTTCGAGAGAAGTGAGCTCAGCAACCGGCTGCTGAAGCCCACCGAGAACGACCCCAGGATCGATCAATTCGGGAGCAAGACGTCGAGGAAGCCCCAAGAAATCAAAAAGCTTCCAAGACCAATCTCGCTCTTTTGGGCGCATGAGTTGGGTCGTGCTCGCGTTTGTGCGCTCACACTTAGCAATCCCTGTTAGGCGACAATTAATAAGATCAGCGATCATTAAGAACTGATCCGCACGAGAAACAACACCATCAATGTCCTCAAGTTCAGCAAAATGTTGCACGATGGAGTTGATCTCCATCATTTGAATCCCAGTCTCTTGAAATATTTCTGAGGGAGAAATGCGTTCTAGGAGCCTTTCAAACGCTTTCTGATTGCGCGGATCCCGATATTGCCTCGGAAGCTTTAACAACTGACCCCTCGCATCGACATATCCAAAATCGACCCCCCAGGAATCAACTCCGATTGTTTTAATGATGGAAGCTCCGAAATACTCGGAAGCCTTCTTGAGCCCCAAGGTCACTTCCTTCCACAGCGATTCGAAATCGGTAAACAACGCCCCATTCTCTTCTAGCGGATGATTTTCAAAACGATAGATTTCCTTCAAGGAAATCTTACCCTCTTCAAAGACACCCGCAATGACCCGCCCACTTCCAGCACCTAGATCAACCGCGAGGTGAACAGTTTTATTTTGAAGCATCGCCAACCGGATCGAGAGATTAAGCTTACCTCAAGAAAGCCTCATGAAGCCCCCCATCAACCGCCAGGATCTGCCCCGTCGTTTTTGATGCCGCGTCACTTAAGAGAAACAATATGGCCTCAGCTTGATCGTGCGGAGTAATTGGAACCTTTGTCAGGGTACGCTGCGCATAAAAACGAGCCAATTTCTCTCTTAGACATTCTGTTTCTTCATCATCAGAAAATGGAATATCATATTTACTCAGTGAGGAAATCACACGATCCCTCGGAAACATCGCACTACCAGCGACAACCGTCGCCGGTGCAACACCATTGACTCGAATCATCGGAGAGAGCTCAATAGCCAGCTCTCGAATCAAATGATTCGCAGCAGCCTTCGAGGTATCGTAAGCTACACTTCCTTTTTTTGAGACAACCCCATTGGCGCTTGTCGTAACCACCATACTGCCCGCGAGAGATTGGTCCTGCCAAATGCTATTAGCTTCATCGGCGACAAGAAAAGGACCAGTCACATTGATTCCAAAGGTCAAATCCCACTGTTCATCTTGAATCCGACCCTCTGCATCAGGAGAGACAAAAATCCCTGATGTGACAGCGATATGATCAATCCCTCCATAGGCATGAATCACCTCCGTAAACATCTCACGGATTGATTCCCTCTTGGTAACGTCGCAAGCTAATCCAATGGCGTTCCCGCAACCTGAAATCCCCGTTCCAGCAACTCCAATGCCCTGTCCAACTTTTGAAATCAACTCATCGGCAGTCGCTTGCGCGCTCTTAGCATTTAGGTCAGCACAGACAACATGCGCCCCCTGCTCAATCATGAGGTGGGCCATTTCTTTTCCAATTCCACTGCCAGCGCCGACGATCACGACCACTTTACGCTCAAATTCCCTTTCAGGTGGCATTCGACGTAATTTGGCCTCCTCGAGGGCCCAATACTCGATATCAAAGGCCTCTTTTTGAGGGAGCCCAATATATTCGTCGATCGCTTCAGCGCCGCGCATGACAGCAATCGCGCAATTATAAAACTCAGCAGTCACACGAGACTCACTCTTGTTTTTACCAAAAGACACCATTCCAATCCCAGGAATCAAAACAACCGTTGGATTGGAATCCCTTATCGCTGGAGAGTGGTTTTCCTTATTGGCTTGGTAGTAAGCGGCATAATCAGCACGATATTGCTCAAGACCCTCAGTTAACTTCTGACGCAACACACTCAGATCTTCTGCCTCAGGATTCCAATCAACGTAGAGAGGTTTAATCTTCGTTCTTAAAAAATGATCAGGGCAGGAAGTCCCTAATTCTGCGAGCCGCTTCGCATCATGACTGTTGACAAACTCCAGAACATCTTGGGTCGTTTCGATCGTAGCAATAAAGCGATTTTGCTGACTGACCTGCCCCCTCAACCAAGGCAGGATTTGAGAAATAACCTCACGAGATTTTTCAACATCAAGGGCCTGATACTTTTGACCTCCAAAAGTCTGATCACCCCGGTCTCTCTGCTCAATATAACGCCCCGCTCTCTCAATCAGACTCAGGGTTAATTCATAACACTCCTTGTCATCTTGAGCCCAGTTAATGAGACCATGCTGCCCCATATTAACCCCCTTTGCTTTCGGGTGCTTACAACACACCTCTTGAAACAAAAGACCTAGATCGAACCCTGGCCTTTGCCATGGAGTGTAAACCACTTCTTCTCCGAAAATCTCATTGGTAATCGCTTCTGAATTCCGAGTCACACAAATTGAAATAAATGCATTGGGATGCATATGATCAACGTGTTTATATGGAATAAATGAATGCAAGGGAGTATCGATCGAGGACGCCCTTGGATTCAGATTGAAAGTGGTGTGGCGATACATTCCCACCATCTCATCTTCAATCTGAGTTTTTAAACCATTTGGAGTCGTCTTGAGATAAATCTCCTGAAGTGCGATCAACTTGTCCTGATAAAGTGATGAAAAGTTGTCAGTAGTCGAAGTCCGCAAGTCCCCTCCTGAACCTTTCACCCAAAGAACCTCAACTTCATCGTTGGTGAGAGGGTCACGCTCAAACGATTTTGTTGATGTGTTTCCACCTCCGGTATTGGTAATTCTCTGGTCTGATCCAAGTAAATTCGAGCGGTAAACGAGACGCTCAAGTGAACTCATCTCTGCTGCTTGATCGTCGTCCCAACGATAATGAACGTGACGATAATCTGACGGTTTGAATGATGACATAACGATCGTATAAAAAACTAATTAAGCGTAGCTCCCAGAAGCGGCCACTCCAAGCTTCTTGCGACGAACTTTCCTCTCACAAGAGATCTCCTCTTGGTATCCACTCGCACGATAAGCAAGTAGAGGATCCGCTTCAAGACCATGCCCTCTTCTCCAATCTTCAATCACCCCCGTCACGTCAGTGCGAAAGGCACATTTCAGAAGCCTCTCAGCATCAACAATTTGCCCTCTTTTTTGCAGCGCCTTTAGTTCGTCATGATCAACCAAAGAAGCTTTCACAAAAAGCTCTTGAGCAGAAACCACTGTCTCGATCATCGCTTCAATCTTCGGTTTTAAATTATGAGATTGATCGATCATATACTCAATTTTCGCCATTGCATCCCCTTGCTCGAAGGCACACCCCTGAATCTCGTGAAAAATTCTAAAAACTTGATAAGGGTCAATCGACCCTAAAGTGAGATCATCGTCAGCGTAGCGACGATCATTAAAATGAAAGCCACCCAACATTCCATCATCAAGTAACCAAGCAACAATTTGCTCGATATTCTGCCCCTGATAATGGTGCCCCGTGTCGACAAGAACCTTCGCCTTAGACCCCATTTTTTTCGCATGCAGGTAGGACATTCCCCAGTCACCAAGATCAGTGTGATAAAATGCAGGCTCAAACGGTTTGTATTCGATTAAGAAAACCTGGTCATCAGCAAGCAAGTCATGGAGCTCACCCAACGCACCTTCTAATCGACCTTTGCGTTCGCGAATGGAATCTTGCCCAGGATAGTTTGTCCCATCAGCCAACCACAAGGTTACCACCTGACTACCTAAGTCTTGACCGAGATGAATCGACTTTTTGACATGTTCGATCGCCTTGTTGCGCACTTCCTCATTGGGATGACACAAGCTTCCAAGACGGTAGTCCTGATCCTCAAATAAATTCGGATTAATGGATCCCAATTCAACCCCATTGGCATGAGCCAAATCCCGAATTTCTTGCGTCGAAAAATCTCCACACAAATCCCAAAGAACATGAGTCGCAACTTTGGGGCAAC
>JALRJZ010000225.1 GCA_023261045.1 Akkermansiaceae bacterium
GACTGTCCTTTTTGTAGGAGGATTTCGCTGATGAAGCCATCCTCTGTAGCGCTCACTGTGGTGAGCATTTTCATCGCTTCGAGGACCACGATCTTATCACCTTCCTTGACTTCATCACCAACTTTGACCGCGATCTCACTAATCATTCCTGGAAGTGGAGCGTTGATATGCTTTGGATTTCCAGGTTCTCCTTTGATGTTTGCCGCAACTTCTTTGCCCAGGGCTTTATCAACGACGACACATTCTCGGGGCATGCCATTGAGTTCGTAGAATAGAGTGCGCCGTCCCTCGCCATCTGGATCACCTATCGAGATGAGTTTGATAAAGAGGGTCTTTCCAGGAGCGATATCGACATTGATTTCCTCGCCAACTTGAAGACCGTAAAAGAAGGACGGTGTTGGAAGAACGGTGAGGCGATCATAGCTTTTAAGAGTTTCCTGAAAGTCATTGAAGACCTGGGGGTACATTAAGTAGCTGTAGAGTTCGTCGTCTGTAGCGGGGCGTCCAAGTTGCTCGCCGAGCTGTTGTTTTGTTTCTTCAAGGTCGCATGGAGGAGCCAGTTCGCCGGGCCTGACGGTCACTGGAGTTTTGTCTCCAAGAACGATTTTCTGGATATCTTTAGGCCAGCCGCCATCGGGCTGTCCTAAGCCACCGGCAAGCATATCGATGACTGATTCTGGGAAATTCAGGTTTGGGGCTTTTCCATTAAGGAGATCCTCTGTTTTTAAGTTTTGGGTCACCAAGAGCATGGTCATGTCCCCAACAACTTTTGAGGAAGGTGTGACCTTGATGATGTCGCCAAAGAGTTGATTGACGTCCGCATAGGTATGCGCGATCTCTTGCCAACGGTGGCCAAGTCCCATCGAGTTCGCTTGTTCTTTGAGGTTGGTATACTGTCCTCCTGGCATTTCGTGGAGGTAGACCTCAGCCGTGCCACTTCTGGGGGCTGAGTAAAACGGCTCGTAATGAGTTAAGATTTCTTCCCAGTAATCTGAAAGCTCATTAATCGTATCTGAATCAAGGCCGGGGTGTCTTTCGTTGCCGTGCATTGCCGCATTCACCGAATTTAAATTCGGCTGACTTGTCGATCCTGACATTGAAGCCAGAGCCATATCTGCAATATCGACACCCGCATCAGCTGCAGCCATAATTGAGGCAGCATTGAGTCCTGAGGTGTCATGAGTGTGAAAGTGGATCGGGATGCTGATTTCTTGCTTGAGAGCTGAGACAAGTTTGCTGATGGCCGCGGGGTGCGCCAATCCCGCCATATCCTTGATGCAAAGAATATGGGCCCCCATTTTTTCGAGCTCTTTGGCTTTGTTGATATAATAATTGAGCGAGTATTTTGCTCGATTAGGGTCGGTGATATCCCCGGTGTAGCAGACGGCGGCTTCACACACTGCTTTCCCATGTTCTCGCGCAGCTTCCATCGCGACTTGCATGTTTGGCAAATAATTGAGGGAGTCAAAAATTCGGAAAATATCCATTCCTGCGTCAGCTGCATGCTTGACGAAGCCCGCAACAACGTTGTCAGGATAGTTGGAATACCCGACAGCATTTGATCCCCTAAAGAGCATTTGAAAGCAAATATTGGGAATGCGCTCCCGCAAATCTCGTAGGCGGTCCCAGGGGTCTTCCTTCAGGAAGCGCATTGCGGTGTCGAAGGTTGCTCCACCCCACATCTCCATAGAAAAAAGATTTGGGGTGCGATTTGCGTATGCTTCTGCGATTGCAAGCATATCATAACTCCTCATTCGAGTGGCGATAAGCGACTGATGAGCATCGCGCATCGTTGTGTCGGTAACCAGAAGCCTTTTTTGATCTTTAATCCACTGAGCGAAGGCCTCTGGCCCTTTTTCGAGTAGGATTTCTCGGGACCCTTTGAAGTCAATTTTTGGCTGTAAACTGGGAACATTTGGAGAGGAAAATGGCTTGGTAGGGCGCCAGTTTTTTGCTCCGGGGTTTCCGTTTACCGTAATGTCAGAAAGGTAGTTTAAGAGTTTTGTTGCTCGGTCTCTCTTTGGGATGAATTCAAAGAGGCTTGGTTGAGAATCAATCAGCTTTGTGTGAGCATTTCCTGAACGGAAAGTGGGGTCAGCAATAACATTCTCTAGGAAGGGGATGTTCGTTTTGACCCCACGAATTCGAAATTCTCGAAGAGCGCGGTCAGTTCTCTGACAGGCCGTTTCGAAATCTCTGCCCATGGCAGTAAGCTTCACGAGCATGGAGTCATAATACGGAGTAATGACTGCTCCCGCATCCCCATTTCCAGAATCAAGCCGTATCCCGTAGCCAGCGGCCGAACGATAATTCGTAATCCGACCATAATCTGGTGCAAATCCTTTTTCTGGATCTTCGGTTGTAATGCGGCACTGGATGGCAAATCCATTACACGGAATCTCATTTTGTGGCGGGATTCCGATCTCTGGATCGTGTAATTTGTGACCCTGGGCGACGAGGATTTGAGAGCGCACGAGGTCAACACCGGTCACGCATTCTGTCACGGTATGTTCGACCTGAATCCGTGGATTCATTTCGATAAAGAACCACTCTTTGGAGTCCATGTCGTAGAGGAATTCTACCGTTCCCGCATTATTGTAGCCAATTTCTCGGGCAAGGCGCGCGGCTGCTTCGCAAAATTCCTCTCGTAGGTTGCCCTCGAGGTCGATTGAAGGGGCGATTTCGACAACTTTCTGGTAGCGGCGCTGCACGGAGCAGTCCCGCTCATGGAGGTGGACGACAGTTCCGTGTTGATCTCCCAAGATTTGAACTTCGATATGTTTGGCCCGCTTGATGTATCGCTCAAGAAAAACAGCAGGGTTTCCAAAAGCATTCTGAGCCTCCTCTTGCGCTTCGCTTAATCGGGCTTGTAATTCAGAAGGTTTTTCGACGATTCTCATTCCTCGTCCTCCGCCTCCAAAGGCGGCTTTGATAATGAGAGGGAATCCAACTTCGTGGGCGACGCTGAGCGCTTGATCAGGGTCCGAGATCGCTTCATCGGTTCCGGGTAACACCGGAACGTTGGCTGCAATTGCTTGGGCTCTCGCCGCGGTTTTATCTCCCATTGATCCTAGAAGATCAGCCGATGGGCCAATAAAAGTGATTCCTTCGCGTGCACATGCGCGGGCAAAATCGGCGTTTTCAGATAGAAAGCCGTATCCTGGATGGATGAGAGTGACCCCTTTTGATTTTGCAAGAGAAACGATCCCTTCGTAGTCTAAATAGGCACCGACGGGGCCCTTTGATTGATCAAGCTGGTAGGCCTCGTCTGCCTTAAAACGGTGGCGTGAAAAGCGATCCTCTTCGGCGTAAATGGCAACTGTTCGTAATCCAAGTTCGGTGGCAGCTCTGAATACCCGGATGGCGATTTCGCCGCGATTTGCTACAAGAAGTTTTTGAGTTGTGGCCATGGATTGGTGCTTCACTTGGAAGAACGTTAGAAAAGACTTCTTGGGAGGGGAATCAATAAAACCTAAAAGTTACCATTCAAGCGCCGGAGTGATGTTTGGTGATTACTCGCTTGGGAGTGTTGTCACAATTTTGATGAGTTTCAAAAGATCGCATGGAGTCTTAAGAAGATTATTTTTACTGAGGGCAAGTTCGACGAGGGCTTGAATTATCTGTGCGGGTCTGGCATTTCCCCTCCAGATGTCCGAGTTGCCTAAAGCTTACGAACCTACCGAAGTCGAAAAGTCCTGGTATCAGGCCTGGGTTGACGCGAAGTGTTTTCAAGCAGATCCCTCTTCCGAGAAGCCTGCCTATTCCATTGTGATCCCTCCGCCCAATGTCACTGGGATTCTTCATCTTGGACACGTTCTTAATAATACTATCCAGGATATCTTAGCACGCCGCGCTCGGCAGAAGGGTTGTGAAGTTCTCTGGTTACCGGGGACTGATCATGCAGGAATTGCGACGCAAACTAAGGTGGAGCGGCAGCTTAGGGAGCAAGAGGGTAAAACACGCAGAGATATTGGAAGAGATGCTTTTCTTGGAAAAGTGTGGGAGTGGAAAGAAAAACATGGGGGAATAATCATCAAGCAACTCAAGCGTTTGGGGTGCTCGTGCGACTGGAGTCGTGAGCGCTTTACGATGGATGAGGACTACACGCATTGGGTCTCAAAAGTGTTTGCCGACCTTTTCAACGAGGGGCTCATTTATCGTGGCAAGAGAATGGTGAATTGGTGCCCGGTCTCACTGACTGCTCTTTCTGATGAGGAAGTCATCCCAAAGAA
>JALRJZ010000226.1 GCA_023261045.1 Akkermansiaceae bacterium
GGAAGTGCTGTAACCCAAATTGATTTCAGCATCGTCCGCGAATGCATCATCATATGTGTATGCGATGTATCCAAGCGAGAGGGCTCCGGCACCAAGATCTTTGCTTACGCCAAAGTATACATCTTGCTCGTCTCCGAAGCCAAGTTCACCGGATGGTGAAATGTTCCAAATACCTGCAGACCAGTCGAGACCACCTGCAGAACCACCAACGTCGAGACCGAATTCTGTTGCGTCCACGCCAAGATGGGCACCGCGGAAAATATAATCTGAGTTGAAGCCAACATGGAATTCCGACTCAACTTCAGCCTGAGCATGCCCAAGGAAAAGGCCGGAACTAATTAATAGGATTGTGGATGTCTTTTTCATGACAAATTTACTTAAGCATCATTCGTGCCAGATGACAATATTAAAACATTTAAATAATTAAAACTCATTAAAGATCTCTTGATCAACGCAATCGACGCTTCTCTTTACGGCATGGCACCATCCCCACCCCTCCCAAAAAGAAAACCCCCCTCAGTCGAGGGAGGCTCTCCGAGCTTCGAGGAAAGATACAAAGATCTAGTCTAAACTATAGGCCTTTTCACCATGTTCTGCGGAGTCGAGCCCTTCAAACTCAGCCTCTTCATCAACCCTCAGGCCAACAAGAGCACGCGTGATATAAACAATCACCACGGTCGCAAGAGCAGACCAAACGATGGTAATTCCTAAAGATTTAAGCTGCACCACCAACTGCTGCATTGACGTGTAAGCGACGCCAGATTGGGCAGGATTTTCAGCAAGGCCCAACCCTCCGAGCACTCCTTCTGCACCTAGGAAAGCAACCAGAACTGTTCCTAAAACCCCACCCACACCGTGAACTGCAAAAACATCCAAAGAATCATCAATCTTCAAGCGATGCCTAATAATCCCACACATGAAATAACAAACCACGCCAGCTGAGAGTCCAATGACGATCGCACCCATGGGACCCACGGCTCCCGATGCAGGAGTGATGGTCGCCAAACCAGCAACCATACCAGTAGCAATTCCAACAACCCCCGTTTTGCCTGTCTGCAAGCGCTCAACGAGACACCAAACCAGTGCGGCCGTGGCAGCCGAGAGGTGAGTAACGAGCATGGTCATCCCCGCGGCTTCGTTGGCAGCAAGCTGTGATCCAGCATTAAAACCAAACCAACCTACCCAGAGCAGTGATGCTCCAATCATGACTAAACCGGGACTATGCGGCGGGTGAAGTTGATTGGGAAAACCGTGACGAGGGCCAATCATCTTAGCCAAAACAAGAGCGGACACCCCTGCTGTGGCGTGCACAACAATCCCGCCGGCGAGATCAATGGCTCCCCACTGGAACATGATTCCTCCACCCCAAACCCAATAAACAGCGGGAGCGTAGACTAGAACCAACCACAAACCTGAAAAAACCATCACCGCCGCAAATTTCATTCGCTCCACGAAAGCGCCCACAATCAAACCGGGGGTAATAATAGCAAAGGTCATCTGGAACATCACCATGACGGTCTCTGGGAAATCACTCGCCCAGTCACCTTGACCAATTCCCTCGAGGAAGAAATGCCCGAATCCACCGAGCCACTTCCCTCCCTCTTGGTGATCAAAGGCGAAACTATAGAGACCAACGGCCCACAGAATGGATGCCAAGGCAGCAATTGCGTAGCAGTGCATGAGAACCGAGAGAACATTCTTTGCACGAACAAGACCTCCATAAAAGAGAGCGAGACCTGGGAGAGTCATCAACAAGACCAATACGGTCGCCGTAATCATCCAGGCGGTATTACCGCTATCTGTTGGAACCTGTTCGGTGGCTTCTGCCATCGAGTTGCCAATTCCAGTGAGACCGACCAATAGTCCGATCCCAATTTTCTTAAGTGTGTTTGTTCTCATGATCTTGTGAGTCCTTGATTTAAGCGGATTTACCCCCGCACTCGACGTGAGAGCATGATTCATGCCAACTATGAATTTCACTCATCATACACTGGCACACCCGATGCTCTAGCTCCAGATGTTCAACTAGAACCAACAAAAACATGCGAAAGCTAACATCAAAAATGACAAACGTATGGCTTCTGGCTCTCACCGCATCTCTCTTTGCCAGCATTGGGCAACTCAGAGCGCAAGATGAGCTCCCAGAGCCCTCCCCAACAGCAACGGCTCAATCTGGAGAAACAAGCGCTGAGGAAGTCAGCGCGAACAAAGCAGACTATGATGAACTAATCGCGGCACAAGGCAATGAGGCTTACGCATTCGATTTTTTCACCACCTCAATGCTCTGGACTGTGATTGCCGCTGCCATGGTGTTTATTATGCATCTCGGGTTTGCGACTCTGGAAGCAGGCCTGACTCAGAGAAAGAACACCGTAAACATTCTCTTCAAGAATGTATGGATCATAAGCATTGGTCTGCTGACCTACGCTGCGGTGGGTTTTAACACGCACTACCCAGTCGATAGTTGGCAAATTCCAGGTTGGTTAGGAATCAATGGACCGATTGGAGATCTCTCTGGTGGCGACAATGATACCTTTGCCTATGGGGGCTTGAGTCTTGCGATGACCGCTTATGGAGATTTCATTTTCCAGGCCATGTTTGCGGCCACCGCTGCAACCATCGTCTCAGGGGCCGTCGCTGAGCGAGTCAAACTCTCTTCGTTCATGGTCTACTCTACGATCTTAGTTGCCTTCGGATACACCATTGCCGGCTCATGGCACTGGGGTGGAGGTTTTCTGAGCAGTCTTGGCGGGGGCGATGCTGCTTTCTATGACTTCGCTGGATCAACCGTTGTCCATGGTTTTGGAGGTGCTGCCGCACTGGCTGCCGTTCTTGTGCTAGGACCTCGCGCTGGAAAGTATGTCAACGGGCAGATCCGCCCTATTCTTGGTCATAGTATGCCTCTTGCAGCCGTTGGGGTCTTCCTCCTCTTCTTTGGATGGTTTGGATTCAATGGAGGCTCGGTCCTTTCAGCAAACCCCGGCCCACTTGGCCTCGTCTTTACCACAACTGCTCTCGCAGCAGCAGCTGGTGGAGTTTCTTCAATCTTCACTTCCATCGTCGTGCTCAAGAAGCCTGACCTCTCAATGGCTCTCAACGGGTTGCTCGCAGGCCTTGTCTCAATTACTGCTGGCGCAGATTCTGTCGGACCTTGGCAGGCCGTCTTGATGGGAGCAATCGGAGGTGTGATTGTCGTCTTCTCAATCTTGTTTTTCGACAAAATCAAAATCGACGATCCCGTTGGTGCCATTTCAGTTCATGGAGTTGTCGGCATCTGGGGAACTCTTGCAGTTGCCATTTTCGGTGGAGCAAACTTCCTCTCTCAGGTCATCGGAGTCGTTACGGTCTATGGGTTTGCCTTCCTTTTCTCACTGATTCTCTTCATCGCTCTGAAAGCAACAATGGGAGTTCGAGTAAGCAGCGAAGAGGAAGCAGAAGGCCTTGATGTGGCCGAACACGGTGCACCAGCCTATACCGACTAGAATTCGTTGACTGCCAGTTTTTAGCAAGCAAGGTCGCAGGAATTCCTGCGGCCTTTTCCTTTTTAGTGAGAACCTTCCACGAGTTCGTAAACAACAGGCTGCCCACTCGACTCTTTCTCACTGAGATGAATGGCATTTCGAATTCGCTCCTTCGCTCTTTGGGCACTTTCCTCGCTTTGTGCATGAATCACACAAATTGGTTCACCTTTTTCAACTCGATCTCCTAGCTCAACGAATCCGCTCAATCCTACCGAATAATCAATCGTATCGGCTGCATTTGTCCGGCCACCTCCTAGCTCCAAGACCGCGATCCCTAATTCTCTTGTATCAATTTGATCGACCCAACCCGATTGCGAGAAACCGACCTCCGTTTGAATGGGAGCAACAGGGAGATACTCATCACATCGCTCCACAAAATCAGTCGAGCCACCTAACCCAGAAACCATTCTCCCAAATGCTTCAGCCGCCTTCCCTGAGCTCAGGGCTTTTTTTAAATCGCGACGCGCCTGTTCCCGATCTTGAGCTAATCCACCGAGAACAAGCAGCTCAGCTGACAGACTCATGACAACCGTCTCAAGGCGGGGACGCTCTCCCTGACCTCTTAAAAAACGAACCGCATCACGGACTTCGAGAGCATTTCCGGCAGCACCCGCAAGGGGCTCATTCATATCGGTGAGAATCGCACTT
>JALRJZ010000227.1 GCA_023261045.1 Akkermansiaceae bacterium
AGAGCTTGATGCAATCCCAGCAACAAAAGCGCTACGAATTTGATGATCCCCTTGTTCATTTTTTCGATTCGGTTGAAACTCCCTCAGAGGAGCTGAGCTCCTAAAAATAACCTTCTTTCTTGCGGTCCTCCATCGCGGTTTCTGATCGTTTATCATCCGCCCGATTGCCTCGTTCGGTTTGGCGAGCAGCGGCAACCTCCTCAATGATTTTGGACATCGTGTCAGCCTCACTTTCAACCGCTCCGGTGATCGTTGCATCCCCCATGGTGCGAAAACGAATCTTCTTAGTCTCGACCACTTCTCCATCCCGAGGCTGGACAAATTCGGAGACTGCTAAAATCACGCCATTCCGAGTGAGTGTCTCGCGTTCATGCGCGTAGTAGAGGCTGGGTAATTCTATACCCTCTCGCTCCATATACATCCAGACATCCATCTCGGTGAAATTCGATAAGGGAAAAACGCGAAAATGTTCTCCGGGCTGCTTTCTGCCATTAAAGAGATTCCACAATTCTGGTCTTTGGTTTTTAGGATCCCATTCGCCAAAGTCATTGCGGTGAGAAAAGAGGCGTTCTTTAGCGCGGGCCTTTTCCTCGTCCCGCCGCCCACCACCTAAAACAGCATCGTATTGTTGTTCTTCGATGGTCTCAAGAAGGGTGACCGTCTGCAATTTATTGCGGGAAGCATTGAGACCGGTTTCCTCAACCGCAGTGCCTCGATCGATAGAATCTTGAACCAAGCCAATGTGAAGTCTTGCCCCGATTTTCTCGGCATAGGCATCACGAAACGCAATGGTTTCAGGAAAATTGTGTCCCGTATCAACGTGCACAAGAGGAAAAGGGATACGAGAAGGATAAAAGGCCTTACGAGCAATATGCGCCATCACAATTGAATCCTTTCCCGCTGAAAACAAGAGCCCCGGGTTTTCAAATTGGGCTGCGGTCTCGCGAAGAATGTAGATGGCTTCTGATTCTAGCTGATCAAGATGGCTTAGTTGATAATCAGACATAATATGATTAATATTGTCAGGTTTGTCAGGTTTTTGTTGCCGCGGGCGTAAAGCTGAGTCCGGTAACTAGCAAGAGAAAAAATCAATAACTTGTCAAAAGCCTCAGAGAGAGAGGCCAGAAATCAATTGATCTGCCGCCTCGTGAGGCTCCACCCGTTCGGTCTCGATCAAAAATTCGGGTGAGGTGGGTTCTTCAAAACCACTATCTTTACCGGTAAACTGCTGAATTTCACCTGCAGCAACTTTTGCATAGAGGCCCTTTGGGTCGCGCTGCGCACAAGTCTCAAAAGAAGCCTTAATAAAGATTTCATGGAAGCCCTCTCCCACGATCTCCCGAGCCTGATCGCGAAGTTCTCTTTTGGGTGTAATGACAGAAACCAAGACAATCACCCCTTGCTGAGCGAACATTTTGGCAACTTCAGCAACACGGCGAACATTTTCCCTCCGGTCCTCATCACTAAACCCAAGATCGGCATTCAACCCATCGCGGAAATTATCTCCGTCTAAAATCACCACAAAGCGACCCTGTTGATGGAGCTTTCTCTCAACCGCAGCAGCAATGGTCGATTTCCCTGACCCACTCAAACCATACATCCACAAAACGAGCCCTTCTTGACCAAGAAGTTCTTCTTTTTCGTGCCGGGAAACAAAACGATGAAATTGCGTATGGATGTGATCAGCCACGGTTATAATCTTTTGCTAAATAATAGAGAAAGAGAGAATTGTGGAGCGCATATCTCTTCCAAAGCCTACGAGGTTCCGCACAAAGTCGGTAAAGCCATTCGAGTCCAAATCTTTGAATCCAGCGAGGCGCTTGGCGCACCTCACCGGCATGGAAAGCAAAGGCAGCTCCAATTCCAAAATAGACCGCGGGAGAAAGGGCCTCGAGATGATCAGCAATCCATTGCTCTTGCTTAGGGCACCCCAAGCCAACCCAAACATACTTCGCACCCGATTGAGCAATCATTGTTTTGATTTTCTCGTTTTCATCAGGCGACCAAGGGCCAAACGGTGGCGAGTAGGTCCCCGCGATCTCGTTCTTTGAGAATCTCTTTTCTAATTGATGGAGCGTCTCTGGTTTTCCACCGAGTAAGAAATGGGAGTGATCCTTTTTGCCTTCCGTGGCCTTCAAAAGCTTAAGCATTAAACTCGGACCATAAACTCGGTCTTTGAGTTTTTGAGCCTTTGCTAATTGAGCATTGATGACCCAAAGCAAAGGTGTTCCATCGGGACAGATCACATCAAATTTTGAGATCACGGCTCCAAAGCTCCGGTGATGCCGAGCATGTGAGAGCACATGAGTATTGGCGGCACAGACGGCATAGGGCCTTTGCCCATGAACCGCGGCTGCCATCGCCCAAGTCACCATTTCCTGATAACTTGTCACGGCCACCGGGAAGCCAATGACCTCACGAGTCGTTGGTTTTGCTAAAACCACTTTAATTTATCCTTCTGTTGCCACCGACACATGGTGGCCATGCTTTTTGAGAAGTGCGTGTTGCTTCGCCTTCTCAAGGTCGTGTGAGACCATTTCCGCACACATCTCTTCCACGGTGATCTCGGGGACCCAGCCCAGTTTTTCTTTTGCTTTGGTGGGATCTCCCAAGAGCGTCTCAACCTCCGCTGGACGAAAATAACGAGGATCGACTCTCACAATCACGTCTCCAACATTCACCGCTGGGGACTGATTCTGATCCACCGCTGTGACTGTTCCAATTTCATCGACTCCTTGCCCGCTAAAGCTCAACTCAATGCCCGCTTCCTTTGCTGAAAGAGAAACGAACTCACGCACCGAAATCTGTTTGCCAGTCGCAATCACAAAATCCTCCGCCACCTCTTGCTGAAGCATCATCCACTGCATGCGCACGTAGTCCTTGGCATGCCCCCAATCACGCAATGCGTCCATATTTCCCAGAAACAAGCAAGCCTCCAAGCCTTGGGAAATATTGGCAAGCGCTCGAGTGATCTTACGTGTCACGAAGGTTTCACCCCGCCGTGGAGACTCGTGGTTAAATAGGATCCCATTGCAGGCATAGATCCCATAGGACTCACGGTAGTTCACGGTAATCCAATAGGCATACATCTTCGCTGCAGCATAAGGCGAGCGAGGGTAAAAGGGAGTGGTTTCCTTTTGTGGAACCTCTTGAACAAGTCCAAAGAGCTCGGAGGTCGAGGCTTGGTAAAAGCGCGTCTTTTTCTCAAGGCCCAAGAACCGAATGGCCTCAAGGAGACGAAGGGTGCCAATCGCATCGACGTCGGCGGTGTATTCTGGAGATTCGAAAGAAACCGCCACATGAGACTGCGCTCCTAAATTGTAAACTTCATCCGGTTGCACCTCACTGAGAATTCTCGTGAGGTTTGAAGTGTCGGTGAGGTCCCCGTAGTGGAGCTTAAACCGTGCTTTTTCCACATGAGGGTCCTCGTAAATATGATCCACGCGCTCTGTATTAAAGGAAGAGGCTCGGCGTTTGATCCCGTGAACCTCGTATCCTTTCTCAAGGAGAAACTCCGCTAAGTAGGAGCCATCTTGGCCGGTAATTCCGGTGATGAGTGCTTTTTTCATAATTCTTAAAGTCGTGATTCGTGTTTTTTAGAGTCTAGCGGTGCCTTCATCAAGAGTGGCTAAGAAATCTTGATAAGCACCCTGGAGGCCTTCTTGAAGATTGATCGAGGCCTGCCAGCCTGTCTCTTGGAGAAGTGTGACATCCAACAATTTCCGAGGGGTCCCATCGGGTTTAGAGGGATCTGTCCTGATCTCTCCGGTAAAACCAACGGTCTGAGCGACGAATTGGGCGAGCTCAAAAATGGTCACGTCTTCTCCCACCCCAAGATTGACCCAATCGGGTGGCTGCTCTTGATCAAGAAGGTGGAAGCATGCACTTGCTAAATCATCGACATGGAGAAACTCTCGCCGCGGAGTGCCACTTCCCCAAATCGTCACTGCGGCATCTCCCCGCTCCTTTGCTTCATGAAAGCGGCGAATGAGAGCGGGAATCACATGAGAATTCTCAGCATGGTAGTTGTCTCCAGGACCGTAGAGGTTGGTCGGCATCGCGGAATGATACATCAAGCCATATTGAGCGCGGTAGTGCTGGCACATTTTTAGACCCGCAATTTTCGCAATGGCGTAGGCTTCATTTGTGACTTCTAAAGGACT
>JALRJZ010000228.1:0-3839 GCA_023261045.1 Akkermansiaceae bacterium
TCAATCGCGAGAGATGAGGGGGCTGAGATGCCTGCAACAAGAGGGATTTTTGCGGCAAGAGATTTTTGCATGAGTTCGAATGAGATTCGCCCCGAGACGAGAAGAAAGGTTTCTGAGGTGTTGATCTCTTGGCGAAGTGACTCTCCGATCACTTTATCGAGTGCGTTATGACGTCCGACATCCTCGTGGAGGATCAAGAGTTCCCCTCCGAGAGAGAATAAACCAGAAGCATGAATTCCACCTGTGGTTGAGAATTCTCGTTGGGCGGTTCTGAGCGCCTGGGGTGCCTGGAGAATCGTTTCACTCAGAACCTCAATTTTTTTGTGGATTGGTGGGTGGTTTTGAAGAATCGCTTCGACTGTTGCCTTGCCGCAAAGACCACAGGATGAGGCTGAAAAGAGATGTCGGGTAAGACGTTGCCAATCACATTGATGACCATCATCAAGAAAGACGAGGGCGTGATTTTCTTTTGATTCGAGATCAATGCGTCGAACCTCTGAAGCCTTGGTGATAATTGCCTCGGTCAACAGGAAGCCTAAAACGAGAAATTCATCTTGTCCTGGAGTCCTCATGAGGACTGCAAGTGGCCGTCCATCGATAATGATTTGCAAAGGTTCTTCGACAGTGACTTCGTCAATCAAGCATTGGCTTTCTTGCGTTGAGTATTTTGTGATCTCGTAGCGATGAATTGCCTCAGACATGCTGGTAAGTCTAAAAGTTTCCGAGTCCCCCTAGCAAGAGCACTCTCGCTCAACGCTCAGAGAGCTAGCCTTGTTGAGTTTGTCCAAAAGTTTAACGTAGTGGGCTGGGATATGATCCCGCTTCGACGAGTTTCTGGATGTTTTGGACAACATACGGCTTGTCGTTAGGATAGGTGACACCAAACCATGAGGCTGTCGTCTCAAGAACATGGCATTGAATGCGATTCTTTTTGATAAGGTCGTCGACGATGGATGGGATGTAGCATTCACTACTTTGCCGCTGTCCGAAACTTTTGAGAAAGTCGATGAATTGATCTTCCAGCTCCTTGATAAAAGCCAGTGGGAAGGCCCAAAGGTTCATCGAGACAATGACGTCATCGGTCAGGAGGCAAGGCTGGCCATTTTGAGTGCGCCCCTCAATTTCAGAATCATCTTTACGGGAAATATCAAAGATCTCCTCAACACTTTGTAAAAAGTGATCGTGTGTTTGGCAAATACCACGATTGACTGATCCGTGCTCAGAAAGAGTTCGAGCGAGCTGGTATCCGACAAGAGCATATTGCAGGTCACCTTGCTCCGTTTCGGTCGACAAGAATTCTGCTGCCTGGATGTAGGCATCTTCCCCATAGAAGTCATCGGCATTAATGACTGCAAATGGACGGTCGAGCTCATGTCTTGCTGCACGCACGGCATGAGCAGTTCCCCAAGGCTTTGTTCGCCCTTCTGGGAGACTATATTCTTCGGGGATGTCAACAAGGCTCTGGTAAACATATGCTAATTCGATTTCACCTTGGAATCTTGACCCCACCTTTTCTTTGAAATCGTGCGCGAAATCTTCTCGAATGACGAAAATCACCTTGGAAAACCCAGCACGGATGGCATCGAACACAGAGTAATCTAAAACTGTTTCTCCATTGGGTCCCATGGGATCCATTTGTTTGAGTCCACCATAACGGCTACCCATGCCTGCGGCGAGAACGACGAGTGCTGGAGACTGAACCATGTCGAGGCCGATTTGTGATGATTCTGGCGCAATTAGCAAGGGTATTTCAATTTGGTGGACGAAAGACTCCTCTCTGAGGGTGAGGGGAACACTTTCTCTTTGAGAAAGTGACATTCGCTTTTGCCAAGATGGCTCGCTCTCGCTATGCCTTGCGCCGTGAAGATATGTGTTGTCGGTAAAGGGGGGCGGGAACATGCCTTAATTCGTGCTCTCAGAGAATCTGAAAGTCAGCCTGAGGTCTTTTGTTTTCCTGGTAGTGACGCGATTCATGAATTGGAAGGTGCTGGGAAAGTGGAGGCGAGAGACCTAGATAGCCTGATCACGTGGATGGAGTTCACCGGGATTGATTTGTGCGTTGCCGGGGAGGAGAGTTATCTGGTCACTGGTGAAGGACTAGCAAACCGTTGTGCTCAATCGGGAATTCCATGCTGGGGGCCACCTTTCGCAGCCGCCCAGCTTGAAGCGAGTAAGGAATTTGCGAAAGAATTCATGCAAAAGCATCAGATTCCTACTGGCCGAGCAACTGGTTGTGCCAATTATGAAGAGGCGCAAAGAGCCATCGATGGTCAGTATCCGACGGTGCTGAAATTTGATGGTTTGGCCGCTGGTAAAGGAGTGGCTGTCTGTCCTGATCAGGAGAGTGCTGATGAGTTTTTGCGCGAAGTGATGCTTGAGAGGAGATTTGGAGAAGGGCGGCTGTTAGTAGAGGAGTGTCTCGAAGGGCCTGAGATTTCGATATTTGCCGCCGTGAGTGGAAGTGAATACCTGATTTTGACCCCAGCAAGAGATTATAAGCGTATTGGTGAAGGTGATGAGGGTCCTAACACCGGAGGGATGGGGGCTGTCGCTAGCCGGCAGTTGGCTGATCCGGAGCTGATGAAGAGAATCGAAAGTGAGATTGTTGCCCCAACGGTGCGTGGTCTCGAAAAGGACGGACTCAATTACAAAGGATTTCTCTATTTTGGGCTCATGCTCACTCAGCAAGGACCCAAGATCATCGAATATAATTGCCGATTTGGTGATCCAGAGTGCCAGGCGGTCATGCCTTTGGTGTCAGGAGATCTTGCGACATTTTGTCTGGAGGGGGCGAAGGGAAACCTCCAGCCTAATTTGCTGTCTTTTAGTGAAGGTTGGTCAGTTTGCTGCATTTTAGCTTCCGCGGGATATCCAGAAAGTTCACGTGCTGGAGATTTGATCTCAGGTTTTGATGATGTGACTGATGCTAGAGTTTATCATGCGGGAACAAAAAAACAGGAAGGGCAATGGGCAACCAATGGGGGTAGGGTTCTCGCGGTTGTTGCAGGAGGAGATACTCGGGAAGAGGCCGTTGAGAAGGCCCATAGCGAAGCTTCTAAGATCCACTTTGAGGGAAGTCAGAGGCGCCGCGACATTGGACGCTTGCATTTTTAGGTCATCTCTTCCTATCGTGGTGCAGCGAGCAGGATGAATCAGGTTTTGAATCAATCAGCAATCTCAGCGGCGATCAGTCGTTTGGCTGATCAGATTCTGGCCAATCGGCCAGAAGGCTTGATTGATTTGATCGGTATTCGAAGCCGCGGAGATGAGGTCGCGGAACGTGTCGCTGATTCTCTAAGAGAGCGGGGAGCGGAAGTGCGTCTTGGGGTTCTTGATATCTCGCTGTATCGAGATGATCTTGCCCATCTCTCTAGTAATCCCAATCTCCAAGGAAGTGAGATTCCTTTTGCGATTGATGAATCACGAATCATCCTCGTCGATGACGTTTTGTTTACCGGTAGGACAATCCGGGCTGCTTTTGATGCTCTTTTTGACTACGGTCGTCCTCGTTCTGTAGAACTCGCTATTTTGATCGACCGTGGTCACCGCGAGTTGCCCATTTTTCCTCATTATGTCGGTGAGACCCTTGAGACTGAAAGGCTCGATCATGTCATAGTGAATCTTCTCAAGACCGATGGTGTCGATGTGGTAGAAATAAAAAAACATTCCTAACTTTTAATATGGCGCGCAAAGATTTCCTAGACATTGGTTCACTTGATCAGGAGGAAATCATTCGCCTCTTAGATCAGGCGGTTCCATTCAAAGAGCTTTTTACGAGATCGGTCAAAAAGGTTCCAGCTTTAAAGGGGAAGACCGTGTTGATGCTTTTCTATGAGCCA
>JALRJZ010000228.1:3849-4129 GCA_023261045.1 Akkermansiaceae bacterium
CTCTCTTCTTTCGAGGTAGCGGCAAAGCGCCTCTCGGCAGATGTCACGGTATTCGATGTTCCGCATTCTTCGGTAACGAAAGGTGAGTCAGTCAGGGATACGATCGACACCCTGCAAGCAATGAGAGCCGATTATATTGTCGTTCGCCACCGCCTCTCAGGTCAGCCTGCGGCAATTGCGCGCCAAACCGGTGCCTCTGTGATTAATGCTGGGGATGGCGCTCATGCACACCCAACACAAGCGCTCCTTGATGCTTTTACTTTACGGGAGGTTTATCCTC
>JALRJZ010000229.1 GCA_023261045.1 Akkermansiaceae bacterium
GCTGCCGTGGTCCGAGGTAATCGGATAAAAGGAGGTAGAATCAGAGTTTCAACCGACTCGCAACCCAAGTTTCGTGCCGAGGATATTCTCCTTGAGGGAAACTTCATCAGCGACTCGCCTCAAGGATTTGATATTGGCGGAAAGTCTGCTGGGATCATGCTGCGGAATAACACTTTGCAGGATGTTCGAATACCGCTCACGGGTCCCGGTATCAAAGATGCGTGGCTCGCAAAAGGAGTGAAAAGAAAATATTGGTGGCAGTCCATTGAAGGTGCACTCAGGCGACTTTCGGCAGATAAACTACTTGAGCTTGGGGCCTTAAGAAAACTTGCTGAATCTGATTTGGATCAAACCGTGCTTCAAAAGCAACTAGCGGAAATAATACTGAGTAAGGTTCCTCCCCCACATCACCCGGATCTTGCCCGTTCAATACTTGAAATTAGTGTCGTTTCAACAGGAGGATCGCTTGAATCAATTCTAAACTCAGGTCGAGGAGGAAAAGCCACGTTCGGATTTGGAATCACTTCAGAAACCTCTCCCGAATGTGAGGTTCGAGTAGATCCGATATGGCCAAAAGATTGGGAAGCAACTACCAAAGATGGTATGTTCTATGAGTTAAGTATCCCCAAAAGCACCTGGGGTCGATACAGCTTTCCTGCCAGGGTTTCAGTGAAATGTGGAGAAGCTACTTTTGAATGGGAAGAGGTGTTCAGTGCTGGTCAAGGATCTCTCCAGGACTGGAGAATTCTCCCACCTGAAACATTGAATGGTGATGACGAAGTTGAATTTGCTACTCGCGTTCCTAAGCAGTGGAATCAGTGGAAATCAGTTCAAACATCGGGTCCAAGGATCAGATTAGTTGATCATGTTCCCTCAACTGAAGGTAATTCACGAAACAATCCCCAACGTGCTCATGTCGCCTGCGCATTCCACGCAAAGAAAGAAATATGGGCTGAAATTGTGGCGGCTTCACATACCGGTGGATATCTCCCCGAGCTCCAGATTTTTCTCGATGGAGTAGAGCTTCCAGATCTTCGTCTTGGACACGAAACTTGGTCTCCAAAGCGACTCCCTATATCGATTAAACCTGGGCCTCATGTCATTATGATAACAACCCGATACGATCAGAGACCCCCAGAGTTTGAGATTTCAGTACACGAATTGGGAAGACGTTCTGGTGGAAATATAAGACCGATTTTATTGAGGTAGGACCACTCGTTTCCTGCTCCCCGATCCTTCAATTCCTGTTCCCTGAACCCATGAATCCGTGAACCGCCCACAGGAATCAATGTGAGGGATAGAGGGTTCGGTTTTTGTCTTCAGTATTCGCCCCATCTAAGGTAGTCATCGGGGAATGAAGATCTTCTTCTTATTATTTCTGTTAGGAATTGGGGTGATTTCCGCTCATGAAGCAGAGCCACAACTTCCTTTTGAGCGGCCCCATGCTCATGATTCTCTGAGAATTCACTCTCATCTCGGCCTTGAAAGTCATTATTTCTCGGAGGGACGTGACGCTCTGAACGGTCGTTCATTTTCAACAGCGAGCTTTGAGGCGGGTTGGCGACATTTTGCGACAGGTCTCTGGTATGGAACTGATGCGAATCAAGATTATGATGAGATGCAACTGTCTTTGGCTGTGACACAGTCATACGGAAGCTTAGAGGTGTATGGCGGATATACTCACTTGAGATTTCCAATCGAAGGAGGGGATGATAACGAGCTTGGTCTTGGGTTTTCATACGCTGATTTACCATTCGGTTTGGAACTTAGTGGTGATCTTTATTATTCATTTCATGAAGATGGTCTCTTCGCAGAGGGGGCAATTACAAAAGGCTACGACCTCTCAGATACATTCTCGCTACAGTTCGTCTCTCGGTTAGGAACGAACCATGGATATGTCTCGGACGGTCATGATGGTCTGAATCATTGCACTGTTGGAATCGGTCTTGATTATCAGCTAAACGATGAGCTGTCATTAATGGCTCATGTAACCCAGAGTTGGGCCTTAGATCGGGATCTGGTCTATGAAGGCGATCTCTTGCTGGTTGATCTCCTGCATTTCGGTATTGGAATCCAGTGGGCTTTTTAGGTTCTCCTGATTAGGAGTTGATCGTTTCGCCTCTCAAGTTAATTTGCGCCTCAGTGCGACTTGGTAGTTGGCTTTGTTTTTTGGCGATCTTCTCTCTGAGTGGATTAGATCGCTGTTTCATTCAGAGCTATGCATGGACGTTCATGATTGTTGATCGTGCGCCTGAACGAGGTTTTACCGAAGCGGTAAGCTCAACGTTTTCTGGTGATGAGCCATGTCACCTTTGTGAGGCATTGGCTGTTGTCGATACTCAAGAAACTGAGCCAATAGCTCCAATGCCTGACGAGCTTGTGACACTAAAGTCTCCATACAGTGCGCTGCGAGTCATTAGAGCAATGCCACCACCATTTCGTTGGATTGGCTATGAGGAGATCTCTCTTAAGTATCGTTCAGCAATGATGGAAATTGAGACTCCTCCTCCAGAGCTGAGTTGAGCCTCTTTCTATTCACTCTCTTGATCTGTTCCTCAGCATCCTGCTGAGCTGAACTCTATGGCGTATGTGTGCGTCTCTTGCCGATAGACGGCATCATTCAATATCAATCTTTTTACTAAATGAAAAACTACTTAAACTTTCTCTTCTTATGTTCTCTCTCCAGCTCTTATGGTGGAGAGCCTTCTGATCAATCTGTTGCTTATTCCACCTGTTTTTGCGGCCGTCCTGATGCGCTCGCACCTATTGGAGTTATGGGTGACCATCTGCACCCTCAGGGTGGTTTAATGGTCTCTGCTCGAACCATGTGGATGAGCATGAACGAGAACTATCTGGGAGCTAACACTCTCGGTGATCTTCAAGCTCAACAGGTTGGGCCATTCGGCGTTGTTCCTACAAAGATGGACATGCAGATGGACATGGTGAGTGTGATGTATTCGTTCACTGATGATCTGAGCCTGATGGCAATGATCAATCATGTCGACTTTACTATGGATCACGCCTTTGGAATGGGACTTCCAGAGGGCAATACCTTCCGAACGACTTCTAGCGGTTGGGGAGATGCTTCAATTGGAGTTCTGGCAAGACTCTCAAGTAGTCAGAATTCGGAATTGATAGGAGGGCTTAACTTGCTTCTTCCAACTGCGGAGTTGGATCAAACTGATCTCATTCCTCCTGCGGGAGGTATAAGGCGACTTCCTTATCCAATGCAACTCGGACATGGCAGCTGGGGAATTGCTCCTACTTTGACTTATACGCAACATCGCGAAAAGTGGTCATACGGTCTTCAAGCAAAGAAACAGTGGCTCCTACATGATAACAGCGAAGGGTATCGTCGCGGAGACCGCTTTGAAGCTTCCGCATGGATTGCAGCACCCATTGATACCAATCTTTCTGCGTCAGTGAGGGCGAGCTACTCTCATTGGGGAAACATTGAAGGCAAAGATCCTTTGATCACAATGCTTCCTGTTCCAACCGCTCGCGAGAATCTGCGGGGAGGTGAACGGTTAGACCTGATCGCTGGACTAAGCTACGCTTTTGAAGAATCGAACACGCGGCTAGCTCTCGAAGTAGGCAAAAGCGTCTGGCAGGACCTCAAGGGACCACAGCTTGGTTCCGACTATACGATTCAATTGGGTCTCCAGTATTCGTGGTGATCAATTGAGTTGTTAGTAACTGATCTTATCATCCAACCCTTCCTCTTTGATTAGGGGAGGGGCTTTTTATTTTACCTCTTTTTAAATAGAGGGATTGATCGGGTTGGTGAATTCGTCTTAGTTTCATACAGGCTTCACAGTTGCGATGTATACGTGGCCCAATGAAGCTATCTCAGTTAATGACAGGCGCAATAATTCTCGCACTAGTAATGACTCTTCTTGCCGGCTGCGGTAACGATGATTGGAAGACTAGTGATAAAGTGGAGACTCTCAGCGAATCGAAATCGCCCGATGGCAAATACATCGTTACCGTGTTCTCCTGCTCTGGCGGTGGAGCGGCAGGATACGCCTATACGAATGTCAATCTGAGAGAAGCTTCGGAGAAGCTCGACCAGAGAGATTTTCTCTTGGGAGAACATCTGTGGAACAGCTTCTCGGACATTAC
>JALRJZ010000022.1 GCA_023261045.1 Akkermansiaceae bacterium
CACGAAAGAATGGATCCTATTGGGCTTGCTCTAGAAAACTTTAATGCACTTGGTCAATGGCGCGATCAGGAGGATGGCAAGGAAATCGAAAGCGCAGGAAGACTTGTTACCGGGGAAGAATTCAGCAATGTCATGGAGCTTAAAAACATTCTCGCAACTTCCAGGAAAGACGACTTCTACCGGTGTCTCACCGAAAAAATGCTCACCTATGCCCTCGGGCGAGGCGTAGAATATTATGATGCACCAACCGTAAAAATAATCATGTCTGAGCTTCGCAATCACGACGGCGGAATGAAAAACCTCATTTACGCGATCGTTGAAAGCGTGCCGTTCCAGAAAAGACGAGGTGATGGAGCTTTCTAAGCTGGTTTTCATCTCAAAAGCACTTACCCTTAAGCAACGAACCTATCGACGAGCCAATACCATTATGAAAAAGCCAGACACTCATCTCGGCCGCCGCGCTTTTCTTCGCGGCTTTGGAGCAACCGTTGCTCTTCCTTCGTTTCGCTCTCTTGGTGCAGAGCTCAAACCAGCGATGGCTGCCAAAGGTGTCACAGCCTCTGGCGCTCCACTCAGGATGGCTTACCTCTATGTGCCTAATGGTGTCATCATGGACAAATGGCGACCTCAGGGCATCGGAAGTGATTTTGAGTTTAATGACTCCATGAAATCTCTCGCTGATTTCAAAAGCGACCTCCAAATCGTCAAAGGCTTAGAGCAGGCAAATGGTTGGGCAGGATCAGACGGTGCGGGGGATCACGCTCGGGGAGGTGCAACATTTCTCACAGGCGCTCGCCCTCGAAAAACATCCGGTTCAGATATTCGACTTGGAGTCTCTGTGGACCAAATGGCTGCGTCCTATATTGGCTCAGAAACTCGCCTACCCTCTCTCGAGCTCTCCTGCGACGCCGTACGCAAATCAGGAAACTGTGACTCTGGTTACTCGTGTGCCTACCAGTATAATCTCTCATGGCGTTCTCCAACTCAACCCATGACGCCTGAATCGAACCCACGGCTTGTCTTCGAGCGTCTCTTTGGATCGAGCAATCTCAAAGAACGGCAAGAGGGCCTTGCGAAACGGCGTGCTGAAAAGCGTTCCATCTTAGACATCGTCATGAACGATGCCCGCGCAATCAACAATCAACTCGGGCGCAACGATCAGCAGAAGCTCGATGAATACATGACAGGTGTTCGTGAAATCGAACGTCGGATCGAAAAGGCTGAGAGCTTTGGACCACCACCTGCGCCGGGCGTGCCCGCGCCAGAAGAAGGAATACCAGGACAGTATCGAGAGCATATCCGCCTTCTCTTTGACATGTTGCTCTTGGCATTCCGAACTGACCAAACACGGATCTCCTCCTTCTTACTTGCTCACGATGGAAGCAACCGAAGTTTTGCTGACCTTGGTTTTAATGAAGGTCACCATAGCTTATCTCACCATCGCCGCAAACAAGTGATGATGGATAAGATTGCAAAGATAGATACCTTTTACACCGAGCAGCTCGCCTACTTTCTCCAAAGGATGAAGTCGACAGAAGACGTTGATGGCCAGAGTCTCCTTTATAATTCAATGATTGTTTGGGGTAGTGGTCTCTCGGACGCGGACCGCCACACCCATGATGATTTGCCAATCATTGTGGCTGGTAACGCAGGTGGTCAGTTCCAAACTGGACGCCATCTCGAAATCCCAGAAAACACCCCCCTCAATAATCTCTATCTTCGGATGCTCAATGAAGCAGGTGCCCCAGTGAGTCGAATCGGAGACTCTTCTGGAATCCTCAAACAAATCTAAAACTCGTCGTATTAAAGGATGAGCAACTTGCGTTGAGCGCGCAAAGCCCTCACAAAGAATAGAAAAAGATGAGAAGCGGTAAGCTCTCATCTTTAATCGTGACCTCAAAGAAGCCAGAGTCTCTGCGTAGAAGAGGCCGAGATCTGTCGTCGACAGACCCTACAATTCTTTAACCAAAATATTACGCCAGACAATCTCAGCTCCGTGAGTTTGAAGCTGAATTGGACCAGTTTCTGGAAGAGGCCCCTTTTTATCAAAGTAATTCTGGAGCTTCGCTTTTTGGACGACGGTTTTACCGTTTAAGATAACGGTCACCTGATCACCTTTCATTGTGATATGAACTTGGTTCCATTCTCCGACAGGCCGATCCGCCACCACGAGAGGGTCACGCCCAGGGGCATCCTTCGGGTTGTTCCAGAGACCACCCGAGCCCTTCTTGCAATCGGGATGACTTCCATTGACATCCCAAATCTGCACCTGAGGAATCGCTCGAAGATAAATCCCGCTATCAGCATTTTTGCCATGCTTATATTCTAGCTTGAGCTCAAAATCTCGATAGTTCTTCTCCGTTGTCAGGTAGAGACCCTTTCCATCGTTGACGATCTCGCCATCAACGACCTTCCAGTGCATTGCAATATTCTCGAGACTCTTTTGTTTTTTTGCAGCCAATTGCTCTGGTGATAGCGCCATCCACTTTGCGGGATCTTCGGTTCCAAGTCCCCACCACCCCTTAAAATCTTTGCCATTAAAGATCGGTTCGAAACCATCCTCCGCAAGGAGTTGGCTACCCATCAGCGCGATCATCAGTAAGTTTTTAATCATAGAAGTGGGACCTATACCGTAATTGCACAGGAATTCACACCATCTTTTTCGCCCATCGATTTGATAAATCCATCAAAGGGCTCTAGATCACTTACGCTCGATTTTTTCGGTCCTCGTCAATTTTGAAGCGGCGCCCTCTGAGAGTCGCCTCGCGAAGAGCCCCGATGACTTGAGGCGCTAGATCCGCTTTAACATCGATCAAGGTGTGTTTAGGGAAAATCGTGATTTTACCCAACGATCCATCGGGCACTTGGCACTCTCGATAAATCATTCCCGCAACATCTCCTGGCCTGATCTTCTGCGTTTTACCGAGATTCATAAAAAGACAGGTCATTCCACTGGCACGTTGGCGCTCGCCTTTACCCTTTTTGTCTCCTTTTTTGCGACTCTCCCGGCGTCGATCCTCCCGCCAATTTGACTGCGGGTTTTCGTTTGCAAAAGCCTCCTTTTGCTGGTCTTCCGCAATGAACTCGCCTTCCCTCGTGGTGGCTTCACGCAGCAAAGTCATCGCGGCATTGGCAATGTCAGTCGCGGTGTGGCCCTGCTCAAGAAGACGATCAAGGTAGCTCTGAAAATCATGGATCTTTCCTGATTCAAGCCGCTCTTGAACAGCTTGAAAGAGAACGTTCGCCCTCTTGCCTTCCACTTGCTCCTGACTCGGAACACGCTCCCGGCGGATATTTTGACGGGTATATTTCTCGATGGTCTGAAGTCGATAAATGTCGCGCCCGAAGACAAAGCTCACCGCTTTACCAGCTCGGCCCGCTCGGCCCGTTCGGCCGATTCGGTGAACATAATCTTCGGGATCATGCGGAATCTCATAATTGACCACTAACTCGACATCATCAACATCGAGCCCTCTAGCGGCGACGTCAGTGGCCACAAGAATTTCGATACGTCCCTCCCGAAATCTAGCAAGAGTTCTCTCGCGCATTTGCTGCGTGATATCGCCATGCAGGCGGTCTGCTAAGTATCCCCTGGCTAATAGCGCCTCTGTAACCTCATCGACAAGTCGCTTAGTATTGCAGAAGATTACCGCCAATCGTGGAGGCTCCATATCGAGAAGGCGAGAGAGCACTTCAATCTTTGAGCGTTGGCGCACTTCATAACAACGCTGCTCAATCGCATCGACGGTCAGCGCCTTACTTTCAATTTCAACCAACTGAGGTTCCCGCCCAAACTCCTCAATGAGCTGGCGAACACGGCGATTCATTGTCGCGGAAAAGAAGAGAGTCTGGCGTTGCTTGGGCAAGGCGGAAAGGAGCTCCTCCATTTCCTCTTGGAAGCCCATATCAAGCATACGATCCGCTTCATCAAGAACAACCGCTTGAATGCCTCGTGGTTCGAAGCTGCCTCGCTTGATGTGATCTAAGAGACGACCCGGAGTACCTACGATGATTTGCGCTCCCTTTTTGAGCCCTTTGAGCTGTCTATCAATCGGGGCTCCCCCGTAGACAGGCAAGGCTCTTAAGCCTCCGAGCTTTGATCCCAAGCGAAAGATCTCTTCACAAACTTGCACTGCCAATTCCCGAGTAGGGCACACGACGAGCGCCTGAGGTGCTTTTTTCTCAATCTTAAGACGCGCGAGGAGAGGCAAGGCAAAAGCCGCCGTTTTTCCTGAACCTGTTTGCGATAAACCAATGAGGTCATCACCCTGAAGTGCCAACGGAATTGTTCTGGCCTGAATGGGCGATGGGCTCTCAAAACCCATATCCTTTACGGCCTCTAAAAGAGGAGCAGTCAATCCAAGTTCGGTAAAAGGAACGGTATCCATCGAGATTGCTTTGTTTCATTCCAAAAGCAATCAGTGCCCTTGAACGTGGGGCCACATTTCAGCCTTTCAACTCAATAGCAAGAAGGAAACAAAAAGATCACAAAGATCACCTTCGCTATTTTTTTCGCCAAAAAAGAAAAAAGATCCCAAAGAGCCCCGCCAACATGGCAATCGATGGTTCGGGGACAGCAGAGGACACTGACTGACCATCTGCAGCCAAGAGCGAGGCGCTCAAAGCAACATTTGCGATAACAAAACGAGAGAAGAAGTTTGAGTGGGTAGTCATTTCTTACTCCAAACTAGAACAATCGGAGGAAGTGAAGAATGACACCTTTCCGGGCTAATTGCTAGTCCTTCTTCGACAATTCATATGTAAAAACCCGCCATCTACACCGACAATTCTGTTGAAACGATTCAAGTTTCAATTAAGACGACTGTCTTACTTGTCCTTCTCTTAGGAGCTGACTTTCTTCAGCGTCTCTCAACTTTGACGCGGAAGAAGTTCATCCCAAGAGATTGAGGAACTTGATAAACTATGGTGCCAAGACCTCCAACTCCTTGCAGCTCTGAAGTTTTGAACTCGTTCAGATTGATCCATTGATTCAGATGTGGACTCCCTTGAAAGGTCAGCAAAGCATCATCGGCATTGATTTGGCGCATAAACGTCACCTCGACGAAGGATTGGCCATCGACATGAATGGGCTGAACTCTTAATTCGCTCTGAAGGGCATATCCCAGCAGTTCATGAGCTTCCCCTGTAAATGACACGGAATCATCAATGCCAGGCGCCCCCAAGGGGCCAACGCTTTGACGCCAGTCACTTCCCAGTTCACCAAATCCATCCACCAGAACCAAACTCGCTCCCGAACCATCTGCTTCCGTCGGCCACGGATATTGATCTTGGTAGGTCAGCTCTCTAATCAAGGTACCCGCTCCGAAGGATAGTTTTACCAGCTCTCCCGAATTTGAAAGGTTTTTGGAAAACTCACCAACCACAAAGGCGGGCGTTTCGAGGTAGCCATGACGGAGGTTAAACGCTTCTTGCCTCCCTACGATCAAAAGCCTCTCACCTGGCGCAATCGACAAACGACTTCCGGTGATGAAATCAAATTCAATTCCTTTGGTAAATCTCACCTCTGAGAGATCAAGTTCCACGTTGCCGATGTTCATGATTTCGATCCATTCAAAGTCGGACTGCTCGAGATCGGGGATGGCCAGGAGCTCCTGAGCTTGGGGTGCAAGAGGATGATACATCACCTTGCTAATGACGAGGCCATCAAGATAAGGCTGAATACTCGGTTCAGCGGCCGCAAATTGGAGAGCTTGTGACCAGTTACTCCAACGCCCCGTATCGTCTTGATGGCGAACCCGAGCCCGGTAAGTCCGTCCAACTTTCGTGACAGCAGGAAGCTCGATACTCTCCTTAAACTCAGAAAGCTCTCCTGATTGCCAAATTGAAGTCCATTCAAATTTGGGGTCTTCATTCGCAGGGACCAGTCTTTCCACTGCGTCGATGCTCATTTCAAAACCCAAATCATTATTCGTGATACTTCGGTTATGAACCTCAATTGCGAGGACATTGATTCCTTCCACAAAAAGGGATGGGTCGACTTCAAACTCATCAAACGAGCTTTCATCTCCACTCACCTCAGCGAGGCTTGCATGGGTCACTGTCGTTGCACTCGAAAAACCATCTCGCAAGGCTTCCTTCCCATTAACCCAAACAACCGCACTATCATCTAAGAGAAGCTTAAAGATAAAATGATCAATGTTCTCAAGGTCCTCGATATGAATTGTCGTTCTGAAATAAGCGGTAGCAATCCCTGATGAAATCGTTGTCCCAAAATCCAGCCCATCAACCGAACCAAAGCCAAAAGGAGCAGGTCCTGTTGACCATGACAGGTCATCAAAGTTAGGTTCTTTCCAGCTGCTTCCTTGATCAACATTATTATCAAGATAACTCCAAACTCGACCTGGGGCCATGATCGAGCGAGTTGCTCCCCCAGGAACAGTGATCTCTGAGAGACGCCACTCCATGGCTTGAAAACTCCCACTGCCTTGAGCATCGGAAAAGGAGCTACTTGAGAACGCGAGGCCATCAACCGGATAGCCTGGCACACCAGAATAGCTTATCTCTGGCTTGGCCGGAGCTAAGGAATCCGAAGTCAGCGCATCGACATAAGCATCGCGTCCGCTTTGACCCGATGCCCCAGAATCACGAGAGATCAGCGGCATGCCAGCATTATTGCCTCCAACCCACGACCCACCTGTAAAGGCAAAGCGCTTCATATTGGCAACAACAGACTCCAGTGATGGGTCTCTACCACTCCCTAGATTGCCATTAGGCCAACGACTACGATCGGCTTCGACAAGCTCCTCGATCCGACTCGCCAAGGGATCGATCACAAGATCAATCTGGTCTTCCTGCCAGAGGAGATCGCGCATTTCTCGCATCGTATTTAAATACTCAATGGTAAAAGGAGATCGGGTGCCCACGCCCGATGCGCCAAAAATCGCCTGCTTGGGAAAATCAAGACCCGCATTCCAGTTCGGTCCCCAACTCGTATCCGAATCCCACGGCAATACATGAAGCCTCCCGAGCGGATTGGTCGCTGATGGTTCAAAGTAATAAGCCCTGTTCTTGAGGTGCTCCGCCAAGTTTGGCTGCACATCGTAATGCCGGATCAAATCAACAATCGCATGATAGTGATTCCAGCTTTCCCAATTCACATGTTCATTGAGCCATTGGTCTGTGCGTTCCGGGCGTAGTTGACGAATAATGTTAGAAAAATCTGACCCATCATCCACTGCATCCGCAGCTTGATATCGTTGAACATCAAGACCATTGGTTCGATAACTGATGAGTTTATAGAGGTTACCCTTAGCAAGTTTGTGAGAATCTAAAAAACGAGAGTCATACTCCTCTAAAGCAAGTAGCATTCCATAAAAGTCCCCTCCCGTAACACTAGGTGCCTCATTGGCTCCTTTCACAATACGCATATGAGCCCAATGGGTATAGGGAGCTGCCGTTCCCGTGAGGTTCCACATCAGATGATTGCTTGCCTGATCTAAACCCCAAAGCTGATTGGATCTCGAACCAACCATTTTGTGCATTGCTAGAAGCTTCCATTCTTGAGGGTATTTTTTGCCATTCCTGTCTCTAAATTGAGGGTAATTACCACGGTTAAATCGGAACTTTAGACTTCTCTTTCCTGATCCGGAATAACGTGCATTACGCTGGCGCAATCGATACTGCGCATGATCATAAACTTCACCATCATAAACAAAAGTGCAGTTCCAGTTGTAGGCGCTACGAGCATCATAATTGTTGGAAGGAATTTGGTCTGCTCCACTTGTTCCCATTGCTTGATTAAAATCAGGAGCTGTCGTCAGAACTTGATAAACTGGCACTTTGGTGATTTCCCCCGCGAGATGGTTTGTAGAAGCCCCTTGGAAGTCCGGAACACCATCGTAGTGGTAGTAGGCAAAGTTTAGGCGATCATCATCCGCATAGGGAACTCTCACCTTATCATTCAGCGAATCACGAACCAAAATGCGGTAGCGGACAAGGTGCCGATGCGCTTCTCCACTCAGAGAGATGGTATAGATCCCATCGCCTTGCTGCTCATCGGGAAAGACTCCATCATCCTTCATTTCATAAGCTGTCCACCCCTGCTCGTAGGCAGGGTTAGGAGTTCTTGGCCCGTTGGGATTGGCTAATAGGCTCGAAGTCGTCTTGGCTAAAAATGCTGGCACATAACTTCCCGGTGCGACGACCTGAGCTTCGAGCATCACTAAGCTCACGCCATCAGGATCTGTCACCTTTGCCTGCACAACGACATCTTCGCCACCCCTCGGAGATTTCGGGGAATGAGAGACTTGCCGAATCGCGGGGGGGGCATTTTGAGAAAAAACGGTATTCGCCATTCCTGGTGAGGGAGCCGGCGCGACCTCTGAATCAGTGGCGGGACGAATGAGCTCAATATTTACCCCAAAATCGCTGCTCCCAATGGTGGCATTGAATCCTTGAATGGCAATGGTATTGGAACCTTCTACTAAAAAACCGCTCACACCAACTAACTGTGTTTCTAACCACGTTTCATTTCCTCCCGTCTCTGCGGTCGCATCAAATGAAAGAGCCCCTTGGGGCATCGATTCAGAGCGAAAAACTTCATTGCCATTGAGATAGACCACAATTCCATCATCGGCGACGTACCTCAACAAGAGCTTGGACGGGATTTCTCCTTCAGCGATGGCAAACTCATTTCTAAAAAAAACAGACGTATGAACGCTACGCATCCCTGTGATCGCAGGATTAAAAACCTCACTCCCTACCCCTCCAAAACCAATTGGCATCGCTTGTTGGCTCCAAGATTTATCTTGAACAAAATCTGAATTGGTCCACGCCGTGACGGGATCGGAGGCTTCGCTTATCCCCCGACGCCAACTCCAGTTAGGAGCACTCGCTTCGAGGAGAACCTTCTCCGGTAAAACAATCACTTGAGAACTCCGCCAAGAACCACCCAAATCATTATCCAATGAGGGGTTGATGAGTTCCATTGACGACCCCTCACCTCCAGCAGCAACCGGCCAAGGAAAATGATTGGTATAGCTCACACAATCCGCAATGAGACCGTTACTCTGGCGCAACTCAATCGTCTCTCCCGAGCCAGACAACGCTCCTTCATAAGGACCAAATGCGTCAACACCATATCTTGCCAACATGGATGGTGGGTCCTCAGCAATAACCGCGAACTCCCCAGGATCAAGTTTTGAGCCGGAGGGGAAAACATAGCGAACACCGGCGTTAAAAAACCATCCAGATAAATCAACTGTCTCATCTCCGGTATTAGAAAGCTCGATAAATTCATCTTTCGCGGTATTGGGCTCGGCGTTGTAATGGATTTCGTTAATGACAATCTCCGCTTTCAAGAGATTTGTGATCCCCAAGAGTCCAATGATTGCAATACGAAAAACCATAGCGTGAGCTTAACCTCGAAGCGATCGCCGACAAAAGGCCAAAGCTGCCTTTCTTGGCAAATTAATGGTTGTAAGCCATTAAAACGCTTTTTTGGGGAAGCGCTCTGAGTCCCAAAAATCCTTCCAGACTTTCAGCTCACAAAGCTCCTCTCAATAAGTCCAGAGACATGGCCTGATGAGGGAAACTCTCATCAGGAGAACCTCAAACTTAGAGATCTTGAGTTTTGGCTAACTCAGGCATCTCCACTTTGATTTTTGAACCAAGGCTAGCCAAAAGATTGTAGAGACCAAAGTAGGCTCGATTCAAATAAATCGCATGCCGTGAACCACGGGCGCTATTGAGCTTTTTGAGAGCCAAATTTGACTGCATCCGTTCACCAAATTCATAGATTTCTTGCACATAGGTGGGATCTCCAAAATCAAATTCCCGTCCCACAAATGGTCTAGAAAGAATCTCGATTGATTCACGGTAAATCCCAATTAAGAGTTTTCGCTCTTCCGGACCGTCTTGGGGCAGGAGCATCTCGAGCTCTTCGAGCATGGCCACAAATTCTTGATCATCAACGACTCGATTCGAGTCAAGTAACTGGAAGTATTGCCGGTAAAATTCATCTTCCAACTTTTTGACACAGCCAAAATCAAGAACAGTGAGCCTCTCGTCTGGCGTAATCAAAAAATTTCCAGGGTGAGGATCTGCATGGAACTCCCTTAACGTATGAACTTGAAAGTGATAAAAATCCCACATGGCTTGTCCCAGCCGATCACGTGTTGATTGACTGGGTTTCGTTTGGATAAACTGATCTAGGGGAAGGCCCTCGATCCACTCCATGGTAAGGACGCGCTTCGAGGAATACTCCGGGAAATAGTTCGGAAAGTGGACCTCCGGAAGTTTTTTAGAGAGGCTTGTCAGCCGTTGTGAGCGCTCCAGTTCTAGGAGATAATTCGTTTCTTCCAAGAGGCGTTCTTCCACCTCGCTTAGGTAGTAGTCAACCTCCTCGCTGCTCATCCCGATAATGCGCATCGCAAAGGGTTTTACGATTTGCAGGTCGCTTTTCATACTCTCAGCGACTCCAGGGTATTGGACCTTTACCGCAAAGTTTTGTCCATTGAGAGTTGCTCGGTGAACTTGCCCAATCGAAGCCGCATTCACTGCTGATTTTGTAAAAGTTTCAAAGATTTCCTCAGGACTTCTTCCAAACTCCCTTCGAAAAGTCCGGACCACAAGCGGGTAGGACAAAGCAGGAGCAGAATATTGGGCCTGCGCAAATTGCTCTTGGTAAGCGACTGGCAAAATATTTTGGTCGATGCTCAGCATCTGCGCCACTTTCAAAGGCCCTCCCTTCAATTCAGAAAACGTTTTGTAAGTATCCTGAGCGTTGCTTTGATGGAGACTGTCTCGGTCATCAACACCTGTAGCGACCTTACGCCCGTAATACTTTACATAATTGCCGCCAATCTTCACCCCGGTCTTCAGCAAAGAGGCGGCTCGGGTGAACTTGTGTTTGGGAATCGAGGTCTGCGCACTCAAACTGTCGTGTTCCTTCCCACCAAAAACCGGAGCATATCAAACGCTGAATCAATGACCTGGGAGCCCACGGCATCAAAAGCCAAAGCGACGGATTTATCCACGAGCGCATCGGTTCGCGAGAATTGCTCACTCTCGTCTTTTAACCAAAAATCGATCACAAAAACCCACTGTGCAAAAAATGCCTTGGAGTAGGCCTCACTCAATTTTCCTCTCTTGGCCACCTCCCCGTTTTCCAAGCCCTCATGAACTAATCTTTGGACATAAGACTCAAAGGCTTCGCGCAACCCCTTCAGACTCGGACAAGCCAACCCCTGTGGAAAACCAGGAAAACGAAGTGAGATAAAAGAGCGCTGATTGAGAGCAACTTCGAGGAAGGTGAAATAAAAAGCAGCGAGCTTTTGCCTCACCGCATAGTCTTTGTAATCGTCGTCAGCCTCCAAAGCCTGATGGGTTTGCTCAAAAAGGCCTTTCCAGACCCCTCCTTCGAGAGCCTTAAACGATGGCGCACAGTCATAAAACTGGCGCTCCTCAATCCCCAAATCCTTACAAAATCGGTAAATGCTCGCAGGCGACTTCCCGTGCTCGAGCAAGTGGGAGAGATAAGCTTCTACGAGCTCATCTTTTGATAAATCCTTCATGGCTAATGGTTAGCCTCAATTTACGAGAATACAAGAGGGGGAAACCAATGAGCAAAAGAAGTTCGATCTTATTCTGCGGCTGCCTTCAACCTGACAAAAGCACGCTCTTGGGTTCCGACCGGAACACGAAAATACCATCTTAACACCTCATAATCTCCATCATCGACTGGTAAGCCCGCCGGAAGCATCAGAATTTCTCCAAAGCCGTTGAGATTAATCGAACCTTCAGCGTAGACGCGAAACCCAACTCGATCCTTAAGAACCCTCGCTTCTGTAAGGAAGTATTTCTCTGAGCTATCAAGGCTAAGCTCAGAGGCTTCTACAATGCGAGAGGAGATCTGAGGAGCTTCAATAGCATTCAGGGGATTAGTCCCCGCAAGCCATTCAAAAACATTGGCACTTCCATCTCCATCAGCATCGATACTCCAATCTTCTTGAGAGCTTTCGAAGGCTTGCTCAGATGCCCAAAGCGCGTATGCCGAGACGACTTCGATGGGCTCAGGAGGAATTGCCAGTGCTCGAATCTCTGCAGCACTGAGGGCTCGGTCATAGATCCTGAAATCATCGATGGCCCCATGAAACCGTGGGTCTGGCCACTGGCTCTCGCCGAGATAGTTTCTTGTGGGAGCGACATGAGAAGGATTCAATGTGATCGTCCCGGTATCGGCCTCAACGCCATTGACGTAGAGACTTCCAAGATTCCCCTTGAGAGTCACGGCAACATGAACCCATTCACCACTTCTGGGCCTTGGCCCGTCCAACAGCTGGCTCGCTCCACTTCCATTGATGGTAATTCCAAAACGAAGCGTGCCCGCATTCGAACTAGGCGTCAGATAAATATATTGTGAGGTATTATTGCCAAAATCGAAAACGCGCTGCCAGCTCCCACCACCATCCCAACGGAATCGAGTCGCAAAAGTCACATCGCTCAAATTAGAAATCATCCCCGTGGGGAGTTGCACATAATCATTTTCGCCATCAAAAGAGATTATTTGATCATTCCACCCTCGGGGATAATCAGGACTACCAAAAATGCTTCCGTGCCAGCGCCCCGTTATGTCTGAGGCATTGCCCTGAAATTGATAATGAGCCACTAAATCGTCAGTCGCTTCCACAGGAATGATCACTCGGATCACTTCAGCCACGCCTGAATCACCGACAACCTGAATTCGGAAGAGGGCGTCACCAACATCGCCCTGATTTGGAATCCCAGAGAGGCGCCCATTTTGCTCCACATTTAACCAAACAGGTCCAGAAAGTTTCTGAAAACGATAAGGATCGCCATCCCCGATGACTTCTCCAGCCAGAGAGACGCTAAACACCTCTCCGGCTGCAATTGCTGGATAGGATCTTGACGAAGTTGCCACCACAGAGTTTTCTCCATTTTTGAGCGCGACAACCTCTTGCGCAGTCAGCTCACGAGGGAACACATGGAACTCGTCAATCATTCCCCTAAAAAGAGGGTCTGGCCATTGGCTTTTGCCAAGATAGTTCGATCTCGGGCTAATGTCTGAAGGCCGAATCGTGAACGATTGATTACTGCCCACTAAATTTCCATTCACGTAGAGCTTGCCGACACCCTCTCCTAAAGTCACAGCAACATGGGTCCAGACTCCAGCCTGCAACGCAGGAGCTTCGATCACCTCTTCAGCCCCGCTATTTTTTATGGCAAAGCGAAGCCTATTTGATCCGGACTTGGGAGAGAGAAAGAGATAGGAATCCGTGCCGTTGCCAAAATCAAAAATCCGCTGCCAAACAGCCCCTCCATTCCATTTGACCCAAGAGGCAATGGTGAGTTGGTCCGAGGAGGCGATTCCTTGACCGAGAACCAGATGATCATCGACTCCATCAAACTGGAGACCACGCCCCTCGTAGCCGAGACCAAAAGTTGCACTCCCAACGAATTGTCCATTCACATTGCCTAAGACATCCTCAAATTGATTTTCGTAGGAAAACCTTGCCACAGGATCGGGCGAAGCCACGTCAATGAGCCAAATCACGGTGTCCTGATTGCCGTTTCGATCCGTCACTCTCAACAACACCTCATTGAGTCCGATATCCTCCAATTGTGGTAATCCCGTATAACTTCCATCCGCGCCCAAGGAAAGCCAGCCCGGACCATCCACCTTTTCAAAACGAAGGGGCCCAACGCCCCCCGTCACTCGCTGAGCGACAGAACCCACGAAAGTGAGGTAAGCAGTCGCAAGATCTGGATCCGCATCGCGAGAAAACTCTGGGTGAACGCTCGAAGCTAGTCCCGCAATCGCAGAATCAGCCAGAGCATAGTTATAGATTCTAAGCTCATCCAGACTTCCATCAAAGAGGGGATCAGCGGCGAACTGGCTTTTGCCAAGATAGTTCGCTTCCGTTCCAAGATCAGAGGGATTGATCGTCATACTCGTATTGGTATCTACAAGCGATCCATTGACGAAGAGCTTCCCAGTATTACCACTCAGACTCACTGCAACATGAGTCCACACTCCCAGAGAGAGCGCGGAACTTTCAACAATTTGCTCCGAGCCTCCGTTTTTAATCGCGAAGCGTAAGGTATTCGATCCTGATTTCGGTGTCAGAAAAAGATAACGATCAGTCCCATCTCCAAAATCAAAAATCCTTTGCCAATTGCCACCTCCATCCCATTTGACCCATGAGGCAAAAGTAAAATCTCCACTATCTCCAAAGCGACCGGTCATTTTTAGATAATCATTGTCACCATCAAAAGAGATCGCTTGCCCCATTTTGCCCGTCACAAAGGAAGGGGTGCCATAGGTGAGAGAGACGTTTCCATTTCCTGAAGAATCTCGGGTGCTTTCATCATAAGGAAAATAGGCGATGCCTGTCTTGCCCATATTTGGAATGACTTGCTGATGGCCAATCGGCGACTGATGGTCTCGATACATTGCACCCATTGGGGTGATCGATCCATCATCGTAATGAGTCTGACGAAACCATTCCACGCGGCTGTAGACCGCATACCTTTCGACCCATGGTGTACTATCCATCATCCGAATCATCGCTTGAACCGCATCGCGATTCTGAGACGCGGAAGGATCATGCGCGCTGTCTGTCCAATTCGCGCCATTGTTAAACTCAGTGACCCATACCGGAAGATTGGTCGCATCGTGAACACTCTTGAGAAAATTATACATTTGGTTGGCCGCACCTTGGGGATCAGTTTTGTTCCAATAGCTTCGGTAATAATGGACCGGCACATAGTCGACACGGTATCCTGCCGCCCTCACCTCACTCATAAATCCATTGAGCCAACCAAGCCCCCCATCCGTTACCGCTGGGGCACCAATGCGCAAGCCCGTTCCGAGCAACTCCGGCCAGCGAGCAGCCGCATTCTCGTAGGAACCCTGCGGCGTCAGGTTTTTATAAGCATCCTCAACGGGATTATTCGGCTCGTTAAACCCTGACAAGTGATTGACCCCACGGGCTTTCCAATCGTGATTAAGACCCGGCCAGTAGGGTTGCTGCTTGATGGCAGCATACTCCCAATTGGAGGTTGAGTTCAAACTGATATTCCAATTGTAGTGCCACTGTGCTTTGAGTTCATCAGGGCTCGTATCACACGTTCCTTTTTTGCTCACCCACCGCCATGGTGCCACACGCACGAAACGAATTTTCCGGTCTAGCTCCGAGGACAAAACAGGGATCTCTAGGTCACTATCTTGTGCGATAAAAACCCGGCTATTCTCGGTGCCACTTTCGTTATTGGCAAAGCATACCATCCAACCTCGCTTCAGAACAAATGATCGAATGGCTTGCGCAAATCCGCCTAACTCCACACCTCGATAGAGGATATGCGGGGAAAGATCTCGGGATTGACCCGTGAAGTTTTGTGCGGTGTGGACTCGGAGAGGACGAAAATCAACATCATGGGGAATGACTACGCTACCTTGGGCATGCTGGACAACCCTGACATTGACTCCATCCTTGGCTAAGAGACCGTTTACTCGGACTCGCGAAAGCTGCCCAGAAATCACCTCTGCTGGTGTGATGGAGTGAAAAAGGAGCCACGCATCCTCAGAATTGAGATGCACTGTCGATCCCGAAAGAGGGCTTCCAAGACCCGTCAGATGGAGTTCTGAATGGTCGTCCATAGTCACTGTTTGCCCCAGGACACTTTCCGCGCGATACGTGGATCCTCTCAAAGTGAGCGCGTTTGAAGTCGTGATTAAACACGCAAGAAAAGAGAAACAATAAGAGATCAAGCGCATGGTGATTACTTCAAACGGGTCCACTATCCCTTAAAAATTGTCAACGTTAATGCATACAAGAAGCGATCCCGATACCCCCCTTTTTTGATAGGTTGTTTCTAATCGACACATCTTTGACGCAAAAGAACACGTTCATCACAAGACTCACTCACAGTAAACAATCTTGTTACAAGTCTAGAAATTCTGAGTTTTCAGATGCTTTGATTGCCGTCAAGCTCTCCCAAATGGACAAAAAAGCTCTCATCGTGATTGGAGACGCCTCGGAAACGATCGACACCCTCTACCCGTTTTTTCGCCTCCAAGAAGCCGGAATCACACCCGTCGTGATTGCACCTGAGAAACGCACCTATCAAATGGTCATGCATGAGGTCAGACCTGGATGGACAATCACTCGCGAGTGGGAGGGTTACCAACTGAAAGCCGATCTCGCCTTTTGCGAAGTCACGCCCGAGGACTATCTCGGTATTTTCTTTTCCGGAGGACGCGCTCCCGAATACATCCGGGAAGATCAAGACCTCATCAAACTGACCCAGTGGTTCTTTGATCATGACAAGCCCATCGCGAGTGTCTGCCATGGGGTAGAAATCCCCGCCCGAGCTGACCGAGTCCGAGGGCGACGCATGGCAACAGTTGCGAAATGTCAATTCGACTTGGAAATCTGTGGCGGCATTTACGTCAATGAACCCTGCGTGATTGATGGGAATCTCATCTCTGGGAGAACCTATCACGACAGCGGGCACTTCGTGGCACCCTGGATCGACTTAATGCTTCAGAACGTCTAATTCCCGCGAAAAGCTGCAGGCGGTGTCGAGCAAAGTTGGACAAAGGCTTCCCGCACACGCAGCGCCTGTTTTTCATCCATTCGGATCAATTGATGCTGCCCTTTGCCAATTTCAAAACGGGTAAAAGCGTCACCTTCAATGCGAACCATTCCCACTTCCGATAAAGAAAAATAGCCCCTCTCCGGATAGACGAGTTGGAGAACTGTCGTGAGATCCCACGTGGGGCGATGCTCCCCTTTTGAACAATACGCGAGGTAACCTTCTTTGATGAGATGCTTGGAGAGATAATTGTAGTCTTTTTGAATACTCTCCCAAGGATAACGGGCGGCAATTCCAATCTCAAAACCACTCCAGATGATTTTGCCTGGCCATTTTTCGGCCAAAGACTGCGCCGAGGAGAGGTCCATCTTCACATTGTATTCTAGATAGCGCCCATTCCCATCAATTTCCTCGAAAGCTCCCGCCATCACCCCAAGCTCTTTGACTTTCTTTTGCACTAATTGGTAGCCATTGAGCGGCGAAACATCATCTCCTTGAGATTCGAGAAGCTTACATAAGTTGGTAAAAAAACCAACTTGCGCAATCGTCACCGAGTGGTCCGGTTGAGATGCTAAGGTCTTTCTCAAGAGGGCAACGGCTTCCCTGGTTTTGTGACCATTCTTTTGCCCTCTCGGATAAATCCACCTCCCATGAGCATCTTTGAGTTCTGCCATTCCTAAATACCTCCCTTGCTCAGGAGTGACTCCCATGCTCACCGCACCCACTGGAATCTCAGGGCGGCCATAGAAGGTATTTAGGCAATCAATGAAGGCTGTGGACAGGGGATGATTCTTTGTCGAAGTCACCGCAAGAAGTTTGACAGCGCCCTTGTCTTGGAGCGCGTGGATCATGGCCAAAGCCATTGCGTCATCAATATCATTTCCCATATCCGTATCAAAAATGAGATGAATCGGCTCTGACTTGAGAGAAGAAAACGTGATCAAGAAAAGAAGCAAAAACCTTTTCATGGAATGATGCCATACAGCCTTTCATTTCATTCTTGTAGCATTTTCGATCGAGACAATGATCTTAACAATGAGGTTTCTACTTATCCTTTGTCTCATTCCTTTCGTTGCCTTTGCTCACGATGGGCCCGTTCCAATGCTGAACTATCGCTTCCAAAAGAAGTTCCTCAAAGACGGGCTACTTACAGCGCAAATCGGTCCCGACCTCTCTTTGCGTGAGCTCAACCCTCTGGCTACTGACAATGGACTCGCCTTCAACGGTTCGGGAAAAACTCCCCTCATAAGAGCAGAGAAGCTTCCAAGCGACTCATTTACCATTTCAACCTGGTGTAGCATTCATCAAGGCACGCGATATGGAGGAATCATTGGCTCACTTGAAGACAATGGAGGTTTCGAAAAAGGCTGGAGTCTCGGCTATGATCAAACTCATTTCCAAATCACTTTATCCACCCAAGCAACGGATGATGGAGATGGTAAAATCGTTATTCTAAGATCACGAAAGCCCTTTGTGCCCAATAAGTTTTACCACCTTGCGGCGACCTACGATGGCGAAACACTCACCCTCTACCTCAACGGAAAAAAAGAGAACTCGACCGATGTTGTGGGGGGGCCGATTATTTACCCTGAAAAACCCAAACTCGCCGTGGCGGGTTATGCTGATCAAGATGAGAACTACCCTCTCTCTGGAGAACTCATCTCAGCCACAGTTTACGAAGATGTCGCTACCGAGGAGGGCATTGCCCATGAATTTAGCCACAACGCAAAATTGATTGAAGCAGAGCCCCAAGACATCGCTTCGAGCCTCCCTTTAACCTCCATTGTCTCCCCTTATCTGCAGTATCCAACACAGACTGGCATCACCGTCATGTGGGAAACTTCAAAACAAGCTGATGGATCTCTCTACTATGGTGAAACAGCAGATTGTTCGCAGACCCTTGGGCAAGTAAGCCGAGGACCGATTCATGAATTAAGGATCGAAAAACTCAAGCCCGGAACGCAGTACTTTTACCGCACTGAATCGCGCGCAAAAGGACCTGATGGGATCCAAGTTCTTCAATCAGAGGTTCGCACTTTTCAAACCGATGGAGGATCTCAGACACCTTGGGCATTTGCGGTGATGAGTGATACCCAAGGAAACCCAAAGGTCTCTGGTGCCCTCGCTGAAATGGCTTGGTCTCAGCGTCCTAATTTTCTGCTTCACCCAGGAGATCTTGTCAGCACCGGAAACAACAAGGATCACTGGACAGATCACTTCTTCTCAAGCATGGAGCCGCTCATCTCCCGAGTTGGCTTCTTCCCTGTGTTAGGAAATCACGAACAAAACTCAGTCAATTACTACAACTACGTCTCCCTTCCAGATCCTGAGTATTACTACGCTTTCTCGTATGGTAATGCTCGGTTCTTTATGATCGATACCAACAAAAAATGTGCCCCAGGCTCCGAACAGTACACTTGGCTCGAACAAGAGCTCAAAAATTCGCAAGAGAAATGGAAGATACTCTGCCATCATCAACCCGCTTATACGACTGATGAGAATGATTATGGCGATCTCTGGAAAACTAATAAAAGTACCTACGGCGATCTCAATGCTCGCCACCTCGCTCACCTCGCCCACCGACATGGAGTCGACATCATTTGGAATGGGCACATCCATTCCTACGAACGAACTTGGCCGATCAACCAGGACAAGCCCGTTGAGAAAAATGGCACCATCCACCTCATTACTGGAGGAGGGGGTGGTCACCTAGAATCCGCAGGACCTTTCCGAACCCCATTTACCCAGATTGTTCGCCGAGGTCACCACTACGCCATGGTCTGGGTTCATGGGAATACTCTCGTGTATAAAGCCTACGATCTAGATGGCCGCCTTTTTGATACCTTTGAACTTAAAAAGTCTCCCTAGGGGTTCCACAAAAAAGTGGTTTCGTCAGCGAAGTGGCACTTCGATCTCCATTTATCCGTGACATTGCTGAGACTTCTGGGTTCGATTCTGCCGTGAAGATCCTTGCCAACTCCCTCACCAATCCAAATCAGCTGCTCGATTTCCTATGGAACCAGGCTGAGATCTGGGGTCCCAAATTCTTTCTCGCGATTCTCACACTTTTTATCGGTTGGAAAATCGCCAGTCTTCTTGGGGCGCTTCTAGAACGGGCTCTTGATAACCGAAAAATTGATCCCACGCTCAAACCCTTTCTTTCGTCTCTTGTAAAAATCCTCATCAAAGCGGGAGTGGTCGTCTCAGCGGTCACCACCGCAGGAGTACAAGCTTCGTCTTTTGCGGCGATTTTCGCAGCCATGGGCCTCGCCATCGGCATGGCGCTCAGCGGAACTTTACAGAATTTCGCTGGAGGGGTCGTGCTGCTGATCATCCGACCTTTTAGAGTAGGAGATGTGATTGAAGCCCAAGGATTTATTGGCAAAGTCCATAAAATTGAAATCTTTCAAACTCAACTAGTCACCGGAGACAACAAGCTGATTCACATTCCAAATGGATTGCTGCAAAATGATTCGATTACCAACTATTCGGCGCTCTCCGAACGCCGCGTCGACTTTAGTTTTGGAATTGGTTACGACTGTGACATTGAAACGGCTCGCGCAGTCATCAACGAAGTCATC
>JALRJZ010000230.1 GCA_023261045.1 Akkermansiaceae bacterium
AAAAATGCGTCAAAGAAATCATTGCTGACATGAGAGATCTAGCTCCTATGAACCGGCTTTTACAGGGAGATGTGGGGAGTGGTAAAACTTTTGTCGCGATGTGTGCAATGCTGATGGCAATTGATTCAGGTTGCCAAGGTGCACTCATGGCTCCAACTCAGATTTTAGCAGAGCAACACTATCTCACATTCCAGAAATGGTTGGCTCCAATAGGAGTCAAGGTTGGTTTGGCAACTTCAGATAAAAAAGAAGATTTGGATTGCGCTTCAATCGTGATTGGCACTCAGGCTTTGATTTTTGATCAAGTTGTCTTTAGGGATCTTGGGCTTATTGTTATTGATGAGCAGCATCGCTTTGGGGTCGCCCAGCGTGGAAGTCTAATCCGTCGTGGAGTCATGCCCGATGTCCTCGTCATGACAGCCACTCCCATTCCTCGGACTCTAACTTTAACCTTGTATGGAGATTTAGATGTTTCGGTTCTGGATGAGCTTCCAAAAGGTCGGGGTGCCATTATTTCAGGTGTTCGAGTGAAACCGAAGGTTTCGGATATGACATCATTTTTAAAGGGGGAGCTTGAGAAGGGGCGGCAGGTGTATCTCGTTTATCCGCTCGTAGAGGAAAGTGAGAGTATAAAAGCGGCATCGGTTATTGAAGAGTTTCCCAAGTGGCAACGACGCCTCAAAGGTTTTGAAGTGGGACTCTTGCATGGCAAGCTCAATGCTGCTGAGAAAGAGCAGATCATGGATCGTTTCCGAACTGGAAAGACAGAGGTGTTGGTTTCAACAAGTGTGATTGAAGTGGGAGTCGATGTGGGGAATGCAAGTGTGATGGTTGTCTTTGATGCAGAGCGTTTTGGTTTAGCGCAGCTGCATCAATTGCGGGGAAGAATCGGAAGGGGTGAGCACAAGAGCTACTGTATTTTGGTCACCAATGGAAAATCTCCCGATGGAGTTGAGAAGTTGAACGTGCTGGCACAGACGCGCGATGGCTTTAAGCTCGCAGAGCACGATCTGAGAATGAGAGGGCCTGGTGAGGTCCTTGGGACCAATCAGAGTGGGGCGGGTTCTCTCCGCTTTAGCGAGTATCTCACAGATGTTGCCTTCATTCGTGACTGTAGGGCGAGAGCTCAGCGCCTTCTTGATGAGGATCCTGATTTAGATCGTTACCCGCTTCTCAGAGAGAAGGTGAATGAGATCAGTGACATTGAGTTAAGTTAGGGTCGACTTTTGAAGATAAAGACGCCCTTTTTATTGCCGACTCCGAGATCTGTTTGGCCATCGCCATTAAGGTCGGCGACAGCCAGTTGTGTGCCAACTCCAGAGTCCTCGTCAATCAGACGGGGGGTGAAGTGAATGCCGTCTGAAGTTTTTGACGCTTCAAAAACGTAGAGAACCGCGGGGCCTTCGGCTCCAGGGTCACGACCATTGTGGGCCCAGTATCTCTTTCCTGTCGCGAAGTCCATCAGCCCATCTCCATTGAAATCTCCTGCTGCTAATGCGTGAGCCTGAGAAAATGAAACCCCGCTAATGCCGGGCTTCTGATCCTCTGGGATGAGAACATGCTTTTTAAAGGTGAGTGTTCCGTCTGTCTGAATGCTTGTCTCATACCAGCCAAGTCCCCATGAATGTGCCGCAAGACTTGTAATCACATCTCGATCACCATCGCCATCAACATCAAACACGAGCATTTGAGCGCCACCTTGTTTGGAAAACTCAAAGGGGTGAAAGTTCCACAAATCTCCTTTGAGAGGATTCTCTGGTGCTTCATACCAACCATTTTTTTCAATGATGTCGGTTCGTTGATCCCCGTTTAAATCACCAAATCCTAGACCATGATAATAAGGGGATTGAGTGCGACTCTCCGAGATTGGGTGAAAAACCCAGGGGTCGGTCGGTGCCTGTTTGTTTGGTGAAAAAATACCAAAACGACCCTCCTTCATCGCAATCAATTCAAGGATTCCATCTCCATTAATATCGGCCATTTCGGGTGATTCGTTGCCAATCCCCTGAGCAACACGACTCATGGGCCAACGCTCCGATGCTTTCTCTGGCTGGAGATAAAGATCGAGGTGAAAAACCCCATCATGAGAGACTTGAAAGATATCTGAACGTCCATCCCCATTGGCGTCGAAAATCCAGCTCTGAAAAGAGTTGTGTGCGTATCCCTTCGCCGGAACTGCTTCGCCGGCCCGGTATCGATGGCTGGCCTGAAAGGCAGGCCCCTCAAACCAGAGGGGCCCGGCAAGGAGGTCAATGTGGCCATCACGATTCACATCTCCAAACGAAGCCCCCTCGGTATAAACACCCTGACTTAATATCTGCCGATGGTAAGAAGATGCTGGGTTAGATTTTTGATTCGCGGCCAGCAAAAAGGCAATCATGCTGGTTGGGATGATTAAGGTTAAGAATCTCATGGTTGAAGGGATGTTAAGGCTTGGTTATTTCGACTTTGATGGGCTGAGGCCGGTAGACGGAGTTTGCCGCGATGGTAAAACGGTCTGCAGGACCTCCAGCTTTGATCGTTATGGAAGCCGGGCCACGTTTGGGTAAATCGATCTCTTTTTCCCCATCAAAGAGATGCAGGAGATGAGTTTCGTTGATCTGGAGCTGGATATCACCCTTGAGTTCTTGCTTGAGACCGAAGCGTAAGACTCCCCACCGATTTCGACCACGTACCTCGACTAGAGGGAGTTCTGTAGGTAAGATCTCACCATTGACTCGGCTAACGGTAGGAGTCCATTGATATTGTTCAAATCGCTCCGCAAAGATCTTCGGGCCGTAATGGCCGATGGCGTCACGGGTTCGTTCATGAGGTTGGAGAGTTTGCCATCTTCTTACGAAGGATCGGGGTGAGGTTTTAAAAGGACCTTCCTTGCCGAGTTCAGAGAGAAATCGAATCAAATCAATGAACTCATCTTCTCGTAAACTACTTGTGAGGCCTGGTGGCATCATTGAAACGGGGCTAATCGTGGTCTCAATGATTTCGGCCTTGGGAATTGCGATCACCTGTCCGTCAAATTTCCGAAGTGAAACTGATGATGATTCTTCGCTCAATAGAGTGCCCGTGAAGGTGTCTCCATTTCTTAGAGTAATTAAGGTGGTGTGATAGCCTTCCTTAATCTTGTCGTTTGGATTTAAAAGTGATGTCACCAAGTAGTCGATGGGGGCACTCGCCCCAATGCTCACGAGGTCAGGGCCGATTGGTGAGCCCACGCCTCCAATAGCGTGGCAGGCGAGACATTGCATGCTCTCTTGTCGATAGACTGATTCACCACGAGTGGGGTCACCCTCTTGAAGAACACGAGCAACAAGCTGATTCATTTCAGAGGCTGAAAGGGATTGAGCCATGGGCTTCAGATTGCCTGCCTTCTGGAGTGCTAAAATCAAATCTTCTGGAGGTTTTCCAGATGTGCCCGCTCTCTGAAGTCCCTTACTCGCAACATTTGCTGCTAGCTTTTTGTCTGCGAGGGCGTTGGCGAGAGCAGTCGAGGCTTTCGGATTTCTCAAAAAAAGCTCGAAGAGATTTAAATGATCATTGCCATCATCTTGACTTAAGAGGGTGACGGCTGATTGTGCGGCGATGGTAGGATTGAGAATGGAAAGCTCTCGAACCGCATGAGATCGTAAATGGGGCGAAGCGTCCGATGAAGTCTGCGCTTTAAGATAAGTGAGGGCTTGCTTGCCTCCATAAAGGCGAATGCCTTGGATGGCCGCAGTCCGAGTTTCTTCTTTCACTGAGGGACTCTCAAAGAAGTTTATGAGTCGCTTTCGTCCCTCTTCGATTTTCCAGTAACCGATGAGTTTTGCAATCTTGTCGAAGATTTCTGTTTGGTCTGGATCCAGGTCGTCGAGAATGATCGTTCGATCTCCTTTAGGGCTTATCTTTCGGATTTCGTATGATGAAATTAAGCTTCCAAGTATTTGAGATTTAAGAGCGCCCTTGGTTTTTGTGAGTTCTAAGAGTGCTTGGAGTTCCTGCTCATTGCCGATTTTTGCGATGGTTTCAACAGCTGCAAGTTGTTGTTTTTGTGAGAGGGAATCATTGGCAATGCCTTTGAGAATGATTCCAAGGTCGAATTCTTTTTCTAGGGAAGAGATAGCGAAGAGTATTCGCTCGATT
>JALRJZ010000231.1 GCA_023261045.1 Akkermansiaceae bacterium
AGGCCGCAAGAAATCAAGTCAGTCAGGAGACCAAAGAGGCGGTTACTGCTTCTTTACGAAATATTCACGCTTTCGCTAAAAAAAGTTTGCGGAAGAATTGGTCTACGAAAAATCCACAAGGGGCCATTGTTGGCGAGCGCTTTGTTCCCTTTGACCGCGTGGGAGTATACGTCCCTGGAGGAAAAGCCCCGCTGGTTTCCACGTCTTTGATGACGGCGGGCTTTGCCCAAGCCGCTGGCGTAGCGCAAATCGTTGCGGCCACTCCTCCCGGGCCTAATGGGGAGGTTAATGCAGACCTGCTTTACGCTCTCGAGTCGGCTGGAGCCACTGAGATTTATAAAGCAGGGGGTGCACAGGGAGTCGCCGCATTATCGCTTGGCACAAAAACGATTGCTCCGGTGGATAAAGTGTTTGGACCGGGTAATAGCTACGTCGTTGAAGCAAAACGTCAAATGGTTGGAGCCGTCTCGATTGATTTATTGCCAGGGCCCAGTGAGGTTTTAATCGCGGCTGATGCCACAGGAAATGCACGGTTTTTGGCAGCCGACCTTCTCGCCCAAGCGGAACATGGTCCTGATTCGGTTGTCGGCTTTGTCACTCCTTCGAAAAAGCTTTTGCGAGAGGTGCAGGCGGAGTTGCAAACGCAACTCGCCGAAACTCCACGGAAGCAAATTGCAGCTAAAGCTCTCAAGAAAGCGGGATTCATGCTTCTTGTGAAATCCATGAAAGAAGCCATCTCAATCGTCAATGACTGGGCGCCAGAGCACTTGATTTTGGTTGCTCGGGATGAAGAAAAATGGCTGGAGCAAGTGCGCACTGCAGGGGCAATTTATGTTGGTAATTACGCAGCCGTTGCGGTGGGTGATTTCCTCGCTGGACCAAGCCATACCCTTCCCACCGAGGGCTCAGGACGCTCTTTTTCGGGGCTCCGGGCTGATCAGTTCCAGCGGCGAGCAAGTATCGTCAGGATGGATCAGACCGCTGTCATCAAATCGCAAAAAGTGGTCGAACACTTCGCTAAAATCGAAGGATTGCATGCGCACGGCAGATCAGTCACGCTAAGGGCTGAAGAATAACTCATGAGAAATGACCCCAAGGCTCTCCTAGGTCGTGAAATTTTGAACGCTCAAGATTTTGCACAGAGCCCCATGGTCTGCCCTGGCTGTTATTTCAGTGTCTCTGCTCCAGTGGAGCAGTGCCCGAGGTGTCATTTTTCGGGAAAGCGATTGGTTGATAAGTATGTCTTTGATGCCCCTGATTTGGAACGCTATGTTGACCCTCATGGGTATTTGCCTGAGCGTTCTAGGGGTAGAATTGATCAGGTTCTCGACGACTTAGAATCGGATTTCCCGCAGGTTCGCATTTCGATTTGTATCGTGGATTTGTTGGCGGAAGTGGATCCAAGAGAGTTTGGATTTTGGTTTTTTAATGCCAGTAAAGTCTACTCTGAAACGGAAGCTCAACGTCGAGCGTGGACTGTCTTGCTTGCTCTTGATGATCAGAACGCTCGCGCCAGTGTGACGAAAGGATATGGCATCGAACCCTTCCTGTCAGATGCGAGTTTGGAGGAACTTTTGTGGAATGAAAGAGAGCTTTTCTTAGAGAAGGATTATGAAGCTGGCGTGTTCAACTTTGTTGAGGGCTTAGAAGAATTACTCGAAAGCAGTGCCGCTCGTGCTGAGAAGATACTCAAAAAACGTCGGCGTTTTTGGTCAAGGAAGGGAGGAAGAAGATGACGCGCTTGAAAGCCTTCTTTCTTTGCTTGCTCTCAGGCCTTTCATGCTTGTTTGCGCAGGACCCTCTCAGTGCCATGGGTGAGCCCCCTGCCAAAGGGGTTTATGATCCCATGGGTTGGCTAGAAGTTTCCAAAAAAGCCGAACTCGAACAAAGGTTTGTGGAGCGAAAGGAACAATCGAAAGCCCCCATCTTTGTGGCCGTCCTTCCGCAGCGTCCTACCGACGGATCCGAGAGTTTAGCGAGGCGTTTGGGGCGCAAATGGGCGCAGGGAGAGACTTGGGGGGTCATTCTCCATGTCGTTGGAGACGCTCAATCGCCTTGGTGTGCAGCCGAGGGGGCAAAACGCTTAGCGGCTGCGAGTGAGGATGAAATGAGGCAGGCGACTCAGGAGGCAATGAGGAGGGCCTTCTTGCAGCCCGATCAGGATGTTCGAGTGATGGTGGGAGCTTTGGAACTTGCGGTGGAATTAGATGCTCTGGAAAGCCGGTATCGCAACCAACAAGACCTTTCTGGCGGGAGTGCATTGAGCTCCATCACGGGGTCACCAGGTTTTTTTGTGCAGCGGGTGGTCGTGATTTCCGTCATCTTGTTGCTCCTCCTGATCATCGTCATCAATGTCCTCAGATCGAAGAGAGAAGAAGACCGAGGCCCCGGATATCTTTTTCCCGAGACCTCTCACCGTTCTCGTTTCAGTGGACCATGGAGCGGAGGAGGAGATGCCTTAGTGCGTTTTACGGACCTCAAGCCGCGCCGTTAACGCATCAAAATTTAATTCAAGGTTCCGTGGACTTGTTGAAGAGTCATGAGGGCGTAGCAAGTGACGAGGATGGCATCATTCTCGAGCCAGCGGCTTGCTTGGTCATTAATCCAAGATCCATCATCCCGTTGCTTGTTGATGACTTTGGCGACAAGCTCGGAGCGCCAATCGATTTCGAGACCATTTTTAGCAGGTAAGCTTAAGAGATTTGCGGCAACCAAACTCTTGGCCATCGAGTGGTAGTAATAATAAAGCCCCTGCCCATCGAGTCCGGGATTTTCGTCTAAGGTGTAGTTGTCTTTGATCCACGAAACAACCGCTTTGACTCGTTGGTCGGAAGCGTCGAGATCGGAGTAGACCAGGGAAAGAAGCCCCGCGTAGGACATCGATCCATAACCTCTGAGGGCAATTCGGCCTGTTTTGCTATCAACAACTTCTCCCGCTTTTGAGTTTCCGGGAAAATAGACGAAGCTTCCGTCGTTTCCGGTTTTTTCTCCCTCATTGGTTTCTTGGAGATTTTGGCAGCGGGTGACAAAGGCGAGGGCAGCCCCCCAATCCAATTCTTGGACTTTCTTTGCTCCTGAATCAGTTGCCAGGACTCGAGTGTGATAGAGAGCCTCGAGAGCAAGGTGGGTGTTTGAGAGGTCAGAATGGGCATACGTTCCTCCGTAGCCAATTCCTCCATCAAAGTCGGTGTCATTCTCGCCTTTGACCCCCCAGTCGGTCTGTTGATTAACCAGAAACCCTCGGGCTTTGAGAATCGCTTCCTTGTATTTGATGGGGTCCGCGCCGTAGAGGGCCATGATGGCCGAAGAGGTGCAGTAAGTGGCCATTCCTTTCCCATAAATCCCACCATCAACCTTTTGTTGGGCGAGAAGCCAATCAAAGCCCTTCTTGACCTGAGCTGGAGGATTTTTGGCATCGTAAGCGGGATCCATGATGATGCTTTTGAGGGCATATGCGGTAAAAGCAGGCAAATTGGGATCACCCCAGTGGCCATCCTCTTGCTGGTTTTTTAAAAGGTAGGCGACGCCTTTTTGAATCGTCTGCTGTGACTCTAACTTGAGCGAGAGGTGAAGATTCTTTGCTGCCAGAGAAACGGTTGTGATGGTAACAAATGCAACGAAGATGAGTGGGTTCATAATTGAGATGGTTTGATGATGATTTTTACTTCAGTTCCTTCTTCAGGAACAACTTTTTGATTCGGAATCCAGACGTCTCCGTTGAGGCGCCCCTTGCCCGGGTAATTGAGGAGTGCTTGTTGAGAGGTGTAAATTGCAGCGACAATCTGAAGAACTTCCGCTTTGAGTTTGCCTTCGTGAATGTAAGACCCCGTGGAAAGCCAGGGATCATTTTTCATCGAGGAAAGCTTCAGGTCATCGAGGGTCACTTCTTGATTTGGCTGCAAGCCCGATTGGGTGCTGTCTGGCCAGTTGATAAAGTGAATCATCTCGCTGACGGGAACGACTTTTTTTTGATCTCCCTCTCCCCATTCAACGAGAATCGTCACTCTCGCTTTTTTGCGAACTTCCTGTGGCACCTCGGGGAATTTTCCGGTCGGGCGGTAGTCTTCGTCGACGATTTCAAAAAGCTCGGGGGATTCGGTGATTCCCAGAAGCTT